>DASUGK010000120.1:0-25349 GCA_036274075.1 Steroidobacteraceae bacterium | reverse complement strand
CGGCACCAATGCCGAAATGCCGGCCCGGCACCAATCAGTCGCTTTTCAGGTTGATCAGCGAGAGGAACTCGCGGCGCAGGGCACCGTTCTCGAGGAAGACTCCGCGCATCACGGAGTTCGTCATCTTGGAGGCGTTGTCCTTCACGCCGCGCCAGTGCATGCAGAAGTGATCGGCTTCCATGACCACCGCGAGCCCATCCGGCTTCACCATCCCGACCAGCTGGTCCGCGAGCTGGATGATGGCCTCTTCCTGGATCTGCGGGCGCGACATGATCCACTCGGCGATGCGTGAATACTTCGAGAGTCCGATGAGGTCGGAATCCTTGTTGGGCATCACGCCGATCCACAACCGGCCCATGATGGGACAGAGGTGATGGCTGCAGGCGCTGCGCACCGTGACGGGCCCCATGATCATGAGCTCGTTCAAGTGCTCGGCGTTCGGGAACTCGGTGACCTTGGGCAGCGGCACGTAGCGGCCGCGGAACACCTCGGTCACGTACATCTTGGCGACGCGGCGGGCGGTTTCCTGCGTGTTGTGGTCGTTGTCGACGTCGATGACCAGGCTGCAGAGCACCCCGGTCATCTTTTCGCAGACCTCTTTCGTCAGTTCCTCGAGCTCGCCGGGCTCGATGAAGTCGGAGATGTTGTCGTTGGCGTGAAAGCGCTGCTTCTTTGCCAGGATTCGCGCGCGGATGCGCTCTGAAACCGGTGCATTAGCCATCTCCGACTCCTTCGGCCCGATCTGTCCGCCCGTGACCCTCCCTAAGATATCAGCCGATCACGGCCGCGAGCCACTGCAGCGACACCACCATCCACGCGATCGTCAGCGCGCCGATCGCGAAACGCATGGTGTTCTGGGCGACGGCCACGGCGAAACCGCGGACGCCGCTCGGCACGCGGCCGGCATCGGCGCTTTCGGCGCTCTGGATGAACTTGTGCACCAGTACGCCACCGATCACGAGCGCCGTGCACAGGCCCAGCGATGCCCCGCTGGCGGACGAGCTCGCCAGCGCCACTGCAAACACGACACCAATCAACGCAATCAATCCGGCAAAACGTTTCATGTTCCTGTCTCCCTTGTTTGCTAACCAGTGAGCACAGTGTTGCGAATCGCCGGGCGAGTTTTAAGTGTGAGCTGTCAGCGCCGCCTCCATGTGAAATGTCATGTGATGGTTGTCATGTCGCAGATCACAGCGTCTTCAGGTACTCCACCAGGTCCGCCTTCTCCTTGGTCGTGAGACGCAGCGTGAGCTGCTTGTCGTAGTGATCCACCACGTCATTCAATGTCTTGGCGCTGCCGTCGTGGAAATACGGCGGGTGCTGCCACAGGCCGCGCAGCGGCGTGGTGCGGTACGACGCGTTCCTGGTGCGTGCGGCATAGGCACCGTCCTGGCCAGTCTCCTTGGCCGTGTGCAGCTTGCCGGTGTTGTTGTCGGTGCCGTTGCCGCCGACATGGCAGCTCACGCAGGCCTTGTTGAACACGGTTCGGCCCTGCGACGCGGCGGCCTCGTCCACGCTGCCGGCCGGTGCCTTCGGCGCCTCGAGGCTGTGCTGGTAGGCACGCAGTGCCGGTAGTTTGGAAGTCACCAGGTCGGGCGAATGCTTCACGTTGATCTTGAGCTTTGCATCCGAGAAGTTGCCCTGCCCGCCCATCTGGGTCACCGCGACATACGCATTCCAGTACGAGATCGGCCCTTCGGCCGTATAGGTCTCGTTCTTCACGTTCGCGAGGCCGTAGGCCGGCGGCAGCACCAGCGGCGTATTCTTGCCGTCCTGGTTGTAACGCGGGTCGTACTTGCCGGGGCCCCAGGAGGTGTACACCTTCCTCTGTTCATCGGTGAGCGCCGGCGACAGCGAAATGATCTTGCCCACGTCGAGATCGCGGTTCGGCCAGCCATCCATGCGTTTGCCGATGCCCGGCTTGACGGAGTCGTCCACGGTCGAATGGCACAGGGCGCAGGTGACGCCGAGCCTGGTGATCCGGTTGTTCGCGTCGACCTCCGCCTTGAGGCCAACCACCGCATCGAGCTTGAGCAAGGCGACCGTGGTCGCGGGACTCTTGAGGTCCGCCTTCTCCAGCGTTCCCGGCGGCAGCGCGTCGGCATCCACCTTGAGCCCCACCGCCAGCGCGGTGACCGGGTCCACCTTCTGCTCGACCACCTTGTGCAGCCCGAGTTTGTCGGTCCAGAGCTGCTCGTCGCCGAAGGTGTCGAATCGAAAGATCTTCTGGCCTTCACTCACGAGGTCGGCATCGGCGGCCGCAGCCAGCAGCGGCAGACCCATCGCGGTGAAGGCCGCCACGATTCCCGTGGCAGAAAGCTTCCTGGTACTCACAGAACCTCCTAACTTTTGATGAAGGTAGCGGGAACAAGTTAGGCGCATCACCTGCGCCGCACTGTAGGCAGGCGGTACGAGTGGTTGCAGGGCCGCGCGCCGTGCGCGCTGTCCGACGTCGCCGGACCACGACCCGGGAACGCGGACCGAATCGGAGCCCACGACCGCGCAAGTGCCGGGAACGATGGAAATGTTCCCGGCTGTGCTAGCATCCCGCTGCCATCAGGGAGGGAGTCCGATGAAGAAGAATGTCCCCGCGAAGCAGGCCAAGCCCATCAAGCAGAGCCGGCCTGACGACAAGACGATCTTTGGCACCTGGATCGACGGCTACACGACCGGTGACGTCGGCAGGATCATGTCGATATTCAGCGAAGACCTGCGTTACATCGCGCCGTGTGAGCCCGAGCAGACCTTCGAGTCGCTGACCAACTGGTTCAAGTACGATGTCGCGCGCAAGGGGCCCCGCCCCACCTGGACGTTCCGCACCGAGTCGGTCGACTGGAGTGGAAACCTCGCGGTCATCGTCTCGACCTGGAGTGCGGTCACCGACTTCGGCGGCTTCCAGGCGGAAGTGCATCGCCTGCGAAGCATCGACTTCCTGCGATTCACCGAAGAGGCCGGTTGGAAAATTTTCCGCACGCTGAATGATCCGTTGCCCTGCTGCGACGCCCCGCGCGCCGCGCGTGGGAACAAAAAGCCGCGCAAGAAGAAGTGACCTCGCCATAGATCGTTGGATCTAGGCGCGGACACTGTCTGCGATTGGCTGCAATCAGTCTAAAAGCATTTTCGACCTTCTCTCATTGACAGCGCCGTGGCCCGGCGCGATGGTCAGCGCGCACCATAAGGGAGCGAAGCGCGGCCCAAGGGCCATGGAGAAGCGCAATGGTGATCAGGGTTCTGATTGCAACCGCAGTGCGCGCCTACCGGCATGGACTGCAGCGCGTGTTACAGGGTGCGGAAGGAATCGCGCTGGTGGGTATCGCTTCAACCGCCGAACAGGTGGTCGAGCAATCCTGCAAGCTGCTGCCTTCCGTGATACTGCTCGACAACGCCATGGCCAAGTGCCTGGCGCTGGCCAAGCCATTCGCCGGCGCACCCAAGATCAGCGGCATGGTGATGCTGGGCACGCCGGAAGCGTACGAGGACCTCGTCGTCTGCCTGCCGGCGGAGACGCTGGCATTCGTCGCCCGCGATGCCACGGTCGCCGACCTGCTCGACGCTATTCGCGCCGCGGGGCACGGCGACTACCCGGTGCAGCGCGCCGCGGCTCCCGCGGTGAGGCACCCCTCGGCGATCGCCCATCTCACCGAGCGCGAGATCCAGATCCTCAAGCTCATGCAGCAGGGCATGCCTAACAAGATGATCTCGCGCGGGCTGGGCATCGAGCTCTCGACGGTCAAGAACCACGTGCACAGCATCCTGGCCAAGCTGGGTGCGCACAATCGCGGCGAAGCCATCTCGCTGCTGTATCGCTACGAAGGATCGGGCCAGGCAAGCCATCCCTCGCAACCGGAACCCGACGGCGACATGGGCCTGGACCAGCCCGCGGTAGCCTGACCGCGGCGTCTGCTAGGATCGGCCGTCATTTCGACGGACGGTCCCATGCGTCATCCACTCTTCGCTTCGCTGATTTTCGTCCTGGCCGCGCAGGCAGCCGATCGTCCCACCCCGCTCACCCGCCCGCCCGATGCCGAAGGCGCTCCGAAATTCACGCCGGTGCCGCCCGGCGGCAATGCGCCTGTCGATGCCAACGGTGATTTCCTGATCGGGCCTGACTACACGCCCGCCCGCGAATTCACCGAGGTGGACGGCGTGCCCAAGGGCACCGTGAAACAGTTCGTCATGAAGTCGGAGGACAGCAAGTTCTACCCGGGCATCGCGCGCGACGTGTTCGGCACCGTCGACCCCAACAACCCGAAGACGCTGATCGTCGAAACCCACGCCAAGCCCTGGGAACGCGCCATCACCGTCTACGTGCCGGCGCAGTACAAGAAGGGGAAACGCGCGCCCTTCATCGTCACGCACGATGGCCCGAGGCTGAACAAGGCCGATACCAGCCTGCCCCGCGTGCTCGACAACCTCATCGCGCAGAAACGCGTGCCGGCGATGATCGCCATCATGATCCAGAACGGCGGCGGCGACGCCCAGGGCAGCGAACGCGGACTCGAGTACGACACGATGTCGGGCAAATTCGCCGAGTTCATCGAGCGGGAAGTGCTGCCCCGGGTCGAGAAGGAATACCAGGTGAAACTCACGCGCGACCCGGATGGCCGCGCGGCCATGGGATGCAGCTCCGGCGCGGCCGCGGCCTTCACCATGGCCTGGTTCCATCCCGAGTGGTACCACCGGGTCATCAGCTACTCCGGCACCTACGTGAACCAGCAGTGGCCATTCAATCCCGCGACGCCCGGCGGCGCCTGGGATTACCACGAGAGCCTCATTCCCACGAGCCCGAAGAAACCCATCCGTATCTGGATGCACGTCGGCGACGCGGATCTGCTCAACCCGAATGTCATGCGCGACGGCATGCACGATTGGGTCGCGGCCAATCACCGCATGGCCGCGGCGCTCGCGGCCAAGGGCTACGACTACCAGTACGTCTATGCGCTCAATTCCACGCACTGCGACGACAAGGTGCGCCAGCACACGCTGGCGCAGGCACTGGAGTGGACCTGGCGCGGGTACGAAGACTAGGGCTGCACCGCCTTGTAGTCGTCGAAATCCGCGCTCATGCGTAGGTCACGAGGGGCCAGCTCGTCGTGGCTCCTGGGCCACCTCAACCGAATGGCTCGGGTAATTCTTGCCGCGCCCGACCGGTAACTTTTTCAGCGCTTCCTGCGGCGCGCGAATTCCTTCCCGGCCTCGGTGGTCAGCGAACGGATGAGATCCACCTCGGCCTGGCGATACGGCTGGCCATCGCCGCGGAACACGTCGTGATGCCAGGTCACGGGCTGGCTCTGCGTGTACGGCTTCTGCCAGGAATCCCAGGGATAGCGCGTCTGCGTCTTGCCGTCGACGAAACCCCAGTTGATCATGCCGACGTCGAACTTGCGGGCCAGTGGCAACGTGGTGTCGAAGGTGGATCCCGCGCCACGCGCCAGGTACTCGGTGCAGATCAGCGGCCGGCCATATCCCTGCAACTGCTTCACGCGGCGCTCGAACACCTCCGGCCAGTCGTAGACATGGAAGGTGATGAAGTCGGACTGCCCGAGCTGCACCTGTTCGATGGCGTTGAGCTTGCCGGTGGCGCTCCAGTCCTCGTGTGTCCAGACGCCGGAGGTCAGCGGCTGCGAGGGATCGGCCTCGCGGGCCCAGGCGAACACCTGCGGCAGCAGTGCCGCGACGTGCGCGAACTTCTCGCGCGCGGCGGCGGAATCGCCCTCGGCGCCGTTGTCGGGCTCGTTCCACAGGTCCCAGGCCAGGATGCGCGAATCGTTTGCGAAGCGGCGCACGATGTCCTGCACGTAGGCCTCGAGCCTGTGGTAGTTAGCCGCGTCGGCCAGGCCGGCACGGCCGGGACTCTGCACCCAGCCCGAGTTGTGCACGCCGGGAATCGGCGGGCGCTGCGGGCCGAGCTTCGGGTCCGGATCCCAGCAGGAATCGAAGAACACCAGCATGGGCCGGATGCCGTGCTTCGCCGCGATGGCGAGGAACTGGTCGATGCGCTTCTTGAAGCCTTCCGCGTCCTGCTCCCAGAGCTTGTCATGCAGGAACACGCGCATGGTGTTCATGCCGATGGATTCCGCCCAGCCCAGTTCCTTGTCGATCTGCGCGGCGTTGAACGTGTCGGCCTGCCACATCTCGAGCTGGTTGATGGCGTCGGCGGGAATGTAGTTGCTGCCCACCAGCCAGCGTTGCTGCGCGTACCACTGGTTGGCCTTCTGCGTGGACCACTGCTGCGTGTCCGCGAACGCGGGCATGACTAACATCACTGCGGCGGCGGCCACGAAAATCCTGTTGGCTTGCACGGAGGTGTCTCCCGGAAAAAACGCTGCGCCAAGACTACCTGTGCCGGCGTAGACTTGTCGCGCACCCGGGATTCGGAGGATGGATGCTTCGCTGGACGACGATGATGGCGCTGGCACTGGCCGGCGCAGCGCGCGCAGCCAATGTCTACGAGTCACCCTCCGGCGTCGATGATTTCAGCGGCAAGCCGCGGCTCTTCGTGCTCAGCGACATCGGCAACGAGCCCGATGACCAGATGTCCTTCGTGCGGCTGCTGCTGTACTCGAACGAGCTCGACATCGAGGGACTGGTCGCGACCACTTCCACGTGGATGAAGGAATACCCGCGGCCGGAGCACATGTGGGCGGCGCTCGAGGCGTACGCCGAGGTCCAGCCCAACCTGCTCGAGCATGCGCCGGGTTTTCCCACAGCGCAGGCGTTGCGCGCGTTGGTCACGCAGGGGCCGGAGGGTTACGGGCTCGCGGTCATCAAGCCGGGCGAACTCACGACGGGCGCCGCGGCATTGTTCGCGGCCGTGCAACGAAGCGATGCGCGCCCGCTGTGGGTGTCGATCTGGGGTGGCGCGAACACGCTGGCCGAGGCGCTCATGCATGCGCGCGCGACGCTGTCACCCGAGGCGCTGGAGACGCTGGTCTCGCGGCTGCGGGTGTATTCGATTTCCGACCAGGACGACGCCGGACCCTGGATCCGGCGCGAGTTCCCGCGCCTTTTCTATATCGTCAAGCCGAGCAATCCAAATGGCGAGGAATACGGCTCGGCCACGTGGACGGGCATCAGTGGTGACGTGTACTACCGCAATTGCGCGGGCGCGGACGGCTCGACGGTGACCAACGCGTGGCTCGACACGCATGTCCGCAAGAAGGGGCCGCTGGGGGCGATGTATCCGCGGTTCGAATTCATCATGGAGGGCGACACGCCGTCGTTCCTCGGCCTCGTCGACAACGGCCTCGCGGGTTATCGCAACCCGAGTTGGGGTGGCTGGGGCGGACGTTACGTGTACCGGCAACCGTACGGCGAGACGCACGCCATCTGGACGCAGGGCGGCGACGCGTTCGCGCGCGTGACCTCGCAGGATGCGGTGTTCGGCGGCGACGGCAAGCTGTACCTCTCGGACCAGGCCACGATCTGGCGCTGGCGCACGGCGTTCCAGCACGACTTCGCCGCGCGCATGGACTGGACCGTGAAGGAATTCGGCGACGCCAACCACGCGCCGAGCGTGGTCGTGAATGGCATCGCGGGGACGGCGCCGCTGCAGATCGACGCGAAAGTCGGCGAAACCGTGGTGCTGGATGCGGCCGGCAGCGTCGATCGCGATGGGCAGAAGCTTCAGTACCGCTGGTTCCACTACGCGGAGGCGGGTTTCGTGCCCGGGCATGCTCTGGCCAAGGTCACGATCGCCGGCAGCAACACACCACGCGCGTCGGTCACGGTGACCGAGGCCTGCCGGCCCGCGTGGCTGCCGTCTAAGGATCCCTGCCCGGAGAGCCGGGCTCACGTCATCCTGGAAGTCACCGATTCGGGGACGCCCGCGCTGACGTCGTATCGGCGCGTGATCCTGAACGTTCCCCCTGCTCCCGGCTCGCCAGCGAAATAGCTTGCGGCAGAAGTGACTGCCGAACTGCCGGCCCGGCACCCATGCCGAATTGCCGGCCCGGCACCAATGCCGAAATGCCGGCCCGGCACCAGGCTTCGATGCGGTCGCCGAGGGTGCGGGGGTAGGACAGCGCGGTTTCGGCCTGGAAGCTGCGGCTCACGCCGTGCAGGCACCATTCGACGAAGTGCTCGCAGTTGTTGCTGAACAGGCGGTAGCGCTTCTCGCCGAGGCGCGAGCGCGCGCGGCGGATTACTTCCTCGGCCTCGAAAGTGCTCTCGGCATGCAGCACCAGGAATACGGGCCTGCCGCCCGAGAATTGCTGCAGCGACACCTCTTCCACGGGCCGGCGGATGATGTCGTACATCAGCGCACCGTAGTGGATGACCCTGCCCTCGCCCACGTACAGGCCGTGGTGCGCAAAACCCAGCCAGGGCGTGACCAGGTGAGCGCCCGGGGCGGGCCAGGTGTTTTCGGGAAGTAGCCGGAGCTGTCGATTTGCGACGTGGCAGTACGCCACGGGGCCAGGAAGATTTCTCTCGTGAGGGGTCATTCGATTCGCGGCGTCGACAGTAGTTGGGCTGTGTCCAGTACACCGCGACGCGCGATCGCGAACCGTCAGCCTGGTTCGATCGACAATCGAAACTGCGCCGCCGCGATCCTCGGCCCGCGCTCACACCGCGTGGAAATTCCAGTTTGTTTGTCAGACAGACGGAGAAGCTGTCCGCTCGCGGCGACTAGAACTCGAAAGCGCGGGCAACCGCCCAGGTAAACCCCGAGGCCAGCACGATGCCCAACACCAGGCGCAGCAATGAAGCGTGCTGCACCGGCGGCACATCCTGTGGATAGGCGCGCGTGCCATGGATCATGGCCTCGACCAGCTTTTCTTTCTTCACGACGCGGTACCAGGCGATGGCCACGATGTGCAATGCAGTCAACGCCAACAAGACGTTGAACACGGCTTCATGCCACTCGGCCGCGAGCCGGCCAGTCTCGAAGCTCACGTACAGCGACAGCGGACCGGACTCGATGCCGTCGACGTCGACCGCGAACAGGCCGAGCATGACCTGGGCCAGCAGCAGCACGATCAGCGCCAGCACGCTCAACGCACCGAGCGGATTGTGACCCGCGGCCACGTTCCAGGCGCCGCGCAAGTAGCCGGCAACGGCGCGAGGGCCGCGCACGAACTGGCGGAAGCGTGCGGTCGAGCTGCCGAAGAATCCCCAGTAGATGCGGAAGGTCACGAGCCCCAGCAGCGCGTACCCGCTCCAGCGATGCCACTCGAGGCGGCCGGTCTCGCCGGTCCACCACGACAGCGCCACGGCGATGACCGTGGCCCAATGCACCAGCCGGACGGGAACGTCCCAGACCCGCACCGCGGGCCGGGACGGGGTCGTGTCCTCCGCCATCGGCAGTTATTCGGGCGCGCGGAAGGTGTCGTGGCAATTCTTGCAGGCGCCGCCGACTTCCCGGAATGCGGCCTGCACACCCGCGGCGTCCTTCGACTTGACCGCGGCTAACAACTTCGGCGCCCGCTCCTCGAACATTTTCTGCGCCGCGGTGAAATCCTCGGGCTTGGTCCAGACCTCCGGCAACGCGCGCGTCTTGCCGGCCTCGGGACCCGAGCCTGCCGGGAACCACTGTTGCTGGTTCACCGAGGCCTCGTTTATCACCGTAGCCGCCTTTTCGAGGGCGGCCCAATTGGGGCTGTCGCCGCGCGAGTTGTCACGCACAGCCTTGAAGGCCTCTCCGAGTTCCTCGTAATGCTCATGCCGGATTTTCTGCGCTTCCTGCGGCGTGGCCGCCTGCACGGCGAGCGCGACCAGGGCGGGAACGAAAACGGCCGAACAGAATCTGATCAGGGGTCTGCGTGACATGTGTTGAATCCTGCAAGAGTGTGACGCGGGCAACATATAAACGATTTCGGGCGATTCTGGCGAGTGGCACCTGAACGGCGGCTGTAGGACAGTGAAAAATGCCCGTGACCCCGCCGCACAAAAGACGCAGAATGCGCAGCGTTTTCAGGCCGATGTTCGAGGGCATGAGCCGGTGATTTCGAAATTTCGCGCGATCCGCAAAGCTCCGCTGGCGGGGGCGTCATCCATCGCGCTGGGGCTGATCACTGCAGCATTGCTTCCGGCCGCCAATTCCGACGGCGCAGTAACGGATAATTCCCCGATCGGCGTCTACAACTCTTCTGTGCTGCCGATTCTCGAGGACCATTGCTACGAATGTCATGGCGACGGCTATGACAAGGGCAAGGTCGCCTTCGATCGCCTCGAGACCGATGAGCAGATCCTGAAGCCGGACCTGTGGCTCAAGGTATTGCTCAACACCCGTGCCGGGCTCATGCCCGCCGAGCGCAAGCCGCGCCTCTCCGAGAAGGAACAGGCCACGCTCGAACGCTGGATCAAGTACGACGTCTTCAGGATCGATCCGGCAAACCCTGATCCCGGCCGGGTCACGGTGCGCCGCCTCAACCGCGTCGAATATCGCAACACGGTCAAGGATCTTCTCGGCGTCGACTACAACACCAGCCACGAATTTCCGCCCGATGACTCGGGCTTCGGCTTCGATAACATCGGCGACGCACTCACCGTCTCGCCCATGCTCATGGAGAAGTACGTCGCCGCGGCGCAGGCCGTGGTCGCCGAGGCCGTACCGCTGCAGGCGCGCAAGCCGGCGCAACACTTCGTTCCCGGCAGCGACTTCAATGGCACCAATGCGCGCAACAAGTGGGGTCATCGCCAGCTCATGTTCAACGAGCCGGGGGACATCGCGGCGAAGTTCCGGAATGTACTGCCGGGCACCTACCGGGTGACGCTCGAGCTCGAGGTCAACGGCAGCTATTTTCCGGACCCGGGCCGCGCGAAGGTGGTCTCGAAGGTCGACGGCGAGGAATTCCTGGACCAGGAATTCGGCTACTACGACGAGAAGCGCTTCAGCTTCGAGACCACGCAGAACTGGTCGCCGGGTGAGCACACCTTCTCGATCGAGCTCACGCCCACGGTGCCCGAGGGCAAGAAAGAAACCATCATCGACCTGTTCGTGAGGGGCGTGACCGTCGAAGGTCCGCTCGAAACGGAGCACTGGGTGGCGACTGAGAACTACGAGCAGTTCTTCCCGCGTCCGGTGCCGAAGGGCCGCAAGGCCCGGCACGCCTATGCGAAGGAACTCCTGACCGCGTTTGCCGAAAAGGCCTACCGCCGGCCGCTGCGCGACGAGGACACGGGCGAACGCCTCGCCTCATTGGCCGAAGCCACCTACACGCAGAAGGGCAAGACTTTCGAGCAAGGAATCGCGCATGCCATGTCCGCGGTGCTGGCCTCGCCGCGTTTCCTGTTCCGCCTCGAGGCGCCGGCGGCGAATGCGTTGAACGCGCGGTATGCCGACGTGGATGAATATTCCCTCGCCTCGCGCCTCTCCTATTTCCTCTGGTCGACCATGCCGGACGCGCAACTCATGGAGCTGGCATCGCACGGCCAGTTGCGCGCCAATCTCGACGCGCAGGTCAGGCGCATGCTGGCGGATCCGCGCGCCGACAACCTGGCGCGCAATTTCACCGGCCAGTGGCTGCAGGCGCGCGACGTCGAAGGCATTGCCAGCAATCCGCGCGACATCATCCTGCGCGACGCGGGCGAGGAAGGCCTGCTCGGCGAGCTGTTCGCGGCGTGGCGTGCACAGAACGAAAAGAAGGCCAAGGAACTCGCGGCCCGGGTCGACGGCATCGTGGACGCCAGGCCCGACCTGTCCAACAAGGTGCGCACCGCCATGCGGCAGGAGGCGGAGCAGTACTTCGCGTACGTGATGCGCGAGAACCGGCCGGTCTCGGAGTTCATCCAGAGCGATTACACCTTCGTGAACGAACCGCTCGCGAATTTCTACGGCATCCCGGATGTCACGGGCGAGGAGATGCGCAAGGTGATCCTGCCCATCGGCAGCCCGCGTGGCGGCATGCTGACCCAGGGCAGCGCGCTGCTCGTCACGTCGAACCCGGACCGCACATCGCCGGTCAAGCGCGGCCTGTTCGTGCTCGCGAATTTCCTCGGCACGCCGCCGCCTCCTCCACCCGCCAATGTGCCGGCACTCGAAGCCAGCGACGCCCCCATCGATGGCAAGCAGCCGCTGCTGCGCGACGTGCTCAAGGTCCACCGCGAGAGTCCGATGTGCGCGTCCTGCCACAACCGCATGGACCCGATCGGACTGGCCTTCGAGAACTTCAACGGCATCGGGCTGTGGCGCGATGCGGAGCGCAAGCAGCCCATCACCGCCGAGGGCAGCCTGATTACCGGGGAAACCTTCAGCAGCGTGAGCGACCTGAAGCGAATCCTCGTCACCCAGCACCGGCAGGACTTTTACCGTACCCTCACCGGCAAGCTCCTCACCTACGCCACCGGGCGCGGCACAGAGTATTACGATGTGGAAACCATCGACCGGATCGTGAAGCGCCTGGATGACAATGGCGGGCAGTTTTCGGCATTGTTGATGGGTGTGATCGAATCGGCGCCGTTCCAGAAGATGCGAACCCAGGCCACGATGACCGTGGCCAATTGAACCGGGACCTGACATGAAGAAACAGCTGACATACGACAGGGCCGCCCAGCGGCACGACAGCCTTTCCCGCCGGCAGGTACTGCGCGGCCTCGGAGCCAGCATCGCCCTGCCCACGCTGATGTCGGCATCGCCAGCCTTCGCCAGGTCGCTGCCGAAGCAGGTGCCGGCGCGCATGGCCTTCGTCTACGTGCCAAACGGCGCGGTTCCGGCGGCCTGGTGGCCCGAGGGTGGCGGCGGCGCGGACTTCGCCCTTTCGCCCACGCTCGCGCCGCTCGCCAAGGTTCGCAACTCGCTGCAGGTCATCTCGGGCCTCGACTGCGTCAGCGCCGAGGCCGGTCCCGACGGCGCCGGTGACCACGCCCGCGCGGGCGGCACTTTCCTCACCGGCGTACGCATCAAGAAGACGGCCGGTTCCGACATCAAGGCTGGTATCTCCATCGACCAGGTGGTGGCCAATGAGATCGGGCATCACACGCGCTTCGCGTCGCTCGAGCTCACCTGCGATGTGGTGCGCAAGTCCGGCGAATGCGACTCGGGTTACGCCTGCGCGTATGAATACAACCTGGCGTGGTCGGCGCCCAATCAGCCGCTGGCGCCGGAGCACAATCCGCAGTTCGCCTTCGAAAGGTTGTTCGGCGACGGCGCGCGCAACGAACGCGTGGCCAATCTCAAGCGCCGCGAGAGCGAGCAGCACTCCATCCTCGACTACGTGCTCGAGGATGCGAAGTCACTGAATGCGAAACTCGACGGCCGCGACCGCCAGAAACTCGACCAGTACCTGACCAGCGTGCGCGAGATCGAACAGCGCATCGCCATCTCGCGCACCATGCCGGTGGCGAACCCGGACGTGGACGCGCCGGCCGGCGTGCCGCCCAACTACTCGGACCATGTCGCGCTGATGTTCGACATGCTGCTGCTGGCCTTCCAGACCGACTCGACGCGCATCGCCACGCTGCTGCTGGCGCGCGAGGGCAGCAACCGCCCGTTCAACGACATCGGCATCTCCTCGGGCCACCACGACCTGTCGCATCACAAGAACACGCCCGACATCGTGGAGAAGGTGAAGCTCATCGACCGCTGGTACGTCGAGCGCCTTGCGGCCTTCCTCGAGAAGATGGACCAGACCGAGGAAGCCGACGGCAAGTCGTTGCTGCATCACTCGATGATCCTGTACGGCTCGGGCAATGCCGACGGCAATCGTCACACCCACGTGAACCTGCCCGTGGTGCTGGCCGGCACCGGCGGCGGCGCGTTCAAGCCCGGTCGCTACATCAAGGCGAAGAGCCAGCCCATCCCGAACCTGTTCCTCAGCATGGCGGATGCCATGGGCACGAACATCCCCGCCCACGGCGATTCGACGGGCAGATTCTCCGCCTAGCGGGTTTCAGCGGCGCTTCAGCGGCGCTTCAGCGCCGCTTTCGCCGACTGCCCGATCGCATCGAGCAACCATGCCAGCCCGGCGTCGGCCGTCGCCGCCTGCGAACTGATGGCGCGGATCGGCGAGGACATCAGCCGGACGGGTGCCTCGGCGATCTCCACCTGGTAACGCTTCGCATGCCGCGATGCGAACTGCCGCGGCAGCGCCGCGACCAGGTCGGACTCGGAGACGATCGCCAGCGCGTGCAGGAAGTTGGGCACCGTCAGCATCACGCGCCGACTCAGCCCGTGATCCGCCAGCAACTTGTCCACGGGGCCGTGTGGATCGCCTGACACCGACACCATCACGTGCGCCGCGGCGGCGTACTTCGCCAGCGTGAACTTCCCCCCGGTGGGATGACCCACGCGCCTCACGAGCACGAAATCCTCCTCGTACAGCACGCGTGACGTGAAGCGCGCCGGGATGTCGGTCAACGGCAGCAGCGCCACGTCGAGCGTGCGCAGGTCGAGCTCGGTCAGCGCGGCCTCGAACTGGCCGACGAGATTGCGCACGGCGAGATCGATGCCTGGGGCTTCCCGGCGCAGCGTGGCCAGCAGCGGCGGCACCAGCACCGCAGTCACCGCGTCCGGGGCCCCGATGACGAAACGCCGCACCGAGCGGCGCGGATCGAATCGCTCCGCGCGCGAGATCACCTGGCGCGCGCGCTCGAGGATGTCGGCGATGGGAGCCGCGAGCTGGCGTGCGCGCTCGGTGGGCACCACGCCCTTCGGCTGGCGCAGGAACAGCGGGTCCTGCATGAGTTCGCGCAGGCGCCCGAGCCCGTGGCTCACCGCGGAGGGCGACACGTGCAGGCGTGCCGCGGCGCGTGCGACGTGGCGTTCCTCGAGCACGGCCTCGAAGAGCACCAGCAGGTTGAGGTCGATTCTCGCGAGATTAGTCTTGTTCAGCATATTGCTGAAATCGTATCACTGGATTCAGCGTCAATGCGCGCCTAACTTGCGCGCCATCCAGTCAAACGGTGAGACACATGACCCTGCGTAATGCCCTGCTCGTATCTGCCCTGGTCGCCGCCGCCGCCATCGGCGTGCTCGCGCATACCCACGAACTGAACGGGAACCTCGAACCCATGGACAACGCCGCCGAAGTCGACATGCCGCGCACCAGCCCGGAAGCGCGCGAAGTACTCAAGTTCTGGCGCGAAGCCGGACCCTCGATGTGGTTTGCCAAGGACGAGAAGTTCGATGCGCGGTTCCGGGCCCGATTCCTGGTGGCCCACGAAGCCGCCGCGCGCGGAGAACTGGAGCATTGGCTCGCCACGCCCGAGGGCGCGCTGGCCCTGGTGATCCTGCTCGACCAGTTCCCGCGCAACGCGTTCCGCAACACGCCCCGCATGTACGACACCGATGCGCTCGCCCGCAAGGCCGCGAACAAGGCGCTGGCCGCGGGTTACGACCAGCGACTGCCGCGCGAATTACGAAAGTTCTTCGTGCTGCCCTTCGCGCACTCCGAGGATCTCGCCGACCAGGATCGTGCGGTGGCGCTGGCACGGCGCATCGGGCCCGACGACCTCGCGCACGCCGAGCACCATCGCGACATCGTGCGGCGCTTCGGCCGCTTCCCGCACCGCAACCGCATACTCGGCCGCGAGCACACGCCCGAGGAGCGCCGCTACCTCGAAAACGGGGGTTACCAGGGATGAGGCCGGCGTCCGCTCGCTCCACGGATTCGGCCGCTGGATGCCGCGACCCTGCAACCGAACGCGAGATCGCGAGGGCCTGGGCCTCGATTGCCGCGCGGCGCGGCTCCGCGCTGGGTGCGCACCGGGTCGTGGTGCTTCGGCCCGTCGTCCTCCAGACGGGGCCCGGCGCCGGGTAGGATTCACCCGGCACACGTCGACTTGTCGATTTGGCAAGCTGCCGTTCGGCTACTCAGCATCCACACCCGAGGAGAACGACGATGCGAGTCATGGTGATTGTCAAAGCGACGAAAAATTCCGAAGCCGGCGTCATGCCCACCGAGAAGCTGTTCGCCGACATGACGGCTTACAACGAGAAGCTGGTGGCCGCGGGCATCATGCAGTCCGGTGATGGCCTCAAGCCGAGCAGCGCCGGCAAGCGCGTGCGTTTCAATGGCAGCGGCGGCACGAAGACCGTGATAGACGGCCCCTTCGCCGAGACCAAGGAGCTCATCGCGGGCTACTGGATCTGGAAGGTGAAGGACCTCGACGAGGCCGTGGAGTGGGTCAAGCGCTGCCCCGACCCGATGCCGGGTGAGGAGTCGGAAATCGAGATCCGTCCCTTCTACGAGGTCGAGGACTTCGGCGAGGCATTCACGCCCGAGCTGGCAGCGCGCGAAGACAAGATGCGCAGCGACATCGAGAAGCAGCAGCGCCAGTGAGCCATGTCGAAATCGGGTGGGGTCGTTCGACCAGTCTTCGAACCCACCCGAGGAGACTTGATATGGCTTACATCGAAGGTTTCATCCTGGCAGTGCCGCAGCAGAACAAGGAGGCCTACCGCAAGCATGCCGAGGGCGCCGTTCCGCTCTTCAAGGAATTCGGCGCCACGCGCATGGTCGAGACCTGGGCCGACGATGTGCCGGAGGGCAAGGTCACCGACTTCCGCCGCGCTGTGAAGGCCAGGCCCGATGAAGCCGTGTTGTTCTCCTGGCTGGAGTATCCGGACCGCGCGGCACGCGATGCCGCCGTGAAGAAGCTCATGAGCGACCCGCGCATGTGCGAGATGGGCGCCAACATGCCCTTCGATGCGCAGCGCATGATCTGGGGCGGATTCAAGGCCATCAGCGATTCCGGGGCACGCGACCCGGCGCGTGGCGCCAAGCCGGGTTACGTCGATGGCACCGTCATTCCCGTGCCCGCTGCGAACGAAGCGGCGTATCGCGAAATGGCGGAACGCTGCAACCCGCTGTTCCTCGAACTCGGCGCGACCCGCGTCGTCGATGCCTGGGCCGACGACGTGCCGGACGGCAAGGTCACCGACTTCAAGGGCGCCGTGAACCGCAAGGACGACGAACGCGTGGTGTATTCGTGGATCGAGTGGCCGTCGAAAGAGGTCCGCGACGCCGCCTGGCCCAGGGTGATGGCCGATCCGCGGCTCGAGGACCAGGCCATGCCGTTCGACGGCCAGCGGCTCATTCACGGCGGCTTCCGGCCCATCGTCGACGCCTAACCACCGCGCGCGCTTCGGGATTTGCGTATGCTCGGGGTGGCATGGAAAACGCCCCGGGCGACTTGCGATCCTTCTTCGGTGCCACCGAGTTCGCGCTGCTGATTGCGGCGATCTTCGTGGTGTTCGCGTTCCTGGGTATCGCCGGTCTCATGACCGGACGCGCGCGCAGTCGCGCGGGTGGGCTCGCGGGCGCTGGTGTCGTGCTGCTGGCGATCGCGTTCCTGCCGTTCGTGGTCTATTTCCTGTTTGCGGTCTTCCTGGCGCTGAAGCCGGGGCCGAACGCCTGGCACGACGCGTACGCGGTGATGCACTTCGTGCTGATTCGCCTGTTCTACGTATTCGCCGGCTGCGCCGTGCTGGCGGCCGCCGTGTACTTTTTCTCAGAGGGAGATCATCGCGAGAGATGGTCGCGCTCCCAGGCCGTGCAGGGCATTCTCGTGGCGGCTGCACTCATCTATACAGCCTTGCTACTCGCGAGTCCCCGGTTGCTGCAAGAACTGCGCTGAACGCGCCCGGATCAATGGGGACATTCCTCGTTTCCTAGCAAACGGGGACGGACCTGGCGGCGTGGCCCGTCGCGTGCGCTCTTCTCTTCCCCAAGCCGTGGGGCCGACAGACCACGTTTGTCAGTGAGCGGAAATGGGCTCGGGATGACAGTGGGGCGGACGGCATATGCGCCTATCGTGAGGGTGCGGGCCGGGCACCTCATGTGCCGGCCGCATCACCGCCACCGCCATCGCAACCCCGTCCCCGATTGCCAGGAGAACGAGGAATGTGTCCCCATTTATCGTCGGACGGTGGTGAGGGAGGTGGTCACGGCGTCGCGGGGTGAGGTGGCGCCTTCGCGCTCGGCCAGCTCGAATTCCAGGTGGACTTCCAGCGCATTGAGCTGGGCCGCGAGGCGGGTGGCGAGTTCCAGGCGTTCGCGGACGGTGCTGCGGGTCGAGCCGGCCTGGCTGATGAGTTCGACGGCGCCCGCGATCACGCCGATTTCCGGAAAACCGAAGGCCTCGGCGGCGCTGGAGATCTTGGCGGCCATGCGCTCGAGGTGGGACATGGCCAGCGGTTCGATGGGCAGCTGAGTGTCGGGAAGGCAGGCGCGCATCTGCTCGAGCTCGCTGCGGGTGCGTGACAGGAAACGCAGCGCCAGTTCCCTCTGGGACATCTGCGACGTCGTCGTGTTTCCGGTTTCGAACACTGATCACTCCCTGATGGATCGCGGCTCCCGATCTCTCGGCGACATCATGCCTGCGCCGCGGCCCCGCCACCCGCCCGGATCGGTCTAACTAGGCGCACGGAACCCGGTGTCATCGCCAATCTGTCGACTGCGTCTCAATGTCCTGTCCGATGTCCGGTCGCGATGTCGCTGTCGCAGGACACCGACCAGCCCATGAAACCGCTTTCATTCGCGTGTAGTTAGTAGATCCGCACCGTGGAACGGCGCCATTTGTCTGGCAAATGGGACCGTCGACGCGCGCGCGACTACCTACCGCCGCTTCGACTCCATGGCAGCGCCGGCCACCTTGAAGCACCACTCCTTCGCAAGCTCCGCGACCTCGGCGGCACGTCGGCCGCACATCACCGGCCGCAACGCCCCACGAGCAAGCCTAATGCCAACACCCGTCGCAGCGGCCGCGAAAACACCGGCCATAGGAAACTCACCTGCAAACAAACGCCTGCGTCAGAACCCTGCACGGGGATTTCGGGAAATCCACTGGCAGGTACGCCGCGCCAACCTGTCCACACTGTCAGCGCAGACTCCAGCCGCGCCCCAAAACGGTTGTCGTGCTGAAGTCGGCCGTGGATCCAGCAAGGCGATCTCGTGTCGCCGAACGATCCACAAAGGGGGCCGCCCGCAAGGGCGGCCTCTCACCATGGAGGCGTCAGGAAACCAGCCGCGCGAGCGTGGCCTTGTAACGCGCCACCACCGCCTCACGCGCGCAGTGCACTCCCCGCTCCACCCATCGCCGGCCCGCACGCCAGACATCATCCAAATGGGTGTCATCGGCGCCGAAGATGAAACTGTCGAGCGCAACGTCGTCCGGACGGCTTGGCATCGCCGGCAGTCCGGAGCGCAGTGAGACACAATCAGCGGCAGCACCCACCACCAGGCCCGATTCACCTCGCCCGTCATTCACGCCGAGCGCCCGCGCGCCACCGCGCTGCGCATGCGCAAACAAGGTCCGCCCGGTGGAATGCGCGCTCTGCGCCGCCATGACATTGCGCGCGCGGTCGCGCAGCCGCTGGCCGTACTCGAGCGCACGCAGTTCCTCGCACGCACTTATCAACACGTTCGAATCCGTGCCGATGCCGAAGGTGCCGCCCGCGGCGACGAATGGCGCCGCCGGCGCAATCCCGTCCCCCAGGTTGGCCTCGGTCACGGGACAGAATCCCGCCACCGCGCCACTGCGAGCCAGCCGCGAGATCTCGTCTTCGGTCATGTGCGTGGCATGCACCAGGCACCAGCGCGCATCCACCGCCGTATTGTCCAGCAACCATTGCACGGGGCGCGCGCCGGACCAGGCGATGCAGTCATCGACCTCCTTGGTCTGCTCGGCGGCATGGATGTGCACGGGCCCGCCGACCGCGAGTGCCAGCAGGGAATTCAATTCTTCCGGCGCGACGGCCCGCAGGCTGTGCGGCGCCACGCCCACGACGGCGTCCGGTAGCGCCGCCACCGCCGCCCGGCTCGCCTCGAGCATTCGCCCGAAACCGTCCACATCGTTGATGAACCGTCGCTGCCCCGCCATCGGCGCCACGCCGCCAAAGTTGCCGTGCGCATAGAACACCGGCAGCAAGGTGAGCGCGATGCCGGCAGTCGCCGCCGCGGCCGCCACTCGCACCGCCATCTCGGCGCAATTCGCATAGGGCTTGCCGTCGGGATCATGGTGCACGTAGTGGAATTCGCCGACGCGCGTGAACCCGCGCTCGAGCATCTCGACGTAGGCCATCGCGGTGATCGCCTCGAGATCATCGGGCGTCATGCGCCCGACGAAGCGGTACATCAGTTCACGCCAGCTCCAGAAGTTGTCGGCTTCCGGCCCGCGGTACTCGGTGAGCCCCGCCATACCGCGCTGGAATCCGTGGCTGTGCACGTTGCCCAAACCGGGCAGCAATGTGTCGGCGCGCTGATCACCGGAATCCGCGCGCGCATTGCGCTCGATGCTCGCGAACCGGCCGTCGGCAATTCCCAGCCGCACGTCACGCGCCCAGCCGTCGGGCAGCAGAGCCCTCGCACAGAAGATAGCCCGCGTTTCACCCGTCGCGTCCATGCCGCTACTTCTTCCGCCGGAAATGATTGCGGCTGTACACCTCGAACTCCTTGCCCGGAGGCTTGAGTTCGAAGATCTCGATGAATTCGTCGTTCGAAATCACTTCGTAAGTCTCGCGCGCCTGCCATTCGTTGCTGAAATTCTCGAAGCTCACGCTCTCGAACACCAGCTTCGCGGGAGTGCTCAGCGAAAGATTCATCGCGTACAGGTTGACGAATCCTTCTTCGTGGAACTGGCGCAGCATGAGCGCGTTGCGTGACTTGTCGTAGCTGATGAAGCTGCGATGCTCGTGCACCTCGGCTTCCTTGCCGTCGCGTGGTTCGTAACGGCTGACGTTGCGTTCCTCGATGAACCGATCCGCGAGAACGAAGCGGTAGTTGCGTTCGACCGTGCCCTTGCCCGGATCACCCTGCGCCTCGCCCTGCCAGTTCCCCAGCATGAAACGCACCGGTGCCCACGGATCCGGCTTCGCATCCGCCGCGAGGACCGCCGAGGCAACCAGCAGCCACAGCGCGAGCATGGGTTTGTTGTTCGCCTTGCCCAGCATGCCGCGCACTCTATATGGTTCCGCCATGCGCTGTGACCGGATCTGGCGAAATGCCCGGCTTGCGACCATGGCCCCGGGCACCGGGTTGGGGCTGGTCGAAGACGGCCTGGTTGCGGCTCGCGACGGACTCATCGTCTACGCCGGGCCGTCATCCGGTACGCCCACCACCGAAGCCCTGGAAATCATCGACTGCGACGGCCGCTGGATCACGCCCGGCCTGATCGACTGCCACACGCACCTGGTGTATGCGGGCAACCGCGCCCACGAATTCGAGCAGCGTCTTGCGGGCGCCACCTACGAATCCATCGCCCGCCAGGGCGGCGGCATCGTTTCCACCGTCAACGCCACGCGGGCCGCGAGTGAAGCTGAGCTCGTGGCGCAAGCACTGCCGCGCCTCGATGCCCTGCTCGCCGAAGGCGTGACCACGGTGGAGATAAAGTCAGGCTACGGCCTGGCGCTCGAACACGAGCGCAAGCAGTTGCGCGCGGCGCGGGCGCTGCAAGCCCAACGCGCCGTGACCGTGCGGACCACGTTCCTGGGCGCACATGCCTTGCCCCCGGAGTTCGCGGACCGCGCGGAAGAATACATCGACGAGGTCGCCGGCCGCATGCTGCCGGCGCTCGCCGCCGAAGGCCTGGTGGACGCCGTCGATGCCTACTGCGAGAAGATCGCGTTCAGCGTCGCCCAGGTCCGCCGGCTCTTCGACGCCGCAACCCGTGCGGGGCTGCGCGTGAAGCTGCACGCCGAGCAGCTCTCGAACATGCAGGGCGCGGCGCTGGCCGCGGGCTTCCGCGCGCTCTCCGCCGATCACCTGGAATACGTCGACGATGCGGGCGTCGCGGCCATGGCGCGGGCGGGAACGGCCGCCGTGCTGCTCCCCGGCGCCTTCTATTTCCTGCGCGACAAGCAGGTTCCGCCGCTGGATGCGTTCCGGAAAGCCGGGGTTCCGATTGCGATTGCCACCGACTGCAATCCGGGCACGTCGCCGCTAACCTCGCTGCTCATGGCCATGAACCTGTCCGCCACCCTGTTCCACATGACGGTCGAGGAATGCCTCGTCGGTGTGACGCGCGCCGCCGCTCACGCGCTCGGCCTGTCGGAGCAGGTCGGCACGCTCGAAGCCGGCAAGCGCTGCGACCTCGCCATTTGGAACATCGAGCGACCTGCCGAGCTGGTCTATCGCATGGGATTCAATCCACTGCACGCCCGGGTGTGGAGAGGCACATGAACACGCCGGCGCACCACGAGTGGCTGTCCGTGCATCACGGCAACGCACCGCTGGTCGTGAGTTTTCCGCATACCGGCACCGAGATCCCGGACGCGCTCGAGCAGCACCTGGTGTCGCCCTGGCTGGCGCAGAAAGACACCGACTACTGGGTCGACGTGCTCTACGACTTCGCGCACGAGATGGGCGCGACCACCATCCGCACGTCGCTGTCGCGCACGGTCATCGACGTCAACCGCGATCCGTCCGGCGCGTCGCTCTATCCCGGACAGACCACGACCGGCCTGTGCCCGCTCGAGACCTTCGACGGCGAGCCACTGTACAAGTCCGGCAGCGAACCCGGCCCCGCGGAATTCCTGCGCCGCCGCGCCGAGTACTTCGATCCCTATCACGCCGCGCTGGCCGCCGAGCTGGCGCGCAAGCGCGAGGAGTTCGCCTGCGTGGTGCTGTACGACGCGCACTCCATCCGCTCGCGCATGCCACGACTGTTCGAGGGCGAACTGCCGCAGTTCAACATCGGCACCAACAACGGCGTGACCTGCGCGCCGGCGTTGACCGACGCCATCGAGAAGGCCTGTGACGCCTCGGGCTTCTCGCGCGTCACCAATGGCCGTTTCCGCGGTGGCTGGATCACGCGCCACTACGGCAATCCGGCATCCGGCATCCACGCCATCCAGATGGAGCTGGCCATGCGCGGCTACCTGCAAGAGCCACCCGGCCCGCTCACCCGCGCCAACTGGCCCGCGCCGCTCGACGACGTGCTCGCGGCACGGCTGCGGGTCGCATTGCGCGACGTGCTCGCCGGGTGTATCAACTTCGCCCATGCGAATGGATAAAGAACGCACGATCCGCGCCCCCACGGGCACGCGGATCTCCGCGCGCAGCTGGCTCACCGAAGCCCCGCTGCGCATGCTGATGAACAACCTCGATCCGGCGGTGGCCGAGCGGCCCGGTGAACTGGTGGTCTACGGCGGCATCGGCCGCGCAGCGCGCAACTGGCAGTGTTACGACGCCATCGTCGCCACGCTCGAGCGGCTCGAGGCCCACCAGACCTTGTTAGTCCAGTCGGGCAAGCCGGTGGGGGTGTTCGAGACCCACACCGACGCGCCGCGCGTGCTGCTCGCCAATTCCAACCTGGTGCCGCGCTGGAGCACCTGGGAGCACTTCAACGAGCTCGACCGCAAGGGACTCATGATGTTTGGCCAGATGACGGCCGGCTCGTGGATCTACATCGGTTCGCAGGGCATCGTGCAGGGCACCTACGAGACCTTCGTCGAAATGGGCCGCCAGCACTACGGCGGCAACCTCGCCGGCCGCTGGCTGCTTACCGCGGGACTCGGCGGGATGGGCGGCGCGCAGCCGCTGGCCTCGGTGATGGCGGGCGCCGCCTGCCTCGCGGTGGAATGCCAGCGTTCGCGCATCGACATGCGCCTGAAGTCGGGCTATCTCGATCACGGCACCGACAAGATCGACGAGGCACTGGAAATCATCCAGCGCGCCTGCCGAGACAAGAAACCCGTGTCCGTGGGATTGTTAGGCAATGCCGCCGAAGTATTGCCGGATCTGCTGAAGCGCGGCGTGAAGCCGGACCTGCTCACCGACCAGACCTCGGCGCACGACCCCGTGAACGGCTACCTGCCCATCGGCTGGACGGTCGATGAATGGATCGCGAAGCGCGCCTCCGATCCCAAGGCCGTCGCCCAGGCGGCGAAGGCCTCGATGGCCGTGCACGTGCGCGCCATGCTGGATTTCCAGAAGGCCGGCGTGCCGACAGTCGATTACGGCAACAACATCCGCCAGGTCGCGCTGGAAGAAGGCGTCAAGAACGCCTTCGATTTCCCGGGGTTCGTGCCTGCGTACATCCGCCCGCTTTTCTGCCGCGGCATCGGGCCGTTCCGCTGGGTGGCGCTGTCGGGTGATCCCGAGGACATCGCGCGCACCGACGCCAAGGTCAAAGAACTGCTGCCCGACGACAAGCACCTGCATCACTGGCTGGACATGGCGCGCCAGCGCATCCAGTTCCAGGGATTGCCGGCGCGCATCTGTTGGGTGGGCCTGGGCGACCGTCACCGGCTTGGCCTCGCATTCAATGCCATGGTGGCCAGCGGCGAGCTCAAGGCGCCCATCGTCATCGGCCGCGATCACCTGGATTCGGGCTCGGTCGCCTCGCCCAACCGCGAGACCGAAGGCATGCGGGACGGTTCGGATGCCGTTTCCGACTGGCCGCTCCTGAATGCCCTGCTCAATACCGCCTCCGGCGCGACCTGGGTTTCGCTGCACCACGGCGGCGGTGTCGGCATGGGCTTTTCACAGCATGCCGGCGTGGTTATCGTGTGCGACGGAACCGATGCGGCCGCGAAAAGAATCGCGCGCGTGTTGTGGAACGACCCGGCTACGGGCGTGATGCGTCACGCCGATGCGGGCTACGACATCGCCATCGACGCGGCGCGCCAACATCGGCTGGATTTGCCCGGCATCCTGCGGGACTCGTGACCTGGGCCCATGAGTTGGGCCATGAGTTGGGAGATAGCAAAAATGTCCAAGCTTCGCCATTCGCTGTTCATGCTCGTATTGACGGCCGCCATGGCCCCCTTGGCCAACGGCCAGACCGGTCCACTCGAACCGCGGCTGGTGATCGCCGGCCAGTCGTATCCAGAGTTCGATCCCGACCTGGGCATCGACTTCCTCGGCGCCACCGCCGAGCTCAGCGTGGATGCCGACGGCAAGGTCACGGGCGTCAAGATCATCGAGACCTCGGGCAACGATCGCTTCGACGCCATCGTGAAGAACTATTACTCGAAGTTTCGCCTGATCCCGGCGCTCACCGAAGCCGGTGAGCCCACGGCGGCAACGACCGAGGTGCGCTTTCGCGTGGCCATCGACGACACCGAGGGTGGCGCCGGCAGGCTGCGCGGACCGGACGCCTTCCTGCAGGCTGAGGTCAAGCGCATCCGCCGCATGCAATGCGACGACTTCCTCTGGGAATACGAGCGCATGCAGGAAATCGCGCACGGCTTCGATCTCGACCAGGAATACCTGTTCCAGACTTCGCTGGCGATGGTCGAGGCCCATTCGAAGCTCAATGCGGCCGAGGTCGAGCGCGTGCTGAAGAAGAATTCCGCCGTGCTCAAGGACACGGCGAAGAGCTGCCGCGCCAATCCCGGCGCCAGGTATTTTGCCGATGCCTATCAACCTGCGGTGTTGAAACGCGCCGGGCGCTGACCCGCACGCTTCGGCCCGCCACCGGCTCGCTTCGGCGTAACCGGCGCCTCACGGCCGGAATGTTCGCGCGCG
>DASUGK010000119.1:0-50371 GCA_036274075.1 Steroidobacteraceae bacterium | reverse complement strand
GAGTGCACGTGGCCCACGGTCCAGTCCGTGTAGTGCGACAGCGAGTTCACGGTCTTGATGGACATCATCGGCCCTTCGAAGGTCGACATGCCGTAGAACGACAGCGCCACCACCATGAACTTGAGGATGGGATCGGTGCGCAGCTTGTGCCACGCGCCGGACAGCGTCATGAGGCCGTTGATCATTCCGCCCCAGGACGGCGCCAGCAGGATCAGCGAGAAGATCATGCCCAGCGACTGCGCCCAGTCGGGCAGCGTGGTGTAGTGCAGGTGGTGCGGGCCCGCCCACATGTAGATGGAGATGAGCGCCCAGAAGTGCACGATGGACAGGCGATACGAGTAGACAGGCCGCCCGGCCTGCTTCGGCACGTAGTAATACATCATGCCGAGGAAGCCGGCGGTGAGGAAGAAGCCCACCGCATTGTGGCCGTACCACCATTGCACCATGGCATCGACGGTGCCGGCGTAGATGGGATAGGACTTGAACATCGACACCGGCACTTCCGCGCTGTTCACGAGGTGCAGCACGGCCACGGTGATGATGAACGAGGCGAAGAACCAGTTGGCCACGTAGATGTGCGAGACGCGGCGTTTCACCAGCGTGCCGAAGAACACGATGGCATAGGACACCCACACCACCGCGATCAGCACGTCGATGGGCCACTCGAGCTCGGCGTATTCCTTGCCCGAGGTGAAGCCGGCCGGCAGCGTGATGGCGGCCAGCACGATCACGGCCTGCCAGCCCCAGAACGTGAACGCGGCGAGTTTCTCCGCGAACAGCCGCACGTGGCAGGTGCGCTGGACGACGTAATAGGACGTGGCGAACAGCGCCGAGCCGCCGAACGCGAAGATCACCGCGTTGGTATGCAGCGGGCGCAGCCGGCCGTACGACAGCCAGGGAATGTCGAAGTTGAGCGCCGGCCAGTACAGCTGCGCGGCGATGATCACGCCCACCAGCATGCCGACGATGCCCCATACCACGGTCATGACGGCGAATTGCCGCACGACCTTGTCGTTATAAGTTCCCGCCAGAACGGCCTTTTCGGCCGTCACCGGTTCTGCCGCGGCCGCGGCGCTTGTAGAGCTCATGTTTTGGGCCCGAACCTGCGATTGTCGTGGATCAATTTTCGTTGCCGCCGGTGCGGCGCGATATACGCCCTACTGCGCACTTGTCACCGCCCCGGTACGTGGCTTTACGGATGCGCGCGCCGGGTCGTTGTGGCCACGGCCGAACAACCAGGCCGCCGCGCCGGCAGCCAGCAGCACCTCGCAGGCCAGAGCCAGTGGGAGCGGCAGGGCCAGCGTGCAGAGCAGCAATCCCGCCGCCATGCCGACGACGCAGCCCGCATGCGCGGCCAGCGAGGTGCGCGCGGCACATCCGCGCCGGCGCGCCAGGATTCCCACCAGCAGCACCAGCGCGCCGCCGCCCAGCATGCCGACGATGGCCAGCGGCAGCAGCTCGAAGGTGAACACCAGCACCGAGCTCAACGACGTGCCGGCGGCGCGGCAGGCGCTCAGCCAGGTGCTGAACCCGAGTCGCGTGCGTTCCTCCACGACGACGCCGGCCAACGCCAGCGACATCGGCAACAGCGCGAGACCCACGCAGGTCGCACGCCGGTCCAGGATCGCGCTACTTCGCATGCCGTCCCAGCCCGCGGACCTGGTCGAGCCAGCGCTCGCGGTACCGCGCCGCCGGCTTCTCGATCGACCCGATCAGCGTGGAGCGCACCGGGGAGATGCCGGAGATGGCGAGGATCCCGCTCTCCAGGCTCTTGAGCCCATGCGCACGAAAGTAATAGCGATACACGGCGGCCGGCATTCCCATGGTGACGATGACGCGGGCGCTGCGTCCCTTGAGCAGCTTGCGCAGCCTGCCAGTCTTCTTGCCGACGTCGAGTGCGTAACCGTAACGGAATGTCTGCTCGAAAAATCCCTTGAGCAGCGCCGGCAGCGTTCCGAGCCACAACGGGTAACAGATGACCAGGTGATTGGCCCACAGGATGTCCTGCTGCGCGGTGGCGATGTCACCGGGCACCGGTCCCTTCTCGAAGTCCCTGCGCGTGCGTATCAGCGGAAAATCGAGCCGGGCCACGTCGATGGTGCGCACCTCGTGCCCGCCCTCGACCGCGCCCTCCTCGTAAGTCCAGCCCAGCGCATAGCCAAAGCGGCTCTCGTCGGGATCCGGGTGGCCCTGGATGATGGTGATGCGTTTGCCCATGGGGTCTTCCTCCGGTTGCGCGCGCATGCTGCCGGACATCGCCCGTGGCGCCGTCCGGATGAGCCGCAGCCGTCGTACGCAATGTTGCGGATGTGCCGGGGGGAGCAGCCCGCAAGACTGGTCGCTTGCGACACCCGGAGACCAGTGCAATCCTTGATGCCCACAGCGGCACTGCGATTGCAAAAATGCTTCATTCCGAGCTCGTGCGGAGCGTCCTCGATTCGGCTCCGGACGCCATGATCTTCATCGACAGCTCGGGCCGCATCCTCTTCGCCAACCAGCAGGTTTCCGCCCTGTTCGGCTACCCGGCCGGCGAGGTGGTCGGCGCCAAGGTCGAGCTGCTGCTTCCCGAAAGATTCCGCGCGCGCCACGTGGAGCACCGCGACGGCTATTCGAAGAACGTGCGCGTCCGGCCCATGGGAATGGGTCTCGAGCTGTACGGCATGCGCAAGGACGGCACCGAGTTCCCGGTCGAAATCAGCCTGAGCCCCATCCGCCAGGGCGGTGAATCCATCGTGGCCGCGGCGATTCGCGACGTCACCGAGCGCAAGCAGGTGGAACAGGCGGTGCGGGATGCGCGCCGCCAGGCCGAACTCGCCACGCATGCCAAGAGCCGCTTCCTCGCCACCGCCAGCCACGACCTGCGGCAACCGCTGCAGACTCTGGGACTCCTGAACGGCGCCCTGCGACGCATGATCCGCGACACTGAATGCCTCGAAGTGCTCGCCCAGCAGGAGCAGGCCATCGACGCCATGTCGCGCCTTCTGAAGGCCCTGCTCGATATCAGCAAGCTCGAGTCCGGCGTGATCAAGACCGACCCCACGGACTTCGACCTGGCGCCGCTGTTCGACCAGCTGCGCCGGGATTTCGCCGGCATGGCTGCCAGCAAGGGATTGCGGCTGGCCGTCGACGCCTCGCTGGCGTACGCGCATTCGGATCCCGCGCTGGTGGGCCAGGTGTTGAGCAACCTGCTCTCGAATGCCATCAAGTACACCCAGCGCGGCTCCGTGGAAGTGCGCTGCGAGAGGCAGGGCGGGAACTTGCGCATCGAGGTGCGCGATACCGGCGTGGGCATCGCGGCGGACCAGATCGAGCACATCTTCGACGAGTTCTACCAGGTCGGCGTATCACCCAACAGTTCGCGCGACGGTTATGGCCTGGGGCTGAGCATCGTGCAGCGCATCGCGCGGTTGCTGAACCTGAAGATCGAGGTGAAGTCGTCGCCGGGCCAGGGCTCGGTGTTCGCCTTCGAGCTGCCGGCGGTCGACGCGCCGGAAGTCCGCCCGGCGCCGGCGCACGACTCCGCCGCGCGCGAAACCGAGCCACATCCCGCGCACCGCATCCTGCTGGTCGAGGATGAGCCTGGCGTGCGCAATGCCATGCGCATGTTGCTCAAGATCGAAGGCTACGACGTCGTGCCGGTGGCCGGAGCCGACGAGGCCATCGCGCAGATGTCCGATGGCCCATTCGACCTGCTGATAACCGACTATCACCTCGAAGGCGGCAGGACGGGGACCCAGGTCATCGAGGCCGCCCGCAGCCGGCTGGGCGCCGACTTCAACGCCGTGCTGGTCACGGGGGATACCTCGCCCGCGATCCGCGAGATGCAGGACGACCCGCACCTGCGAATCACCAGCAAGCCGATCAATTCAGACGAACTGATGTCCCTGGTGAGGCACCTTCTCGCCGGCTGATCCGCCGGCGGCAAGTTCCTCGCGCGCCAGTGGACGATCCGGGTTCACGAGGACGACGTCACCCGGCGTGGCGTCGACCAGGCGGCTGGTGAGCGAACAGAGGGAGTCGAGCAGGCCGGATCGGTGCGTCACGGCGCCCAGCAACAGCACGTCGTACTGGCGCGCGGCGAACAGCGGCGGCAGCCGCCTCTCCGGGTCGCCATCGAACATCTGCAGGCGCTCGCATCCCACGTGGAATTCGCGCACCAGCTGCGCCAGCCGGACCGCGCGCTCCATGCGCAGGACGTCATCCCGCCCTTCGCGCTCGGTGTAGAGGATATCGAGGCATCCGTGGCAGCCGAGCGCGAGGAAACCGGCGGCCTGCATGACGGCCCGCGCCACCGGGAGCGTGTCGATCTCCGAGACGTCGACCGCCGCCGCCAGGCGCAGCACCTTCGACCAGGGCCGGTCCGTCACCAGCATGAGCGGCACGGGACACTGCTGTGACAGGGACCAGTCGTTCTCCGCAAGCGTGGCGCGGCGCACGGGATGCGTGCCGGCTCGCGCCTTGATGACGAGGTCCGTGTTCCGCTCGCGCACGTGGCGCAATACCGGGGATTCCAGCCGGCGCCCCGAACGCGGGAAGACCCGCAGCAGCTCCACGCGCGCCTCGAAGCGCCTGGCCAGTGCTTCCGCCTTGTCCAGCACGGCCGCCGGGTTGGAACTCTCGTCCAGCACCGCGGTGATCGAACGCAGTTTCTGCATGGCTCAGTCGCCCGGCGAGCATTGGCGGCAGTGGGATGCGTACGGCACCACCTGCAGCCGGCGCGCATCGATTTCGCCGGCGCAATTCACGCACAACCCGAAGACGCCCTGCTCGATCCGTCCGAGCGCGGCCTCGATGAGGCCCAGCTCGCGCGTCGCCGCGCCTTCGATGGCCTCGAGCACTTCGTCGTTTTCCTTGACGATGGCGGCGTCATCGAAGTCGCGCGGCAACGGCTCACGCTGGCGGCCCAGGTCGCTGCGCACGCGCTGCAGGCGATCGCGCAGCTCCGCCGCGCGCGCCAGCAGGGTTGCCCGGATCGCGTTCCACTTGTCGTCGGGGTGCGGTTTCATGGACGGCAGGGTCTCAAAGCCTGTGGCCGCCCGGCATTCGCCCGCACACGTATTCCGTCAGGAATCTTGCGTACATCAGGCCGCAAACCGGCGTCCCATACTGCCCGCATGTTGTCCCGCGAAACGCAGGCGCTCATGGAGGCCGCCGTCGATGCCATCATCGTCATCGACCATCGCGGGCGGATCACGGCGCTGAACGACGCCACCTGCCGCATCTTCGGTTACCGCAACGACGAGTTGCTCGGTGAAAACGTCGACATGCTCATGCCCGAGCCTGACCGCAGCGCCCACGATGGTTACCTGCAACGGTACCTGGAGGGCGGCGCGGGCAAGATCATCGGCATCGGGCGCATCGTGAAGGCCCGGCGCAAGGATGGCTCCGTCTTCCCGGTGCACCTCGCCGTCGGGCGGGTGCGCGACCCGGGTCCGCCGCGTTTCATCGGCATGCTGCGCGACGTGACCACCGAGCAGAACGCGCTGGCCGCGCTGCAGATGGAACGCGATCGCGCGCGCGCCTTCCTCGAGCTCAACGACGCCATCCTGCTGGAGATCGACGCCGGGCGACGGGTGCGCGACATCAACGCGCGCGGCTGCGAACTGCTCGGCGCACCGGCGCAGGAGATCCTCGGCCGGGACTGGCTGGACTTCATCCACGGTGACGCCGAGCGCGAGCGCGCGCTCCAGCTGCTGCGCAGCGCGCTCGTGAGCGGCCACACGCGCGAGCGCGAATTCGATGCCTTCGACATGACCGGCGAGCAGCGGCGCGTGTACTGGCGCTGCATCGCGCGCCGCGATCCGGACGGCAATGCCGCGGGCTGGTTGTGCTCGGGCGCGGATGTCACCGACCGCGCGCGCCGCGAGGCCGAGGCGCGGCTCGCCGAGGACCGGCTGACGCGCGTGGCGCGGCTCGCCACCGTGGGCGAGATGGCCGCCGGCGTCGCGCACGAGATCAACCAGCCGCTGACCGCCATCACCACCTACGCCCGTGCCTGCTCACGCTACCTCGAGATGCCCGAACCGGATTTCGCCGAGCTCAAGGAAGCGGTGCGCGAGATCGGCGCCGAGGGATTGCGCGCCGGCGACATCATCCGGCGCCTGCGCCGCATGGCGCGCAACGACGACAGCGAACAGCAGAGCCCCACCGACCTCAACCTGGCGCTGGGAGAGCTGCAGTCGTTGCTGCAGGCCGATGCCCGCATCTACGACGTGCGGCTGACCGTCTCCCTGGCGCCCGGGCTGCCGAAAGTGACGGCCAACGCCACGCAGATCCAGCAGGTGGTGCTGAACCTGGTGCGCAATGCCTTCGAAGCGCTGGCCGACACGCCGGCCGGCGCGCGCAACGTGGAGCTGTCGACGGTACGCGCCGCCGGCGGCGAGATCGAAATCCGCGTGCGTGACAACGGCCCCGGCATCGCCGCATCCATCGCCGACAAGTTGTTCGACCAGTTCACGACCACCAAGTCCTCCGGTACCGGGCTGGGGCTGGCCATCAGCCGTACCGTGGTGCAGGCGCACCGCGGTACCATAGGCGTGCGCGGCGTGGAACCGCACGGCACCGAGTTCTACGTGCGGCTGCCGGTCGAGGAGGAAAGCATCGCATGAAGAAGAATCCTGTCGTCATGGTGGTGGACGATGACTCGGGCGTGCGCAACGCCATGCGCTCCCTGCTGAAGTCGGTGGGCCTCGAGAGCGCCCTGTACGCCTCGGCGCAGGAATTTCTCGCAGCCTATCAACCCGCCCAGCCCGGCTGCCTGGTGCTGGACATCCGCATGCCTGGCATGAGCGGCCTCGAGCTGCAGCAGCAGCTCAACCTGCGAGGCGCCGTCATTCCCGTCATCTTCATGACCGGCCACGGCGACATCCCGATGGCCGTCGAGGCCATGCAGCATGGCGCCTTCGATTTCCTGCAGAAGCCCTTCCGCGACCAGGACCTGCTCGATCGCATCCAGCGCGCCATCGCCAAGGATGCCGAGCAGCGCCAGTCGCTCGGCGAACACGAACGCATCAAGTCGCACCTGGAAACACTGACCGCCCGCGAGCGCGAGGTGCTGGACCTGCTGACCCAGGGCAAGCAGAACAAGGCCATTGCCCAGGACCTGGGAGTCAGCCCGCGCACCATCGAAATCCACCGCGCGCGCGTGATGGAGAAGATGGCCGCGCAGTCCGTGGCTCAGCTGGTGCGCATGATGCTCGACCTGCAGCACGCGGCGCGGTGAAATTTCCGCGTACCGCGCTGACCAGTGGCGGTGAGGCGTACCGCATCCGGCCGATCCAGCCCGACGACGCGCAGCGCGAGCGCGATTTCATCAGCCGGATGAGCCCGCAATCGCGCTACCACCGCTTCCTGCACAACCTGCGGGAACCGGGCGACCAGCTCATCGACAAGCTGGTGAATGTCGACCACCACCGGACCATGGCCCTGGTGGCCGTCACCGGGGACGGTGACGCCGAGCGGCTCATCGGCGTGGCCCGCTACGCGGCCGATAACGAACGCGAGTGCGAGTTCGCCGTCGCCATCGCCGATGACTGGCAATGCCGCGGCATCGGCACCACGCTCACGAAGTTGCTGTTCGAATACTGCGCGCGCCAGGGCTTCCGGCTGATCTACGGCACGGTGCTGGCGGACAACCAGCGCATGATCGAGCTCGCCGAGGGATTGGGGCTCACGGTCGATGCGCCTCGCGAGGGAGAGGCCACGGTGCGCGCCTGGCGAAGCCTTGGCTAGTGTTCCAGCGGCCTTTGCCAGGCACGCTTGGCGAGTTCGAGTCCCACCAGCAATGTCACCGCGGCCATGGCGCACACCAGCCACTGCGAGGGCAGCAGCACGCCGAGCCCGAAGAACCGGCGCGCTTCGGGGAGACCCGCCACCACCGCCAGGACCACGCTCGCGATGCCCAGTCCCCACCACAGCATCTTGTTGGGCCTGCCAAAGGCGGCGCGCAGCGACGCGGAGAATGTCCGGTTCACGAATATGAGAGTGAAATTGACGCCGACCAGCGTCAGGAACACGAGGGTACGCACGGTCTCCACGGACAGGGAGCTGCGCACGGCCATGGCAAACACCGCCGCAACCACCGTGAATGCCACCACTCCCTGCACCAGGCTCCACGCCAGCAGCGCGCGCGACAACAGCGAGCTCGTGGGCGCGCGCGGCGGACGGCGCATCACGCTGGCCTCCTCCGGCTCGGCCTCCAGCACCACCGAGCAGGCCGGATCGATGATCAGCTCCAGCAACGCGATGAGCATGGGCGTGAGCACCATGGGCCAGCCGAGCAGGACGGGCAGCAGCGCCACGCCGGCGATCGGCACGTGGATGGCGCAGATGTATCCCATGGCCTTGCGCAGGTTGTCGTAGATGCGCCGTCCCACGCGGATGCCGCGCACGATGGAGCCGAAGTCGTCGTCCAGCAGCACGATCGAGGCGGCCTCGCGCGCCACGTCCGTGCCGCGTCCGCCCATCGCGATGCCGATGTGCGCGGCCTTGAGCGCGGGCGCATCATTGACCCCGTCGCCGGTCATCGCGACCACCTCGCCATTGGCCTTGAATGCTTCGACGATGCGCAGCTTCTGCGCCGGCGTGATGCGCGCGAACACCGCGGCCTCGCGCACCCGGCGCGCCAGCGCCGTGTCGTCGAGCGACTGCAGTTCGTCGCCGGATACCACCACGCCGCCATCGATGCCCGCCTGCCCGGCGATGGCGCGCGCCGTGGCCGGAAAATCTCCGGTGATCATCACGACGCGAATGCCGGCGGCGCGGCACTCGGCCACGGCCGCGGGCACCGAATCGCGCAGCGGATCGGCGAACGCCACCAGCCCCAGGCCGTGGAACGCGAAAACCTGCGGCGCATCGGGCAGCGGCTCCTGTGCGACGGCCCGCGCCACGGCCAGCACTCGCATGCCGCGGCCGGCCAACTCCCTGACGCGTGCATCCTGCGCGGCCGCGGCCGCGGCATCCAGCCGGCACAGGCGTGCGATGGCCTCCGGCGCGCCCTTCGCGGCCACCACGAGCTGCGCACCCTGGCGCCACACGCGTGTCACGGCCAGCCGCTCGGGCCGCAACGGATATTCGCGCAGCAGTTCGCCGTTCCGCGAACCGGGACGCACCAGCGTCCACAGGCCGTCGAGCGCGCGTTCCATGGGATCGACGTGATGTTCGTCGCTGGCCAGCGCCGCGTGTTCGAGCAGGGTAGATAGCGCGGCGGATTCCGCGATCCGGCTGGCGGGCAGGTGCGGGTCCCAGGTCTCGCCCATGGCATCGAGCACGGCCACCGACATCAGGTTGCGCGTCAACGTACCGGTCTTGTCGGTGCACAGCACCGTGGCGGCACCCAGCGTCTCGATGACCGCGGCACGGCGCGTGAGTACGCGTGAGCGCGACAGCCGCCACGCACCCATGACCATGAAGACGGCCAGCACCAGCGGGAATTCCTCGGGCAGGAGCGCCATGCCGAGGGCGATGCCGCCGAGCACGGCATCGAGCCACGCGCCGCGCACGAACCCGTACACCAGCACGGCCAGCGTACAGGCCACGACTGCGGCGATGCCGAAGGCCAGCACCAGCCGTCGCGTTTCCTGTTGCAGGCGCGGCTGCTCTGGCGTCAGCGTGGCGAGCGATCGGCCGATGACGCCGATGGCGCTCGCGCTGCCCGTGGCCGTGACGAGCGCGAGGCCGTTGCCGCGGATCACCAGCGACCCTCCGGAGAGCCGGCTCTTGTCGCCGTTGGCGGGCGACTTGGGCACGGGCAGGGATTCTCCCGTCAGCAATGACTCGTCGACCTCGAGATGCCCGCCCGCGACGATGACACCGTCGGCCGGCACGCGGTCGCCTTCGGACAGCACCAGCAGGTCGCCGCGCACTACCTCCCGCCCGGGAATCCTCTGCCGCGCACCGTCGCGAATCACCAGTGCGCGCGGGCTGGCCAAACCGCGCAGCGCTTCCAGCGCACGCTCGCTGCGTGCGCGCTGCACGATGGCGATGCTGATGGAGACGGTGGCGAAGCCGACCAGCAGCAGGCTTTCGCCCGCCTCGCCGATCAGCGCATAAACCGCGGCCGCCGCCACCAGCAATGCGAACATCGGCTCGCGCAGCACCTCCAGCGCTACCCGCAGCGGCGTGCTGCGGCGTTCACGCGGCAACTCGTTGTACCCGTCGCTTTCGAGGCGGTCACGCGCCTCGGCGGCGGTGAGTCCTGCCAGCAGGTCGGCCGGCATGGGTGCGCTCACTGCACCGGCGGCGTTTCACCCTGCCAGCCGATGCGCGACAAGTAGTCGGTGAGGCCGAGCACGTCCTGGAAGTCGAGTGGCGCGAAGCGCTTGCCATGCGAACGCGCCAGCGCGGGACGGCGCTTGTCGACCGCGTCATAGATCTGGCGCGCGAGGTAGCCGGCATGCTGGCCGGCGATGCGCGGAACTTCCTTCTTCTCGTTTCCCTGCCCCGACTCGCCGTGGCATGAAGCGCACTTCTGTGCGTACAGCGCGGCGCCGCGGTCCACGTACTCACCGTCGCCCACGCCACGGTTGCCGTCGCGGTCGAGCAGGCTCACGTACCACGCCACGTCGGCGATGTCCTGGGCCTCCGGGATCACGTAGTGGCTGGTGGCGACGCCTTCCATGCGAACGTCCCAGCGTGCGCCGTGGCGGAAGTCGACGATCTGCCTGACCAGCACGCGGTAGTGCTGACCGGCGATGCGGGGCACCGACCCGGAGATGACGCCGCCTCCGTCGGCACCATGGCAGGAAGCACACTGCTCGAAGAACACGGCACCGCTGTCGGCGTTCGGCTTGGCCGCCATCACGCGCGTGAACTCCTGCTGCGCAGGGTTCGCCGCCCAGCCGGCGAGCGGCAGGAACAACAGCAGCCCTGCAAGTCGCGTCGGGCCCATCCGGAATCCTCCTGCGGCCATTTCAACAATGCCGCAGTGCCCACGATATACGTGGAAGACCGCATGGTATACGGGCGCCCTCGAATCGCTCGCCGCGCCACGGGCGGGTAGCGTCAATGCCCTCGTCCCGCGAGGTGCCTTGCCATGTCAGACCGCCGCGTGTTGTTTGCGATCCGTGATCCCGGTGCCCCGCGCCAGCCGGGGTTGGCCAAGGCCATCCAGGTGGCGAAGGCGCAGGGAGCCGCGCTCGAACTCTTCCATGCGCTCACCGAAACGCTGTACGTCGACTTCGGCCGGTACGAGGCCGGCGCCGTCGACAAGTTGCGCGAACGCATCGAGGGCGCGGCGCGCGTGCACCTGGTTCGCCTGTGCGAGCACGCGCGCAAGCACGGCGTCGAGGCGGACTATTCCGTCGAGTGGGACTATCCACCGCACGAAGCGGTGGTCAGCCGCGCGGTGTCCGTCGGCGCGAGCCTCATCGTCGCCGAATGCCACAAGGGCATCCGCACTCGTCCCTGGCTCGTCCCCCTCACTGATTGGGAATTGCTGCGCACCAGCCCCGTGCCCGTGCTGCTGCTGAAGAACGCCAGGCCTTACCACCGGCCCGTCATCCTGGCCGCCGTGGACCCCGCGCATGCGCATGCCAAGCCGCACGCGCTCGACGAGCGCATCGTCGCCGCCGGCTCGGAGCTCGGCAAGGGATTGCGCGGCACGCTGCACATGCTGCATGCCAACTACCCGTCCATCGTGGGAGCGGATCCCTCGATCGGGGCACGGCGAGCCGCGACGTCCTGGTCGACGCTCACGTTCGAGGAGCTGCAGGAGCAGGAGCGCGCCATCTTCGAGGAGTTTCGCGCGCGCACCGGCATTCCGCGCACGCGTGCACACGTGGTGGATGGCAACCCGGTGACAATCATTCCCCGCGTGGCCGGCAAGCTCAAGGCAGGCATCGTCGTGATGGGCGCCATATCCCGTTCGGGGCTCGAGCGGGTGTTCATCGGCAACACGGCTGAACGCATCCTGGGCGCGCTGCCCTGCGACGTGCTGGTGATAAAGCCGAAGCCGTTCACGAGGCAAGCGCTGCGGCCGGCGCGTGGCATGCGCGTGAAAATGCCTGCCACTCCGCTGGTCGCCTGACTGCGCGCCGCGTCATTACGTAAATCCCCGCATGCCGCTACGCGCGGCCGCGAATCGCGCCATCCCGCCGGCGCGAGTAACTTCTTTCCGCCACGGCCGCCAGGCCGATCACACACGATGGAAGGAGACCAACATGAACCTGATCCGCTGGGAACCCTTTGGCGCCGTCGATGACGTCTTCGCCCGCATGCCTTCGCTCTTCGGACGCTGGCCGCAGGCATTCGACGGCGACGGCAAGCGCGCCTTCGACTGGGCGCCGTCGGTCGACATCAGCGAAACGGATACCGAGTACCTGTTGCGCGCCCAGCTGCCGGCCGTGAAGAAGGAAGACGTCCACATCACGGTCGACGACGGCATGCTCACCATCAGCGGCGAGCGCCGGCAGAAGACCGAGGACAAGAACGAGAAGATGCACCGCGTGGAGACGGTGTACGGCAAGTTCTCGCGCAGCTTCTCACTGCCCGAAAACGCCGACCTCGCGGCCATCCGCGCCGAATCGAAGGACGGCGTGATCACGGTGCACGTGACCAAGGCGAAAACCGAGCCGAAGAAGCGTACCGAGATTAAAGTCCAGTAACGGAGGTAAAGACCATGGAGCCGCTCCGACGCATCCTCTTCGCCGTCAAGGACCCGGAGCGGCCCAGCCAGCCCGGCGTGGACAAGGCGATTCACATCGCCAAGCAGCTCGGCGCATCGCTGGAGCTGTTCAATGCCATTTCCACGCCGGTGTTCCTCGAGTTGCAGCCGCTGACCGGCACCTCGGTGGCCGAGCTGCGCGACGAGGCGCTGGCGTCGCGCCGCAAGCGGCTCGAGAAGCTGGTAGCACGGGCGCGGCGCCGCGGTGTCAAGGCGAGCTGCTCGGTCGAGTGGGACTATCCACCGCACGAGGCCATCATCCGCCGCGCCGAAACCTGCGGCGCCGACCTCATCATCGCCGAATACCACGAAGGCAAGCGGCTCAAGCCCTGGCTGCTGCGCCTCACCGACTGGGAGCTGCTGCGCAACAGCAGACTGCCGGTGTTGCTGCTGCGCAGTGAACGGCGCTGGCGCAAGCCCGTGGTGCTGGCGGCGGTCGATCCCTCGCATGCGCGCGACAAGCCAGCCCGGCTCGACACCGCCATCGTGGACCAGGGTAAACGCCTGGCGCGCGCGCTCGGCGGCAAGCTCGAAGTGATGCACGCCAACAACCCGTCTGCCGTCGGACTGCTGGTCGGCGATCCCGCCATCGACGGCGCCACCGTCGCCGTGGCGCTCGAAGAGCAGCAGCGGCTGGGCCGCAAGCGGTTCGCGAAGTTCGCCGACCGGTCGGACATTCCGCAGCCGCAGCGCCACGTCGTCGCCGGCGATCCCGCGACAGCCATCCCGCGCCTGGCGCGCGCACTGGACGCCGACCTGGTGGTGATGGGCGCGGTTTCTCGCTCGGGACTCAAGCGGGTGTTCATCGGCAACACCGCCGAGAAAATCCTCGGCTCCCTGCCCTGCGACGTGCTCGTCATCAAGCCCTCACATTTCCGCAGCAGGATTGCCCGCAAGCCGCGCGGCATGCGCGTGGCAGCACCGTCGGCGTACATGCCGCTCACCGCCTGAGGTTGCCATGCAAACAATGACCGCCGCTCCGCTTGCCCCCCGGCTGATGGAACATCGCTGGGGCGAACGCATCGAGCTCGACTGCCCGGTGCGGCTGGAGTTGCGCGACGGCACGGGCGTCGAGGGCCGGCTGTGCAATGCCAGCATCAGCGGCGCATGGATCGAAACCGGTGCCCGGCTGCCTGCCAGGTCATTGGCGTACGCGATCGTGAACGTGATCGTTCCGGCGGGCGCGCGGCGCCGCGCCATCGAATTGCCGGCCTGCGTCGCGCGCATCGCACCCGAAGGTGTCGGCGTGGAATGGCGCGACATGGCGGTGCCCACCCTGGTCGGCCTGCTGCGCGAACTGGGTCACAGCTGATCCAGATCAGGGCCGCCCCGGGGGCGCGGCCGCAGGATGGCTCCATGAACTCGAACATCACCTTCGACGCCGACCTGCTGCGGCGTTACGACAAGCCGGGTCCGCGTTACACCTCGTATCCGACAGCGCCGGCGTTCGTGTCGGGTTTCGGGGCGATTCAATTGCGCGAGCAGGCGCGGCGCACCAACCAGGAGCCCATCCCGCGGCCGCTGTCGATATACGTGCACGTGCCGTTCTGTTTCAGCCCGTGTTTCTACTGCGGCTGCAACCGCATCATCACGCGCGACACGTCGCGCTCCGCGCCCTATCTATTACGCCTGGCGCGCGAAATCGAGCTCATCGCGCCGTGGTTCGACCGCGACCGCGAAGTCGTGCAGGTGCACCTGGGCGGCGGCACGCCGAATTTCCTGCGGCCCGAGCAGATCCACGAGCTCATGTCGAGCCTGCGCGCGCATTTCCACCTGAGCTCGAGCGCCGACCGCGACTTCTCCATCGAGCTCGATCCGCGTTTCCTGCGCACCGGCGACATCGCCAGTTACGCGGCGCTGGGTTTCACGCGCGCGAGCTTCGGCGTGCAGGACTTCGACCCCGTGGTGCAGGAGGCCGTGAACCGCGTGCAGTCGGTGGAGCAGACGCTGCAGGCCATCGAGGACTGCCGCGACAGCGGCTTCCGCTCGGTGAACGTCGACCTGATCTACGGCTTGCCCAGGCAGACCCTGGAGGGCTTCGGCCGCACGCTGGACACGGTGACCGACGCGCTTCCCGACCGCATCGCCATCTACGGCTATGCGCACATGCCGCAGATCTTCAAGGCGCAGACGCAGATCGAAGAGGCCGACCTGCCCGACCCGGCGACCAAGCTCGGGCTGCTGCAGCTGGCCATCGACCGGCTCGGTGAAGCGGGTTATCGCCACATCGGCATGGATCACTTCGCGCTGGCCGACGACGACCTGTCGCGTGCGCAGGAAAGCGGCAGCCTGCATCGCAACTTCATGGGCTACACCACGCACGTCGACTGCGATCTCATCGGGCTCGGCGTGAGCGCCATCAGCCACATCGGCGATTCCTTCAGTCAGAACCCGCGCGAACTGCCGGGCTGGGAGATCGCCATCGACCAGGGGCAGTTGCCGGTGTGGCGCGGGCTCGAATTGTCGTTCGACGACCGCGTGCGCGCCGACGTCATCCAGCAGCTCATGTGCCATGCCGCGATAGACATCCCCGCCATCGAGCACCGGCACGAGATCGAGTTCTGGGACTATTTCTCGGGCAGCATCCTGCGGCTCGAGCAGCTCGCGGACGACGGCCTGGTCGAGATCGGGCAGCAACGCATCACTGCCACGTCGCGCGGACGATTGCTGCTGCGTATCATCGCCATGTGCTTCGACGGCTACCTCAACTCTTCCGGCGTGGACACCGCGCCCGCCACCCGGCCCCGCTACTCGCGCGTCATCTGAAATGGGGACTTTCTTGGGAAATGGGGACATTCCTCATTTCCCCGCACGCGGGCAATAGGGGACGTGCCTGCTGCAGGCGCGTCCCCTATTGCTAGGAAATGAGGAATGTCCCCATTTCCCAAGAAAGTCCCCATTTCAGATGACGGCGACGAGCTGCATTTCTGCAGCACCTGCGCATTCTCGGCCGCCTGCATGGAGCAGGGCTTCGACAAGAGCCGGCTGCACGAGCTGCACGTGCTGGTGGCGCATGTCGGTCCGTACCAGGAAGGTGAGCACATTTTCCGCGAGGGCGACCCTTTCGATGCCATCGCCGCGGTGCGCGCCGGCACGGTGAAGACCTATGTCACCGACACCGAGGGACGCGAGCAGGTGCTGGGCTTCTTCCTGCCCGGCGAGGTGATCGGACTCAATGCCATCTCCAGCTCGCGGTATCCCTGCAATGCCGTGGCGCTGGACCCGGTGATGTTGTGCCGGTTCTCCTTTCCCGACATCGCCGCGCTGGCCACGCGCGTGCCCGGGCTGCAGCAGCAATTGTTCCGGTTGCTGAGCCAGGACATCGGCAAGGCCGCGCTGCTGGCCGGCAATTACACGGCCGATGAACGGCTGGCCGCCTTCCTGGTGTCGCTGTCGCGGCGGTATGCCGCGCGCGGCTTTTCGCGCACGCGTTTCCGCCTCACCATGACGCGCACCGACATTGCCAACTACCTGCGCCTGGCGTCGGAAAGCGTGAGCCGCGGATTCAGCCGCCTGCAGGACCAGGGGCTGGTGGCCGTCGACCGGCGGGAAATCGAGCTGCGCGACCTGCCGAAGCTCGAGGCCATGGCGAGCAGCATCCTGCGCGATTGAATTCAGATCCCGGCTTTGCCGAGTGAATCGACGAGGCGGCGCAGCGTCTCGGCCAGTTGCGGATGTTCGGCCTCGAATTTCACGGCCAGCGACTCGAGCCCGGCGCCCGTCTCCGGCTGCGCGGTGGCGCCTTTCTTCAGCGCCTGGTCGATGTCCGCCAGCACCGTGATGAGCAATTGCCGGTCTTCGGCGTCCAGGGAGGGCGCGTTTCCCAGGCGGGCATGCAGCTGAGTCAGCAGGTGGTGCAGGTCGCTTTGACTCATCGGAAAACCTCCTTGGCCGGCGCCACCTTAGCGCAACGCGCCAACCACACCAACACCTGATCCAGGTCAGGGCGCACCGCCACCGCCCCGCGGAGCATGTGTGCCACAACCAGGAGCAGGATCATGAACTCGAATCGCAGGCTGTGGATCGGACTCGGCGCATTGCTGGCCGTGTCCTTCGGTGTGTTGCTGTGGGTGGGCACGGAAATTCACCGCGTGATGCCGCCCATCCCCGCCAAGGTGGTCTCGGAGTACGGCGACGTGCTCTACACCCGGGCCGACATCGAGAAGGGACGCCAGGTGTGGCAGTCCATCGGTGGCCAGCAGCTCGGTTCCATCTGGGGCCACGGCAGTTATGTCGCGCCCGACTGGACCGCCGACTGGCTGCATCGCGAAGCCATCGCCTGGCTGGACGCGGAATCCCACGCACGCCATTCCGCCGCGTACGCGGACCTCGGCGCCGATGACCAGGCCGCCGCGGTCGCGCGGCTGACGCCACGCATCCGGCAAAACACTTACGACAAGGCCACCGACACGATTACCGTCGGCAACGATCGCGCCGCCGCAATGGGCGCCGTCGCGGCTCACTACGTCGCCCTGTTCGGCGACGACGCTGCGCTGCACGGCCTGCGCAAGGCATACGCCATGAAAGAAGGCACGGTGCTCGACGCCGACCACCGCCGCGCACTCACGGGCTTCATCTGGTGGTCCGCGTGGGCCGCCACCACCGAGCGCCCGGGCGGCACGGTGACCTACACCAACAACTGGCCGCACGAGCCGCTGGTGGGCAACACGCCTCCGTCCCACCTGCTCATGTGGACGGTGTTCAGCGTGTTGTTCCTGATCGCCGGCATCGCGCTGCTGGGCTGGCACCACGCGCGCAACAAGGACGAGGCGCCGGCGGCGCTGCCCGCCAGCGATCCGCTGGCCATGATCCGCGTGACGCCGTCGATGCGCGCCACCGCGAAGTATTTCTGGCTGGTGGTCGCGCTGTTCCTGACGCAGATATTGCTAGGCGCCATCACGGCGCACTACCAGGTCGAAGGCCAGGAGGCCTACGGCTTCCGGCTGTCTGACTACCTGCCCTACTCGCTCTCCCGAACCTGGCACACGCAGCTCGCGGTGCTCTGGATCGCGACGGCGTGGCTGGGCATGGGCCTGTACATCGGGCCGGCCATCTCCGGGCATGAACCGAAATACCAGCGGCTGGGCGTCAACGTCCTGTTTACCTGCCTCATCATCATCGTCGTCGGCGCCTTCACGGGCCAATGGCTGGCGGTGATGCAGAAGCTGGGCCTGGCGAAGAACTTCTGGTTCGGCCACCAGGGCTGGGAGTACGTCGACCTCGGACGCTTCTGGCAGATCTTCCTGTTCGCCGGCCTCGGCATCTGGCTGACGCTGGTGGGACGCGCGCTGTGGCCCGCGATTCGCAAAGGCGGAGAATCCAAGTCCATCGTCGCGCTGCTGTTCGCCAGCACGGTGTGCATCGGCCTGTTCTACGGCGCGGGCCTCATGTGGGGTGAGCACACGCACCTGTCACTGGTCGAGTACTGGCGCTGGTGGGTGGTGCACCTGTGGGTGGAAGGCTTCTTCGAAGTGTTCGCCACCGCGGTGATCGCCTTCCTGTTCACGCGGCTCGGGCTGCTGCGTTCCAGCAGCGCCACCACGGCGGTGCTGTTCGCCACGATCGTCTTCCTGTCGGGCGGCGTGCTGGGAACCCTGCACCACCTGTATTTCACGGGCACGCCCACGGCCGTGATCGCGCTGGGCGCGAGTTTCTCCGCGCTCGAAGTGGTGCCGCTGGCCTTCATCGGCTTCGAGGCTTACCACACCTTCAAGCTCGGCCAGGCCACGCCGTGGATGCAGAAGTACCGCTGGCCCATCCTGTTCTTCACGGCGGTCGCATTCTGGAACGTGGTGGGCGCGGGACTGTTCGGGTTCCTCATCAACCCGCCGCTGCCGCTGTACTACATGCAGGGCCTGAACCTCACGCCGCTGCATGGACACACGGCGCTGTTCGGGGTGTACGGCTTCCTCGGCATCGGGCTGATGCTGTTCTGCCTGCGCGGGCTCAAGCCGCACATCGCCTGGAACGAGCGCGTGCTGAAGACCAGCTTCTGGGCCTTCAACATCGGGCTCGCCGGCATGGCGCTGCTCACGCTGCTGCCCATCGGCATCATCCAGCTCACCGGCGCCATCGACCAGGGTTACTGGTACGCGCGCTCCGCGGAGCTGATGCAGAAGCCCATCATCCACCTGCTGGTGTGGATGCGCGTGCCCGGCGACACGTTGTTCAGCGTCGGCGCGCTGGCGCTGGCCTGGTTCGTGCTGCGGCTCTGGGTCGGCCCAAGGAAGGTGCGCGACAAGGTCGACGGTGACGTCACGGTGACGCGTCCGTGAACACGACGACCCTTCCCTTCCCGGAAAACGCCGCGCGCCTCATGGCCGCGGCGCCTCACCGGTTCCTGTTCCTGGTGGGAGCCACGAACGTGCTCGCGGCCATGGGCTGGTGGGCGGCGTGGCTGGTGGCGGCGCGCTGGCAGGCGATCGAAATGCCGCAGCCGCCGCTGCCGGCGGGCTGGATGCACGCCGTCATCATGCAGTACCACGTGTTGCCTTCCTTCATTTTCGGCTTCCTGCTCACCGTGTTCCCGCGCTGGCTGGGACTGCCGGCGCTGGCGCCGAAGCACTACCTGCCCGTGGGCGTGGGGTTGTTAGGCGGGCAGGTGCTGACGCTGGCGGGCCTGGCCGGCAGCCTGCCGCTGCTGCGCGCCGGGGCGCTGTTCACGCTGGCCGGCTGGTCCATCGGCACGTTCTGGCTGGCGCGGCTGACGGTGCGCGCGCCGATGCGCGACGGCCCGCCCTGGCATGCGCTGAGCGTGATGCTGGCGCTGGGCTTCGGCCTCGTGGGCCTGGTGTTCTACCTGCTGCTCACGCTGCGCGTCGACGCGCAGGTGGCCTTCGTGGCCATCAAGTTCGGCGGCCTGCCGATGCTGCTGCCCATCTACTTCACGGTGTGCCACCGCATGATCCCGTTCTTCACCAACATCGTGGTGCGCGGTTACCAGCTGATCCGGCCGATGTGGGTGCTGGGCGTGGCCTGGGCGGCGGTGCTGCTGCACGTGGCGCTGGAGCTGCGGCATGGTTACGCCTGGTTGTGGCTGGCCGATGCGCCGCTGGCGCTGATGTTCGCGGGACTGCTGGTCGCGTGGTGGCCGCGCGGCGCGATGCCGCCGCTGCTGCGCGTGTTGTACCTCGGCTTCGCGTGGCTGCCGGTGGCGTTCGCGATGTATGCCTGGCAGAGCTACTGGTACGCCGTGTCGGGTGAATTCCTGCTGGGCCGTGCGCCGGCGCACGCGTTGTTCATCGGCTTCTTCGGCAGCCTGCTGGTGGCCATGGTCACGCGCGTGACGCAGGGACATTCCGGACGGCCGCTGGTGCTGGGCGGCGTGGCCGCGACGGCCTTCGTCATCGTGCAGCTCGTGACCGTGACCCGCGTGATCGCGGAGCTGGTGCCGGATGCGCTTGCGTGGCAGGCGGCGGCCGCCATCGGCTGGCTGTTGGCGTTCGTGCCCTGGGTGCTACGCTCGGGATGGATCTACCTCACACCGCGGACCGACGGCCAGCCGGGGTGAGGCTTGACCCCGTTTGCCAGCAAATCAGGAATGTCCCCATTATCGAGTTCTATGCGCAGATCAGGTGGGTGCATGTCGCCGCGGTGATCGTGAGCGGATCGCTGTTTGCGTTGCGTGGAGCGGGGGTGCTGGCGGGCGGGCGCTGGCCGATGTGGGCGCCGCTGCGTTACCTCACGTACACGGTGGACACGGTGCTGCTCACGGCGGCGCTGATGCTCGCGACCCTGCTGCACCAGTACCCCTTCGTGCACGCGTGGCTCACGGTGAAAGTGCTTCTGCTGGTGCTGTACATCGTGCTCGGCACGCTGGCGCTGAAGCGCGCGCCCACGCGCTCGGGGCGCGCCTGGTGTTATGCCGCCGCGCTGGCCGTGTTCCTGTTCATCGTGAGCGTGGCCCGCGCGCACTCTCCGCTCGGATTCCTGGGGTATTTCACGCACGGGTGACGCGCGCCGGCGATAGGCCGATGCCTACGCAATGTCACTGACCACGCCGCGGCGGGTTTCGCGATAGGCTCGACCGCTGCCATGAATGCGAATCCCCTGCTCGACGAGCCGTACCTGGAGCGGCTGCATGCCTGGTGGCGTGCGGCAAACTACCTGTCGGTCGGGCAAATCTACCTGCTCGACAACCCGCTGCTGCGTGAGCCGCTGAAGATCGAGCACGTCAAGCCGCGGCTGCTCGGGCACTGGGGCACCACGCCCGGCCTCAATTTCATCTACGCACACCTGAACCGCGCCATCGTCAAGTACGACCTGGACGCCATCTACATCGCCGGCCCGGGACACGGTGGTCCCGCGATGGTGGCCAACACCTGGCTGGAGGGAACGTACTCGGAGGTCTACCCGGAAGTCGGCGAGAGCGTGGAAGGCATGCGGCGCCTGTTCCGGCAGTTTTCCTTCCCCGGCGGCGTTCCGAGCCACGTGGCGCCGGAGACGCCGGGCTCGATCCACGAAGGCGGCGAGCTCGGCTACGCGCTGTCGCATGCGTTCGGCGCCGCATTCGACAACCCGGACCTGTTCGTCGCCTGCGTGGTCGGCGATGGCGAAGCCGAGACCGGGCCGCTCGCGACGAGCTGGCACTCGAACAAGTTCCTGAACCCGGCACGCGATGGCGCGGTGCTGCCCATCCTGCACCTGAATGGCGCCAAGATCGCCGGACCCACGGTGCTGGCGCGCATCCCGCGCGCCGATCTCACCTCGCTGATGCGCGGCTACGGCTACGAGCCGTTCTACGTCGAAGACCAGCCGGAATTCCTCGCGACGCACCGCCTCATGGCGGTGACGATGGACCAGATGGTGGAGCGCATCCGCGACATCCAGGTCATGGCGCGTGCCGGTGGTGACGCCGCCGACCTGCCGCGCTGGCCGATGCTGGTGCTGCAGACGCCGAAGGGCTGGACCGGCCCGAAGGAAGTCGACGGTGTGCCGGTCGAAGGCACGTGGCGCTCGCACCAGGTGCCGCTGGCGAAGCTGGCCGACATTCCGGCGCACCTGGGCCTGCTCGAATCCTGGCTGCGCAGTTATCGCGCCGAGGAGCTGTTCACCGCGGACGGGCGGCTGCGGCCGGAGTTGCGTTCGCTCGCCCCCACGGGCTCACGCCGCATGGGCGCGAACCCGCATGCCAACGGAGGGCAGCTGCTGCGCAACCTCGACCTGCCGGATTTCCGGCGGTACGCGGTGGCGGTGAGCGCGCCGGGCGCCGTGAATGCCGAGGCGACCCGCGTGCAGGGCAAGTACCTGCGCGACGTCATGGAGCGCAACCTGGCGAGCCGCAACTTCCGCCTGTTCGCCCCCGACGAGTTCACGTCGAACCGCTGGGACGCGGTGCTCGAGGTGACGCAGCGCATGTCGATGGCCGAGGTGCGGCCCACCGACACGAAGGTGTCGCACCAGGGGCGCGTCATGGAAGTCCTGAGCGAGCATCAATGCCAGGGCTGGCTCGAGGGTTACCTGCTCACCGGCCGGCACGGATTCTTCAGCTGCTACGAAGCCTTCGTGCACATCGTGGACTCGATGTTCAACCAGCACGCCAAGTGGCTCAAGGTCTGCAACCAGATCCCGTGGCGCCGGCCCATCGCCTCGCTGAACTACCTGCTCACCTCGCACGTCTGGCGCCAGGATCACAACGGCTTCAGCCACCAGGACCCCGGATTCATCGACCACGTGGTCAACAAGAAGTCCGAGGTGATCCGCGTCTATCTACCGCCCGACGCCAACACGCTGCTGTCGGTCACGGACCACTGCCTGCGCAGCCGCAACTACGTCAACGTCATCGTGGCGGGAAAGCAGCCGCAGGAACAATGGCTGTCGATGGACGAGGCCATCGCGCACTGCGGGCGCGGCATCGGCGAATGGGCCTGGGCCGGCACGGGCGGCGAGCCCGAAGCGGTGCTGGCCTGCGCCGGCGACGTGCCCACGCTCGAGACGCTCGCGGCCGTGACGCTGCTGCGCGAGTGGGTGCCGGACCTGCGATTGCGCGTCGTCAACGTGGTGGATCTCATGACCCTGCAGTCGCCGCGGCAGCACCCGCACGGCCTCATGAACGAAGACTTCGACGCGCTGTTCACCCGGGACAGGCCGGTGGTATTCGCGTACCACGGCTATCCGTGGCTCGTCCACCGCCTCACCTACGACCGCACCAACCACGCCAACTTCCACGTGCACGGATACAAGGAAGAAGGCACGACCACCACGCCGTTCGACATGACGGTGCTCAACGAGCTCGACCGCTTCCACCTGGCGCAGGCGGTATTCAACCGGGTGCCGCGGCTCGCCCCGCGGGCGCCGGAGCTGCGCGAGCGCGTCGCGGACCAGCTGCGCCGGCACCGCGCGTACATCCGCGAGCACGGCGAGGACATGCCCGAAATCCGCGCCTGGAAATGGTCGCCGCGCGCCTGAGCGCGTGACGCCGGCGTCAGGGGAGGATTTCGCCGCGCATGCCGGGCGTGACGCCCGCGGCATTGGCCTCGTCGGTGTCGAGATGCAGCTCGAGCGAGAAATCCGGCGCCACGCGCACCGTCACGTCGTTGAAGGTGAGGTCGCGCCCGTCGCTGTCGATGCGCACCGCCACCGTGGCGTGATCCTCGATGCCGAGCCGCTGCGCATCGGCGGGGCTCATGTGGATGTGCCGGCGCGCGCACACGACGCCGTGCGGGATGGTGGTGCGGCCCGCCGGTCCTTCCAGCGTGATGCCCGGCGTGTTGGCGAGATCGCCCGAGATGCGCACCGGCGCGTCGATGCCCAGCACGAACTCGTCGGTGCGCGAGATCTCGACCTGGTCCTGTGCGCGCGGCGGCCCCATCACGCGCACGCCTTCGATGCGCCCGCGAGGTCCCACCAGGCTAACCACCTCGCGCGCGGAGAACTGCCCGTGCTGTGACAGCTCGCCGCGTACCTGCAGCGCGTGGCCGGGGCCGAACAGCCGCTCGACGGTGGCCTGCGACAAGTGGGCATGGCGCGCCGAGACCGCGACGGGCACGCTGCGATCGGTGCGCGGCAGCGGCACGGCCAGCAGCCCGGCCGCGGCCGTGGCGAGCATGGATTCCTCGTCGGCCCGCACCACCAGCAGGGCCACACCGGTCTCGCCGGAGACCTGCACCACCGGGTTCGCCGCGTCGACGCGCGCGTCGCGGTTGCGGTCGTCGTCGAGCCGCGCACCCAGGAAATCGAGGCGCTGCAGCGCGCGGTTGCGGATCAGCGCACTGTGCTCGCCGATGCCGCCGGTGAAGGCGATGGCATCCACGCCGCCCATGACCGCGGCGTAGGCGCCGATGTACTTGCGCAGGCGATGCGCGTAGGCGGTGAGCGCCCGGCGGCAGTCTTCGTCGCCGGCGGCGGCGCGGCGCTCGATCTCGCGCAGGTCGTTGGTGCCGGCGAGGCCCTTGAGGCCCGAATCGCGGTTGAGCAGCGCGTCGAGGCCCGCGGCGTCGTAACCCCCCGCGCGCAGCAGGTGCAACAGCACGCCCGGATCCACGTCGCCAGAGCGTGTGCCCATCACCAGGCCCTCGAGCGGCGTCATGCCCATGCTGGTTTCGACGCTGCGGCCGTATTCAACGGCGGCGACGCTGGCGCCGTTGCCCAAGTGACAGGAGACGATGCGCAGTTCCTGCACGGGGCGGCGCAGGAAGCCGGCCACGCTGCGCGCCACGTGCGCGTGGCTGATGCCGTGGAAGCCGTAGCGCCTCACGCCGTGGCGCTCGCTCACCGCGCGCGGCAATGCGTACTCTCGCGCCCGAGGGGGCAAAGTCGCGTGGAAGGCCGTGTCGAACACCGCCACGTGCGGCAGCGGCAGGCGCGCACGCGCAGCGCGCAGCGCCGCCAATGCCGGCGGATTGTGCAGTGGCGCAAGTTCAGCCAGTTTATCGATGCGCGGCAGGATTTCGTCCGTGATGACCACCGGCGCGGAGAAATCCGGCCCGCCGTGCACGATCCGGTGCGCCACGGCCTGGGGCCGTGAGGCGGCGGGCAATTCGCGTGCGAGTGCTTCCAGCACCCGGGTCACGGCATCGGCGTGGCCGTCGGCGGCGATTTCCTCGACGCGTCGTTCGAACAACCGGGAACCGCTGGCGCCGTCGAGCAGCGCGCACTTGAGGGACGAGCTGCCGCAATTGACCGTGAACACGCGCATCCGGAAACTCCCTAACTAGCAACGGCGTGGCCGGCCATACGTAACATCACGTACGGGGATGGCACCGCTTTCGTGTGATTGCCTATCGACTGCCCTGCTGACCTGGGTCAAGGTTGCGGCGGGCGCAGGGAGCCACAATGGCCATGCCTGGAGCCGCCCGGAGAACACAAATGAACAAGTTCCTCGTCCCTCTCGCCGCCGCCTTGCTGCTCGTGGCCTGCGGCCAACAGTCTGCCACTCCTTCCGGTGCCACCGCCGATACGGGCGGTTCACGCTCGGGCGATTTTGGTCCGCCGCAGGGCGAGCCGGTGCACGCGGTGCTCACGAGTCCCCCCCTCGTCCCACCGCCCACCGGCCGCACTGCGCCGGCCAAGGTCATCGTCGAACTCGAAGTGCAGGAAGTCGAACGTGAAATCGCCGAAGGCGTGAAATATACCTTCTGGACGTTCGGCGGCACGGTGCCCGGCAGCTTCATCCGCGTGCGCCAGGGCGACACGGTCGAGTTCCACCTCAAGAACCATCCCTCGAGCAAGATGCCGCACAACATCGACCTGCACGGCGTCACCGGTCCCGGTGGCGGCGCGGCCTCGAGCTTCACGGCGCCCGGCCACCGGACGCAGTTCACCTTCAAGGCGCTGAACCAGGGCCTGTACGTTTACCACTGCGCCACGGCGCCGGTGGGCATGCATGTCGCCAATGGCATGTACGGCCTCATCCTGGTCGAGCCCCCACAGGGCATGCCGGCCGTGGACCACGAGTTCTACGTCATGCAGGGCGACTTCTACACCGTCGGCAAGTATCGCGAGAAAGGCGTGCAGGCCTTCGACATGCAGAAGGCCATCGACGAGAATCCGACCTACGTGCTGTTCAACGGCGCGGAGACCGCGCTGACCGGCCCGAACGCGCTCAAGGCGAAGACCGGCCAGCGCATCCGCATGTACGTGGGCAACGGCGGTCCGAACCTGGTGTCGAGCTTCCACGTGATCGGCGAGATCTTCGACAAGGTGCAGTACGAAGGCGGCACGCACTTCCAGGAGAACGTGCAGACCACGCTGATCCCGGCCGGCGGTGCGGTCACCGTCGAGTTCCACACCGAGGTGCCGGGCAACTACATACTGGTCGACCACTCCATCTTCCGCGCCTTCAACAAGGGCGCGCTGGCCATCCTCGAGGTGGCGGGCGAACCGCGGCCGGAAATCTACTCCGGCAAGCAGGCCGACGAGTCCTACCTGAGCGAGAAGGTCGCCGACCTCGCGCCGGTGGCCGCCGCCGCCGAAGCCAAGGCCGCGGGCAAGCTCACCAAGGAACAGCAGATCGCCGCCGGCGCCGTGTTGTTCAAGGGCACCTGCTCGGTCTGCCACCAGGACAATGGCCAGGGCCTGCCCGACGTGTTCCCGCCGCTGGCGAAGTCCGACTACCTGCTCAAGGATCCGAAGCACGCGATCGAAGTCGCGCTCAACGGCCTCACGGGCAAGATCACCGTGAACGGCAAGACCTACGACTCGGTGATGCCGCCCATGAGCCAGCTCAACGACGACGAGATCGCCAACATCCTCACCTACGTGCTCAACAGCTGGGGCAACGATGGTGGCGTGATCAGCAAGGAAGACGTGCAAAAGGTCCGCGCCAGCACCAAGCGCCCGGAAGGCGCGGCACACTGATGCGGCGCGCGGCGCGAGTCGTCTGCCTTGCCCTTGCCGGCCACGTGGTTGCCGCGGCCTGCGCGCCTGGCGCGTGGGCCGCGCAGCCGGCAGCGTCCCGCGCCGCGATCCCGGGTGGCACCTTCGCCACCGTCCTGCCGCCCGCGGAGAAAGTGAAGTCGGCCACCGTGCGTGGCTTCCAGATGGATCGGCGCACGGTGAGCAACGCCGAGTTCGCGAAGTTCGTGTCCCAACACCCGGAATGGCGGCGTGATCGCGTCGCGCGGATCTTCGCCGACGACGGATATCTCAAGCATTGGCAGAGCGCCGGGTCGCCCGGCGAGACGCTGGCCGCGCAGCCCGTGACGCAGGTGAGCTGGTTCGCCGCCAAGGCCTACTGCGAAGCAGGTGGCGCGCGCCTGCCCACCTGGTACGAATGGGAGTTCGTGGCGGCCGCGTCGGCCACGGTGCCCGACGCCCGCAACGACCCGCAGTGGCGCCAGGCCATCCTCGAATGGTATGCGCGGCCCGCGTCGGCGACCCTGCCTGCCGCCGGCAGCACCGCGCCCAACTTCTACGGCGTACGCGACGTTCACGGCGTGGTGTGGGAGTGGGTGCTGGACCTCGGCTCGATGATGGTCTCGGCCGACAACCGCGAACAGGGCGACCCCGACGACAAACGCTTCTGCGGCACCGGCGCGCTGACCATGGAGCAGAAGGAGAACTACGCCATGCTCATGCGCATCGCCACGCTGTCCAGCATGCAGGCTAACTACACATCCTCCACCATGGGATTCCGCTGCGTGGCGGGGTCGGAGCCGATGCCATGAAACGACTCCTCGCCGCCCTCTTCGTCCTCGTGATCTGCGGCACGGCGGCCCATGCCGCGGAGCCTGCTGCCCTGCCATCGAATTCGCTGTACCAGCTGCAGGCCGCGCTCACCGACCAGGACGGCCGCGCCATCGGGCTCGACGTGCACCGCGGCCACCCGGTGCTGGTCACCATGTTCTACGCGAGTTGCCCGGCCGTCTGTCCGATGCTCGTCGACACGCTGCGGGCCACGGAGAAACAACTCGACCCGGCCACGCGCGCCGACCTGCGTGTGCTGATGATTTCCATCGATCCCGAACGCGACACGCCGGAGGCGCTGCGCAGCCTCGCCGCCAGCCGCCGCATCGACACCAGCCGCTGGACGCTGGCGCGCGCCGACTCCGCCGACGTGCGCACCATCGCCGCGCTGCTCAACGTGCAATACCGGCAGCTGCCGGGCGGCGAGTTCAACCACTCGACCGTCATCACGTTGCTCTCGCCGCTGGGCGTGGTCGAGACCAGCAGCTCGAAGCTCGGCACGCCCGATCCGGCGCTGGTCGCAAAACTCGGCGACTAGGTACCCATCCCCATCGCGAACCGCCGGCGGATGCTCCACAATCGCCGGCATGAGTTCGACACAGGCTCGTACCGAGCGGCGTTGGGGACCGCGGATCCAGGTGGATCTGCCGGTGCGTCTGTCACTGAGTGCCGGCCGGGTCGAAACCGGCCGCATGCGCAATCTCAGCATCAGCGGCGCGTTGATCGAATGCGCGGCCGAGCTGCCCACGTTCACGCCGCTGCGCGTGGAAGTACTGGCGACGTCCGACGTCATCCACGAACGCATCGAGCTCGGCGCGCGCGTGGTGCGCGCGGAGCATCCCTGCCTCGGCGTCGAGTGGCGCGAGTTCGAGCCGCAGGCGCTGGTCGACCTGATCAAGGCCAGCAGCCTGCCCATTGCCGGTCAGTAGGCGTCTCGACTGGTTCAGCGCGACGCGAGTTTTTCCGGCGACGCCGCGCGCCAGATGGTGTTGCCCACGTCGTCGGCGACCAGCAGGCACCCCTGCTTGTCCAACGTCACGCCCACGGGGCGGCCCCAGGCCTCACCCTTCTCGCTCACGAAGCCGGTGAGCACGTCGACCGGCGCACCCGAGGGCTTGTCGCCCTCGAAGGGCACGAACACCACCTTGTAGCCGGCCGGCACCGAGCGATTCCACGAGCCGTGCTGGCCGATGAACATGCCCTTGCGCAGGTTCGGCGTCAGCGACGCGTCGGCGGCGTAGACCAGGCCCAGCGCCGCGACATGTGCGCCGAGCGCGTAGTCGGGCGGAACCGCCTTCGCCACCAGGTCAGGCCGCGGCGGCTGCACGCGTTCGTCGACGTTCTGGCCGAAGTAGCTGTAGGGCCAGCCATAGAACGCGCCGTCCTGCACCGAAGTCAGGTAGTCAGGGACGAGGTCATCGCCCAGCTCGTCGCGCTCGTTCGCCACGGTCCATAACTTGCCGCTCGCCGGTTCCCAGGCCATGCCATTGGGATTGCGGATGCCGGTGGCGAACAGGCGCTTGGCTCCGGTGGCCACGTCGACTTCCCAGATCGCCGCGCGGCCCTCCTCGGCCGCCATGCCGTTCTCGGCCACGTTGCTGTTCGAACCCACCGTCGCGTACAGCCTGGTGCCGTCCGGGCTCGCGATGATGTTCTTGGTCCAGTGGTGATTCAGCTCGCCGCCGGGAAGATCCGTGACCTTCTGGCCCGGGGTGGTGATCGACGTCGCGCCTTCCTGGTACGGAAACTTCACGATGCCATCGGTGTTGGCGACGAAGAGCTCATTGCCGATCAGCGCCATGCCGAAGGGAGAATTCAAGCCTGACAGGAATGTCGTTTTGACTTCCGCGACGCCGTCGCCATCGGCATCCCGCAAAAGCGTGATGCGATTGGCCGAGGGTACGACCGAGCCGGCCTTCTCCATGAATTTCTTCATGATGGCGCCGCGGATGCCCTTGCCATCTTCCGGCCGTGGCGGGGCGGCGGTTTCCGCGACCAGCACGTCACCGTTGGGCAAGGTGTACACCCAGCGCGGGTGTTGCAGGCCCGTGGCAAAGGCGTTCACCTCGATTCCCTCGGGCGACCTGGGTTTCATCCCGGGCGGCCAGCCCTTGGCCTCCGCGATCCGAACCACGGGGATGGCTTTCTTCTCCGGGGCTGGAAGCACCGGATTGGGGCCCACCGAGGCCTGCGGTGACGTTTCCGGGCCGCGGTCGGTCGGGCCCACGCTGCAGGCCGTGCAGGCGCCGAGCACGAGCACGGCGGTGGCCGGCAGGATGAATAGACGATGAGTGCGCATGGTTTCCCCCTCGCTGGGGCGCGCGGGCGGCGCCGCGCGACCTCGCCAACATAGTCACCCCGGCCGTTCCCCGTGACTGGCCGGGAACGCCCCCACCTGTAGGACGGTACCCCGCTGCGGGGTAGTTAGTGACGGTCTTCACCGTCGGTTGAGGCTGATTCGGCCGGCACGACTAACATGCCTGCCGGGAGGTGGCCGATGAACACCAGGAACCTGGCCGCGCTGCTGCTGGCGGCGGCATTGACCGCGGGTTGCGCGCAGAAGCCCGTTGCCGCGGGACCGAAGCTCTACATCCTCGACTGCGGCGACATCAGGCCGATGGACCCGACGCTGTTCGGGCTGAAGAAGGAGGAGATCGCCGGCGACGCCAGCTTCGTGACTCCGTGCTACCTGGTCGTGCATCCCAAGGGCACCCTGGTGTGGGACGTGGGCCAGGTCCCCGATGCGCAGATCCCGGATGACGGCACCGAGGTGGTGGTGCTGGACCTGCTCAAGGCGCGGCGCAAGCTGGCGCCGCAGCTCGAGGCGCTGGGCGTGAAGGTTGGCGACGTCGACTATCTCGCGATGTCGCACTACCACTTCGACCATACGGCGAATGCCAACTTGTTCGCGGGCTCGACCTGGATCGTGCAGCAGGCCGAATACGACGCCATGTTCGGCGACAAGGAATTCGCCATCCGCGACAGCTCGAGCTACGACAAGCTCAAGGACGCGAAGCGCATCACGCTGGACAATGCCGACCACGATGTGTTCGGCGACGGCACGGTGATCGTCAAGACCGCGCCCGGCCACACCCCCGGCCACCAGATGTTGTTCCTGCGGCTGAAGAACTTCGGGCCCCTGCTGCTCGAGGGCGACCTCTACCACCTCCCCGAGGAACGCACACTGGACCGCGTGCCAACCTTCGACTTCGACGCCGCCATGACCCGCGCTACGCGCGTCAGGACCGAGGCCTTCCTGAAGGAGACCGGCGCGCAGATGTGGATCCAGCACGATCCGCCCACCAACGCGAAGCTGCGCAAGGCACCGGAATTCTACGATTAGCCATTGATCTCCCGAGTGCAGGAAGCCGGCGCGACCGCGAGGTCTGGCACCATTTGCTAGGAAATGGGGTCTGACCCCATTCTTGTGCTGATGGTGCGTACGGTACTCATCTATGGGGCGGTCCTGGCGCTGGGCGCGTTCGGGCTGCAGTGGGTGCAATACGCCATGCTGGTGCGCACGCATCCGTTAGAGATATATCTCGGCATCGTGGCGGTGGGTTTCATGGCGCTGGGCGCCTGGGTGGCGCTACGGCTGCGGCGCCCGGCTGCGCCCGAACCTTTTGAATTCAATCGCAAGGCCCAGGAAAGCCTGGGGCTGAGTCAACGCGAGCTCGAAGTGCTGGCGCTGGTGGCGGCCGGCCAGTCCAACAAGGAAATCGCCCGCCAGCTCGACGTTTCTCCCAACACGGTGAAGACCCACCTCGGTAACCTGTTCGAAAAGCTGGGGGTGAAGCGCCGCACCGAGGCCATCCTCCGGGCGCGTGAACTGGGGGTCATCCGCTAGCCGGTGCGGTTTTCGGGTGATTGCATCGGAATCACCCATTCATACGATTGTCGCGAAGGCTGTGCCGGCGGTCTCATGCGCCCACCTCCTCGCCAGACAGGGTGTCACATGAAGTCAGTCATCGTTCGTCATGGATCCATCGCCGGCCTCGTGATCGGCATCCCCATGATCGTGTATTCGCTGAGCCTGCCGGCCGACGCCAGCCTGCCGTCGAACATGACGGTGATCACCTACGCCGTCATGCTGGTCGCACTGAGCATGGTGTTCGTCGGCATCAAGCAGTACCGCGACAAGGCGCTGGGCGGCGTCATCAAGTTCGGGCCAGCACTGTTGCTGGGCCTGGGCATCAGCGCCGTGGCCGGATTCATCTACGCGGTGTCGTGGGAGATCAGCATGGCCTTCATGAAGTTCGATTTCAGCGCCTTCTACGCCAAGGTTGTCATGGCGCAGGCGCGCGCCGCCGGGGCGGATGAAGCCAAGGCCGCCGCCGACGCCGCACACTTCACGCAGATGTACGCCAACCCGCTGTTCCGCTTCCCGATGACCTTCCTGGAAATTTTTCCGGTGGGAATTCTTGTGTCGCTGATTTCGGCAGGGTTGCTGCAGAACAGCCGCTTCCTGCCCGCGCGCGCCGCCCCGAACTGACCGGAACCGTCATCCCGCCAGGGATGCCGACAACTGCCGCAGCAACTGCGCGCCGTGACCGCGCCAGGCGCTGCCGTGCATGCAGGCCAGCGTCGTGGGCGCTTCGCGCGCCAGGCGTTCCAGGATGGTGCCGGTCTGCGGCGCGTGCGCGTAGTAATCCATGGGCGCGCGAAACGCCTCGCTGGGCCCGAAGATGTCGGACTCGGTGAGCGCCACCTCGCCCGCGCCTCCCTGCGTGAACAGGTCGCCGCAGAAGAAAGTGCGCGTGCTCATGTCCATGATGAGCCCGCAGTCCCAGCCGTGCGGCATGTGGGGCGTGTCGAACCAGCGCATGCGATGACGGCCCAGCGACAGCTCCTCGCCATCGGACAGGGCACGCGGCGCGCGATCGGCGAAGTCGTTCACCGACACCAGGGCCGCGACCTGGCTGCACACCGGCACGGCGCGCGGCGCCGCCGCCAGCCAGGAGTTGAGTGCGCCACACTCGTCGGCTTCGAAATGCGAGAAACCGACGTACGCCAGGTTCTCCACCGGCATCAGCGCCGCGACGGCTTCGCGCACCACCGGGAACAGCTGCCGCAGTCCCGCGTGGAACAGCAACGGCGCATCGTCGACGACGAGGTACTGGTTGAAGCTGAAATGCCCCACGCCGCCCGGCAGGGTGACCGGGGTATTGATGCGGTAGATGCCGTCGGCGATCTCGTGGACGTTGGTGCCGGATTGCGAATTCGTGATCATGATGCCTCCGATGGGTGTCGGATGAGGATGTGTAACGAACCCACCCGCCGTTACACATCCTCCGCATGCAGGTGTATTCAAGCGCCGCCGGCCGCCTTTATGCTCGCGTGGTGTATCCACCGGAGTCCGCATCCGAAGACGGAGAGCTCGCGCGGCGTATTGCCACGGCCGGGGCGCAGCGCGACGCCGCCGCCGAGGCGGAGCTCTGCCGGCGCTTCGCGCCTCGGGTCCGCCTGTACGGGCTGCGCCACTTGCGCAGCGAGGCCGCGGCGGCGGACCTGGTGCAGGACGTCCTCATACTCACGCTGCAAAAACTGCGCGCCGGCGAGGTACGCGAGCTCGAAAAGCTGGCGTCCTTCATCCTCGGCACCTGCCGCCAGACGGTGATCGACGGCCGGCGCGGCGGGATTCGCCGCGAACGCATCCTCGAAGCCTTCGCACCCACGTTGGATGTCGCCGTCGAGGATTCCGACGCCGCGCCCGATACCGCGCGGCTCGAGCACTGCCTGCAACACCTGCCGGAGCGTGAACGTTCCGTGCTGGTCATGACTTTCTACGACGATCGTCCCGCCGACGAAGTCGGCGTGGCGCTGGGACTGTCGGCGGGCAACGTGCGCGTCATCCGGCACCGCGGAATCGAACGTCTGCGCCGGTGCGTCGAGGAGCAGGCATCATGAGTGTCACGTGCCCCGCGCCCATTCCGGAAACCACCCTCGCCGCCTACTGGCTGGGCGAGATGGATGCTGCCGAAAGCTCGGCGATCGAAGAGCACCTGTTCGGCTGCGCGCATTGCAGTGGGCGGCTGCAGCGCCTGGCAAAACTCGGCGCCGCCATCCGGCGGGCCACGGCGGCGGGCGCCATGCACGCGGTGCTGAGCGCGTCATTCGTGCGCAAGCTCAGGGAAGATGGGCTGCGTGTGCGCGAATACCAGGTCCAGCCCGGCACCAGCGTGGCCTGCACCATCGCGCCCGAAGATGACCTCATCGTGTCGCGCCTGCACGCACCACTCGCGGATGTGCAACGGCTGGACCTGGTTTACGAGCATCCGGCCGCGGGCACCCGGCATCGCCTCGAGGATCTGGCCTTCGATCGCAATGCCGGTGAGGTCGTCATCGCCTCGAATACGCCGTTCGTGCGCTCGCTCGGCAGGACCACGCTCCACATGCGGCTGCTCGCCGTGCAGGGCGGCGTCGAACGCGAACTCGGCGTTTACACGTTCAACCATTCACCGTACGCGTGCTGACGATCTGTTCCGTGTGGGTTCAGCCGGGCGCCGCATCCCCTGTTAGGGTGCGCATCCCAAGGCAGGCCGGGAGACACGCATGGGCACCATCGCCGTCACGGGCGCATCCGGGAAACTCGGTGGCGCCGCCATTGGCTACCTGCTCGAACGCAAGGTAACACCGTCCAGCATCGTCGCCATCGTGCGCGACCCGGCCAAGGTCCTGGAGCTCGCCGCGCGCGGCGTCGAGATCCGCCGCGGCGACTACAATGACCCGGCCTCGCTGGAGAATGCGCTGCGCGGCGTCAACCGGCTGGCGTTCATCTCCACCAGCTCGCTGGGCGATGAGCGCCTGCTCCAGCACGGCAACGTGGTGAAGGCGTCGCGTGCCGCAAACGTGGGACACATCTTCTATACCAGCGTGATCAAGCCTGCGGCACAGGCCCACTTCGCCGCCTCGCCCGGCCATTACCAGACCGAAGCCATGATCCGCGACAGCGGCATCGCGCACACCTTCCTGCGCAACAACCTGTACATGGACCTGGTGCCGCTGATGTTCGGTTCTGCGCTCGCGACCGGCAGACTCGCGCACAACGGCGGCAATGGCCGCATCGGTTTCATCGCACGCCGTGACGTCGCCGCCGCACTCGCCGCCATGCTGGTGTCGGACGGCCACGCCGGCCGCGACTATGCCATCACGGCGCCGCGTCCCTACACGCTGGCCGAGGTCGCCGCTGCACTCGGAAGGAGCAGCGGCAAGACCATCGTCTATCAAGCCCTGGGCTCGGACGAGTTCCGCGCGCAACTCGAAGCCGCTTCGTTGCCGCCGCCCGTCGTCAATATGACAGTGGCGCTCGGCGAGGCGATTCGCGCCGGAGAATTCGACGCGGCGTCGAACGATGTCGAGGCGCTGCTGGGCCGCGCGCCGGTCGCGCTCGATGCATTCCTCGCGAGCACGCCGTCGAGTTAGTAGGACAAACCCTAGGTGCCTGGGGCACGCCTGCGTGCGATAGTTTGGTGTCGGTTCGATCATGGGAGCGATCGCACTTGGCACCAGACCAGCGGCAGCACTGGAAGAGTGGCGCGAAGAAGTGGCTGACGATCTGCGGCGTGGCGCTGCCGCTGCACGCGGCCGCCAGCCATTCCCCGGCACTGGAAGAACTCAAGAACATGAGCTTCGAAGAGCTCATGAATGTCGAGATCACATCGGTATCCCGGCACGAAGAGCCATTGCGTGATGCGGCCGCCGCCGTGGCCATCGTCACGCCCGAGATCATCCGCCGCTCGGGCGCCACGAGTGTTCCAGACTCGCTGCGGCTGGTGCCGGGCATCCACGTCGGTGGCCGCCATTCCAGCTCCTGGGCAGTGAGCTCACGCGGTTTCAGCAGCGTGAATTCCGAGAAGCTGCTGGTGCTCACCGACACGCGCAGCATCTACACGCCGCTGGTTTCGGGCGTGGCCTGGGACGTGCAGGATTACCTGCTCGCCGACGTGGAACGCGTCGAGGTGATCCGCGGGCCCGGCGCGTCGCTGTGGGGATCGAATGCCGTCAACGGTGTCATCAACATCACCACGCGCAGCGCTCGCGTCACGCATGGCAGCTTCGTGTCCGCGCAGCTGGGCACCTTCGACCGCGCCACGCTCGAAGCGCGTCACGGTGGAGAATCCGCCGGCGGCGTGCACTACCGCGTGTTCGGCAAGTACCTCGACCGCGAAGGCACGCTCAACACCACGCCCGATACCGACGATGCCTGGTCACTCGGCCACGTCGGCTTCCGCACCGACTGGGACGGCTCATCGCATGATTCCTTCACCGTGCAGGGGGACATGTATTCAGGCGACATCGGCCAGCTCGCACCCGCCGTCAGCATCATCGGTCGCGAAGGGCCCACGGGCCCGCTCAATGTCGACGTCAGCGGCGGCAACGTGCTGGCGCGCTGGCGGCGCCATGGCGACGACGGATCGGACACGCAGCTGCGCGCCTACTACGACTACACGCACCGCAATGACCCCAGCTTCACCGACACGCTGCATACCTTCGACGTCGACCTGCAACGGCGTTTCACCGGGTGGAACCGCCACGAGATCCTCTGGGGACTGGCCTGGCGCCTGACGTCGAACGACAACCATGGCAAGGGAGTCTTCGCGGTCGATCCCGAGGAATCCGACGACAACCTGTTCAGCGGCTTCATCCAGGACCAGGTCGCGTTGAGCGACTCGCTGCGCTTCACGGTGGGCACCAAGCTCGAGCACAACGACTTCAGTGGCTTCGAGGTACAACCCAGCGTGCGCCTGGCCTGGCTGCCCGGCGCGCGGCAGACCCTGTGGGCAGCCATCTCGCGCGCAGTGCGCGTCCCCACGCGCCTGGAACGCGACATCGCGATCGAGATCCTGCCGCCGGGATCGAATCCCACGGGCATGCTGCTGGGCAGTGACGATTTCGAGTCGGAGGAATTGATCGCCTACGAAGGCGGCTATCGCTGGCAGGCGCGCGACAGGCTGTCGTTCGATCTCGCCACTTTCTACAACGACTACGACAAGCTGGCCTCGCTCGAGCTCGGGGATCCGTTCGTCGATGGGGATGGCCGCACGGTATTTCCCATCGTCAACCAGAACCTCACCCGCGGCAGGACCTATGGCGCCGAGTTGCAGGCCGAGTGGGAGCCGCTCGACGACTGGCGGCTCACGGCCAGCTACTCGTACATCGACATGGAACTGACCGCCACGGGCCAGGACGCCAACCGCGGCGAATGGGTCGAGGACTCGACGCCGCGCAACATCGCGGGCCTGCGGTCGTTCTACACTTGCGGCGATTTCGACATCGACGCGCAGTTGCGTTACCAGTCCGAGATCGGCCGGCAGTCCCTGGACGCAACCGGCGCGGGGATCGATGGCTACACCGAGCTCGACCTGCGCTTCGGCTGGCGCGCCTCGACGCAATGGGAAATCTCGCTGGTCGGCCAGAACCTGCTGCACGACGATCACATCGAATTCGGACCACCCGGACAGCGCGGCGCCTTCGAGCGCTCCGCCTATCTCAGGGCGAGCTGGCGCAACTGATCACCGATGGCTGCCGTTCATCCTGCTCATGGGCTTGCCAGGGCCGCGGGACTCCTCGCCGTCCTGTGGGGCAACCTCGCCGGCGCCGCACCGGCCACCGAGTACCAGGTGAAGGCCGCCTATCTGTTCAACTTCGGCCAGTTCGTCGAGTGGCCTTCGGATGCCTGGCCGTCTCCGGATGCGCCCTTCGCGATCTGCGTGGTCGGCAACGATCCCTTCGGCAGGACGCTCGATGACGTGGCGCACGGCGAGTCGATCAATGGCCGTCCGCTGCTCGTCCGGCGTCTCGAGGACCACCGGCAAACGGCCGGCTGCAACATCCTGTTCATCGCGCGCAGCGAGTCCACCCGGCTCGCCGGCACCCTGGAAGCACTGAAGGGCCGCAACCTGCTCACGGTCACGGACATCGAGGGCGCCGAGAGCGCCGGCGCCGTCATCGTGCTGGTGAGCGAGAACAACCGCATCCGCATGCGCATCAACGTCGCGGCGGCGAAAGCCAACCACCTGGTCATCAGCTCCAAGCTGCTGCGGCCCGCCGAGGTCGTGGGATTGGAAGCGAGCTGAGCCATGGACCCGACCGCCGTGCCCGTCCGCCGCAAGCTCAGCAGGATCACGCTGATCACCACGGGTGCGGCCCTGCTGGTCACCACGGTATTGTTCCTGGCTGGCGAAGTCGTGGCCACGCGCCAGTCCAGCTTGCAGCAGCTGCAGATCCTCAACGAAGCCATTGCCTCCAACAGCACGGCGGCGCTCGCATTCGACGTCCCTGAAGACGCACGCACGGTGCTGTCGGCGTTCCGCTCGGATCCGCACATCGTCGCCGCGGCGCTCTACAAGCCGGATGGGCAGCTGTTCGTCACGTATCCCGATGCCGCCGCGGCGGATGCCGTTCCGCAGTCGCCCGGCGCTGCGGGCTACAGCCTGGCGGGTTCGTCGCTCATCGGCGTGGCGCCGGTGCGCGAAGGCGATCGGGTGCTGGGCACGCTCTACGTGCGCTCGGACATGAGCGCGGTCTACGAGCGGCTCACGTTCTATGCACTGGTCGCCGCGGCGGTCATTGCGCTCGCCCTGCTCGCGGCCTGGGCGATTTCGCGCCGCCTGCAGCGGCAGATCTCGGCGCCCCTCCTCGAGCTCGCTTCGACGGCCCGCCTGGTGTCCGACCGCCACGACTACAACGTGCGCGCCCGCCCGGTGGGCATCAACGAGTTCGACGACCTGACCCACGCCTTCAACCACATGCTCACGCAGACCGGGCAGTACGAAAGGCGCCTGAGCGCGCAGGTGAGCCGCCTCGCGCTGCTGCAGCAGATCACCCAGAGCATCGGCTCGCGGCACGACCTGCACAGCATCTTCCAGGTGGTGTTGCGCAGCCTCGAGGAGCACATGCCCATCGACTTCGGCTGCGTGTGCCTGCATGACGCCGCCGACGATGCGGTCAGCGTCGAAAGCGTGGGCGCGGCCAGCGAAGCATCCTGCCGGTTGCTGGATCTCGATGTCGGTGTGCGCGTACCCGTCGGGCACAACGGCCTGTACCGCGCCGTCAACGGTGCGCTCATTTACGAGCCGGACTGCGCCAACGTCGAATCGCCGTTTGCGCAGCGATTCGCGGGCGCGGGGTTCCACTCGCTGGTCATCGCGCCGCTCAGCGTGGAATCGAACGTGTTCGGCGTGCTGGTCGCGGTGCGGCGCGCGAAGGGCGCGTTCTCGAGCGGCGACTGCGAGTTCCTCAAGCAGCTCAGCGAACACGTGGCGCTGGCCACGCACCAGGCGCAGTTGTACGGCGCGCTCCAGCGCACCTACGACGACCTGCGCCAGAGCCAGCAGACCGTCCTGCAGACCGAACGCCTGCGCGCGCTGGGCGAGATGGCCAGCGGCATCGCGCACGACATCAACAACGCCATTTCGCCCGTGTCGCTGTATGCCGAGCTGCTGCTCAAGGAGCCGCAACTCAGCGAGGCCGGGCGCGGCCGGCTCTCGACCATCCGGCGCGCCATCGACGACGTCGCCGGCACCATCGAACGCATGCGCGAGTTCTACCGGCCGCGCGAAGCCACGCGCGCCTTCCGCAAGCTCGACGTGCACGGCGCCATCGACCAGGTGCTGGAGCTCACGCAGCCGCGCTGGCGCGCGCTGCCGCAGGAGCGCGGCGTGGTGATCGAGCTGCGCAAGGAGTTCGCGTCTTCGCTGCCCGACGTGGTCGGCGACGAGGTCGAGCTGCGCGACGCCCTCACCAACCTGGTCTTCAACGCCGTGGATGCCATGCCCGATGGCGGCCTGCTCACGCTGCGTACGCAGGCCGTCGACGGCGAGGATGGCCGGCCCGCGGTCAGCATCGCAGTCATCGACACCGGCGTCGGCATGGATGAGGCGACGCGGCGCCGCTGCCTCGAACCCTTCTTCACCACCAAGGGCGAACGCGGTACGGGGCTCGGACTGGCGTCGGTGTATGGAATGCTCCAGCGCCACGACGCGCGGCTCGAGGTCGACAGCGCGCCAGGCAAGGGCACGGCCATGCGCATGGTCTTCCCGGTGTTCGTGGATCGCGCCGATACCGGCGGGACCTATCTTGCCGCGCATGCCACGCAGCGGCGCCTGCGCATCCTGGCCGTCGACGACGACCCGATTCTCCTGCGCTCGGTGTGCGACGCGCTCGAAGCCGACGGCCACCAGCTGCAGACCGCACTCGGCGGCCAGGCCGGCATCGACGCCTTCTCCGCGGCGCGCAGCACGGATCACCGCTTCGACCTGGTGATCACCGACCTAGGCATGCCGCGCATCGACGGCAGGCGCGTGGCGGCGGCCATCAAGGAAATGTCGGCCGCGACGCCGGTCATCCTGCTCACGGGCTGGGGTCAGCGCCTGCTGGACGAAAAGGACGTGCCGGAGAATGTCGATCGCGTGCTGAGCAAGCCGCCGCGGCTGGCGCTGTTGCGCGCCGCCCTGCTCGAGCTCACCTCGCCGCCCGATCCGGCGCTGTAACGAGGTTCAGAACGCCAGACGCTCGGTGCTGCCATCCGGCCGCGCGCGGTAGACGGCACCGTCGCGGATCGACAGCGCCTCGAACTCGACGCTGCCGTCGGCGCGCCGCCGCGGGTAGACCTGCGTGGCGATGACCTTGCCGCCGAACAGCGGGGTGACGCTGGGGACGCGTGTGTGCCCCACCAGGATGCGCGACACCCCGAAGTAGCGCAGCGACCGGTCGATGTCCTCGATGCTGGATTGCGCGCCGCCGGGCGCATCGGAAAAATAGCCGCGGTACCACAGCGGACCCGCTTCGCCGAACAGGAATCCGGCGCGCTCGCGCTCTTCCTCCGTGCTGGGCATCCTGTCGTCGAGCACCGAACGGATGGCGCGGTTGATCTCTGGCAGCGGCAGCTTGCGGTCCACGAGCTCGCGCGAGATGCCACCGTGCACGCACAGGAAATCATTGACCTTGAGCACCGCGGCCCGCGTGCGCAGCCACTCGCCGAGCACGCTGCGAGAGCCGAACAGCTCGCTGTACGTGTTGACGCCGAGAACCGCGGCCGACCGCCGGTACTTGGGATTGAGATATCGCAGGTCGTCGCGCAGCACCATGGTCTCGTGGTTGCCGAGCACGAACAACACGCCGCCGCCGGCCTTGCGCGCCTGCGCCTCGAGCGCGTAGACCAGCCACAGGATCTCGGTCTGATGCGCACCGCGATCGAACACATCGCCGAGGATCACCAGGTAGCCGCGGCCGAAACTCCAGTGCATCTTGGCGTCGATCACCTGGTGCCGCATGAGCATGCCGGCGAGGATTTCGTATTCGCCGTGGGTGTCCGCGACCACGAACAGCGCTGCCCTGGCCCGTGTCTTCACGCTTTCAGATGCGGCCGGCGGCGGGGGGCGCAACGCGACTTCGAAAGCCGGGAAATCGCCCACGGCGCCCACCGTGATCTTTCCGCCGGGAGCCAGCTTGTCGACGCGCTTCTGCGGAACATCGGCCACCTGCTCGACCGTCCAGGCTTCCAGCTTGCCGTCCGGGGTGCGCATCACGTAGGGCGCGTCGAGATCGGCGGCGGCCGCCTCGAAGATGGACAGCAGGCCCAGCAACAACAGTTTTTTCATGGGACGCGAGACTAACGCGTCGCCGTGCAGCTATCTACGAATGCGCCCCGCCGTCGACCGCGTCGCGAACCGCGCGGATGAGATCGTGGGTTTCGATCGGCTTCTGCAGGCAGGTCACGCCACGCAGCGTGGGCGGCAGAAACGATGCGTCGTAACCGGTGGTGAAGATCGCCGGCACACCGCGCCCGATGAATTCTTCGGCAAGCTCGAACGCGAGTTTTCCCTTGAGATTGATGTCGAGCAGCACGCATTGTGGAAGCGAGTCCGCGGAGAGTTCGCGGCTGCGCGCCGCGTCGGGCACGGGCCCGAGCACCTGCGCCCCGTGGTCACGCAGTACCGAGGCGATTTCATTCGCGACGAAGTAGTCGTCTTCGACGACGAGTATCCGCGTGCCTGCCAGGCTCGCGGATTCGCCGGATGGCGTCCTCACGGGTTCCACGGCGAGTATGTATATGGAGACTGCGGACACGGGCATTAACCCATGTTAAGCACGATCACGTGCCTGCAGTGCCCTAAGGGCTGAGTGGCAGCCGCACGATGAACGTGCTTCCTTTTCCAGGGCCTTCACTGTGCGCGGAAACGTTGCCGCCGTGCAGGCGGACGATGGTGCGCACGATCGACAGGCCGATGCCCAGTCCACCGTTCGACTGGTATTGACGCATGCGCCCCTGGCTGAACAGGTCGAAGACATGCGGCAGGTCGTCGGCCGAAATCCCGAGGCCGTCGTCGGCGACTTCGACGATGGCCGAACCCTCGGCACTGCTCAACCGGATGCGGATGTGTCCGCCGGGAGCCGTGTACTTGATGCTGTTGGTCAGTAGATTGGTGAACACCTGCGTGAGGCGCCGGCGATCGCCGCGGACCAGCAGGCCGGTGCCATCCGCCTCGATCTTCACCTCGTGCTGGCGCGCGTCGATGGCAGCGGCGCAGGCCTCGATGCTGTCGGATATCACGTGGTGGATGTTCACGCGTTCACGCTCCATGTGCACGTCGACGGACCCGAGCCGGCCCACGTCGAGCAGGTCGTCGATGAGTTCCGCGAGCCGGTCGAACTGGCGCTCCATCATTGCGAAGGTCCAGCGGATGTCCTGGTTCTGCCCTGTCGCCTGCTTGAGGATGTGCAATCCGTTGCGCAGTGGCGCCAGCGGCGCGCGCAGCTCGTGCGCCAGCGTGGCGCTGAAACTTTCGAGCGGCGGCTCGGCGCCATCTTTCGTCGTCATCGAGGGGCTGTTCTCGAGGATGACGACCACGCGCCATGCGCCCGGAAATCCGATGCGGAATGCATGCCCGCGGAAACGCCGGTTCAAAGCCTGCGAGGGATGATCGAAGGTGGCGGGCTCGCCGGTGTCGGCGACGCGCTGGTAGAGATCGAACCAGAATTGCTCGTGGTCGGGCTTCAGGTCGCGCATGCAGCGGCCGGCCGCATTCACGAGGCCGGTCGCCTCCACGAATCCCGGGCTGAGCGCCACGATGCGGTAGTCGGTCCGGCCGGGATCGCGGATCACTTCGATGACGCAGGCCGCGATGTCCCGCGACGCCAGCAGCGCCGACAGCCAGCTCCAGCGTGCTTCGGCAGCGTCGGCGTCCTCCTGCGAGGAGCCGGCGATGCCCGCAAAACGATCCGACCATCCATTTTCGGACAAGATCACGGCGTCACCTCCGGCAGCGATCCTAGCTTCGTGGTCACGCGCACTCATTAACGCAAGTGATTCGCGAAGTTACAAAAAGGCCGGGCAAGAGTGGGGCTAACCTGTGTTAATGCCACCTACTGGTCTTGCGCATACAAGGGCGGATTGGATCTGCGCATGAGCATGGACAAATCAAATGCGGAGTTCCGGCGCCAGATCCGCAGCCTGTTCGCCCTGCTGCGAGCCATCGTTCGCCGCAGTGCAGAGGGAGAAATCTCGAAGAACGATTACGCGGCGCAACTCGAAGGGCGCATCGGCGCGCTGGCGCGCGCCCAGGACATGCTGATGCGCGCCCCGGACGATGGCGTCGACCTGGAGGAGCTCACCCATGGCGAATTGCTGGCGCAGGCGGTCCCGGAACGGCGCTACAAGGTCATCGGCCCCGACACCCGGATCGGCCGCGAGGCTGTCATGCCCATGGCGCTCGCACTGCACGAATTGGCAGTTAACGCCCTGATCCACGGCGCCTTTGGCACCCGCGGAGGACACCTGGACGTGACCTGGGAGCACCAGTTTCGCGGCGGCCGGACGTGGCTGCGCCTGCTCTGGCAGGAACGCGGCATGCAGATTCCGGGGCATCCGCCGACGGACAAAGGCTTCGGCCTGGATAGAGAAGACGCTCCCCTATGAACTGGGCGCATGCAATCGCGTCGCCTGGTCGCCGCAGGGGGTACGAGTCGAGATGCTGCTCCCGTCGGAACCAGGAGCGGTATTCTGGCGCCCCGGCGACAGGGTATTGCCATGACGGGCCTCGCTTCCCGCTGGATCCAGAGACTGGCGCGCTGCGCCACGCTGTCCCTCGAAGAACAGCGCGTACTCGAGGATGCCACCGAGTCGCTGCGCCGTTGCAGCTCGACCGAGAACCTCGTGAAGATCGGCGATCCCGCCGACCGCCTCATCGTGATCCTCTCGGGCCATGCCTACCAGTACCGGCTGCTGCCCGACGGCCGCCGGCAGATCCTCGCCTATCTATTCGCCGGTGACATGTGCGATCCGCGCCAGCTCATGCTGCCGCAGGTCGACTATTCCATGTGCGTGCTCGCATCCTCCGACATCGCCACCTTGTCGGTGAACACGTTGCAGCGGCTCGAACGTCATCCCAACGTCTCGCTGGCGATGGCCCGGTATGCCCTCATGCAGGCGGCCATCACGCGCGAATGGCTGGTGAACGTCGGCCACCGCACGGCGTTCGAACGCATCGGCCACCTGGTCTGCGAAATGTTCACGCGGCTCGAGTCGGTCGGCCTGACGCACGAGCATGCCTTCGAGCTGCCGCTCACGCAGGCCGAACTCGGCGACACGCTGGCGCTGTCGGCGGTGCACGTGAACCGCACGCTCATGGAGCTGCGGCGCCTGAAGCTGGTCACCTTCCAGAACCGGCAGGTGGTGATCCACGACTTCAACGCCTTGCAGTCGGCCGCTGGCTTCGATCCCTCCTACCTGCACTTCAACGAGAGGCCGCCGGAGCGCGCCATGAGCGCGCTGTGACGCACGCTACCGGCCCGGGTACGGTGTTCCGTCCTTGTGTACGAAACGCCCGTCCGAGTTGGCGCTATTCAGGTCGATGTCGGAGCAGGTAGTGAGATCCGCAGGCTGGCGGGATCCCACCTCGAGATAGACAGCCGTCACCGCCGATCGATTGACCAGGTGATGGCCATTGCCGCTGTTCTTCGGAAACGCCGCGCAATCGCCGGCGCGCAATGGCGTCTCGCCCTCGTCCTCGACCAGCACCAGTTCCCCTTCCAGCACGAAGACGAACTCGTCTTCGTGGCTGTGCCAGTGGCGCTGGCTGGACCAGCCGCCGGGCGGCAGTGTCATCAGGTTCACACCGAAGTCCTTCAGTCCTCCCGCGTCGCCGAGCCGCTTGCGCGTGCGCGACGCGCAGGGCGCATCGAAGGGTGCTGGATATCCCGAGCCTTTGCGTGCCGGCACGGTGGCGACGTCAATCCTGGGCATGGCCGCACCCTATCACTGCTTGCCGCCGGATAAGAAAAGGGCCGCCGGTTGCCTGGCGGCCCCTGTTCCAGGTCCTGGCGGTGCGGCGCCGGGACTTGTCACTCGATTGGATCGGAAGTAGGCGGCGGACCTGGCCGAAGAATCGGGGGGACCGAGATCGGTCGGCCAGGCCACACCGCGGGCAAAGTCGTTGGTCTTCTTCTCGCTGGTGTGCGCGCAAGCCTACGCTCAAAGACACCGTTGTCAAACTCCGTGTCTCGAGGTCTCGACGTGATAGCGCTAACTACAGTGATTCCTTGAATGACAGCGATAGACCTTTTGGAAGGTAGCGGTCACATCGCTTTCCGGATTACGCTTCGGGCGCCGGTAAGCCGGCGCGGGGAGGATGATGACCATCGGCGAGACGCGGAGCGTCGGCTGGAAATTCCTGGCGCTCTATGCGTTCGGCTACACCGGGATCTGGGTGGCCCTGCTCACGCCCGTGCTGGTGAGCATCGCGCTCAAGTTGCGGCAGCTGTCTCCCGGCAGCGCGGTCCAGGACCTGGCGCTGGTGCTGTCGGTCGGCGCGGTTGTCGCCATCGTCAGCAACCCGATCTTCGGGCACCTCAGCGACCGGACCCGCTCGCGCTTCGGACGCCGCCGGCCATGGCTGCTGGCCGGCATGTTTTGCGGCACGTTGGCGCTGGTCATCGTCGCGCAGGCGCGCAATGCCGGCGTAGTGCTCGCCGGCTGGTGCCTGGCGCAGCTCGCGTTCAACGCGGTGCTCGCGGCCATGGTGGCCGTGCTGCCGGACCAGGTTCCCGAGAGAGAACGCGGCACCGTGTCCGGGATCATCTCCGTCTGCCTGCCCATCGGGCAGGCGTTGGGCAGCGTCGCGGTGCGCGCGACTGCCGACGACACGCTGCTGACATTCCTGCTGCCGGCACTTCTCGGCTGCGCTGCGGTACTGGTTTTCGCGCTGTGGTTGCCGGATGACGCGCAGCCGCCGCCGTCATCGCCATTCTCGCTGCGCGACTCCCTGCGCGGATTCTGGGTGGACCCGCGCCAGTATCCTGACTTCGGGTGGGCCTGCCTGAGCCGCTTCCTGATCGCGATGGGATCGGCCTTCGTCACCACCTACCTGCCCTACTACCTCATCGAAGGCTTCGGTATCGCGCAGGAACGGGTCGCAGATCACCTGTCGCAGGCGGTGGTGATACAGACCGTGATGATGGTGCTGGCAGGCCTGGTCAGCGGCAAGCTTTCCGACGTGGTGCAGCGGCGCAAGGTATTCGTCTTCGCGGGCGGCCTGTTCTATGCCGCCGGCCTCTGCCTCGTCGCATTGGCACCAAACTACCAGTCGCTGGTGATCGGCATGGCCATCGCCGGCATCGGCCACGGAGCCTACTTCGGGACCGATCTCGCGCTGGTCACCGGGGTTCTGCGCTCGCGGCCCCACGCTTCGGGCAAGGACCTGGGCTTCCTGAACGTGGCCAACACGCTGCCACAGAGCCTGACGCCCGCGCTCGGTTCGTTCGTGCTGCTCGCGACCGGCGGCAACTACCCGGTGCTGTTCGTGCTGGCTGGTGTGTCGGCCCTGCTGAGCTCGCTGGCCATCACGCCATTGCGGACCGTCCGGTGAGCCAGCGAGGAGAACCGGTGTCCTGGCTTGTTGTCCTGCCCGAAGACTCGATTTGCCGAGGGTGATTTGACACCGTTATGCCGAATGGCTTGAATGTTCCTCCGCCACGGAGCATTCACCGCATGAGCACCGCCACGATCCGCGACGTCGCCGCGCAGGCGAAAGTTTCGATCAAGACGGTTTCGCGCGTGATCAACAACGTGTCGACGGTGAAGCCGCACACGCGCGAGAAAGTGATGCGCGTGATCCGCAAGCTGGACTATCACCCGAATCCATCCGCGCGCGGGCTTTCCGGCAGCCGCTCGTTCCTGATCGGCCTGCTGTACGACCGTACCTGCGAGTACTACGCGGCCACCGTGCTGGCCGGCGTGCTCGAGACCTGCCGCGCCGCGCACTACCAGGTCATCATGCAGCCCTGCGACTACCGCTCGCCGTCGCTGGCGGATGAACTTCTCGCCAACGTCAAGCAGGCGCGCGCCGCGGGCCTGATCCTCACGCCACCGCTGTCGGACAACGCGCCGCTGCTGAGCATGCTCAGGCAGAACCGGATTCCGCACGTGCGCATCGCGCCGGCCGGACGCTCGGACGACCAGCGCTCGGTCTACACCAATGACCGCGAGAGCAGCGCGCGCATGACCGAGCATCTCGTGGCGCTCGGGCATACCCGCATCGGGTTCATCATCGGCAATCCCGACCACGCGGCGGTGGCCGATCGCTACAAGGGCTATCTCGACGGGCTGGCGAACTGCGGCCTCGAGGCCGACAAGAAGTACATCGTGCAGGGCTACAACTCGCATGCCTCCGGCATGCAGGCCGCACGCAAGTTGCTCGTGCTGCCGGACGAGGAGCGGCCTTCGGCCATCTTCGCCAGCAATGACGAAATGGCGGCCGGCGTGCTCGCGGTGGCGCACAGCCTGGGGCTCGGAGTGCCCGACGATGTGTCGGTGGCGGGTTTCGACGACATGCCGCTGGCCAGCCAGGTGTGGCCGGCGCTCACCACCATCCGCCAGCCCATCTCCGCGATGTCGGCGACGGCAGCGGAAATGCTGTTGCAGCAGTTGCGCGGCGAGCCCGCGGACAAGATGGCGCACGTGCTCGAATCTTCCGTGACTTTCCGGCACTCCACCGGCCCGGCCCAAAATCAGAAGCTTCAGCAGGTGCGCCGCCTGCGCCGTGCCAGGGCGACGCTCGCCGCCGCGGCCGAAGACTGAGCAGACCGTTTCCAAATCCGTAGCTCTTCCGTAGGTCTTCGTGAGGACGAAAGGCCCGCGGCCCGGTTGTAGTCGTGAGCAGGGAATCGATGGGTCGGTTCCCGCCATCAACGAACGACAACAGGGACGAACACCATGAGCATCAAGAACTTGGGCATCTGCCTGTCCTTTTCCATCGCCGCGTTGGCCGTTGCGGCCACTTCGCGGCCAGCACACGCAGACCACCAGGGCGAGCGCGCCCAGTCGACCAACCAGTCGAGCAACCAGTCGAGCAAACAGAAACCCCATTCCGGCGAGCTGGTGCGCATCGTGCGCGAGTCCACGCGGCGCTTTCACGACGTCAACCAGGCGGAGGCCGAGGGTTATCACCTGCTCTTCGGTTGCGTGAGCGGGCCCGACGATGGCGCCATGGGCTTGCACTACGTCAACCTCGACCTGGTCGGTGACGGGGTCCTGGATCCGCGCCGCCCCGAGATCGTCATCTACGAACCGCTGCCGAATGGCGGCCGCCGGCTGATCGGCGCGGACTACCTGGTGTTCTTCGATGCGTGGCATGCCAACAATGCCGGCACGCCAGAGCTCATGGGCCAACTCCTGCATCTGTTCGAAAGCCCGAATCGTTTCGGCCTGCCGGCCTTCTACACCCTGCACGTCTGGGCGTGGAAGCCGAGTCCCACCGGCGCCTTCGTGAACTGGCACTCCGACGTGTCATGCGAAAACTACAGCACGGGAGCCCAGTGATCATGGCGGCCGCCGTCTACCGCAGCACCGCGTTCCTGTTCAGCATCACCAGCTACGCGGTGTTTCTGCTGGTGTTCCTGTACTTGCTGGCGTTTCTCGGCAACTTGCAGGCCACGCCGCTGGCGTACACGCTTCCGGAGATCCGCACGCTGTTCTCGCGGTCGGTCGACCTCGGGCGGGACATGGGTTCGCCGCAAGCCGCACTGCTGGTCGACATCGGCCTGGTCCTGCTCTTCGGACTGCAACATTCGGTGATGGCGCGGCCCGCGTTCAAACGGATGTGGACGCGGGTCGTGCCGAAGGAGCTGGAGCGCAGCGCCTACGTGCTGATCTCGAGCGTCGTGCTGGCGCTGCTCATGTGGCAGTGGCGGCCGATCCCGACACCGGTGCTCTGGCAGGCGGATGCCGCCTGGAGCATCGCGCTCGCCTGGGCCGTCATGGGCCTCGGCGTGATCGTGCTCCTGTGGGCGACGTTCCTGATCGATCACTTCGAGCTGTTCGGATTGCAGCAGGGCTGGAGCGCGCTGCGCCAGAAGGAGCTGCGGGGCCCGGCGTTCGTCACGCCGTATCTCTACAAGTTCGTGCGCCATCCGCTGTATCTCGGCTGGCTGCTGATCTTCTGGGGCGCGCCGACGATGACCGCGGGTCACCTGCTGTTCGCGGCAGCCATGAGCGTCTACATCCTGGTCGCCATGCGCTACGAAGAACGCGACCTCGTCCAGCACATCGGCGAGAGGTACGAGCGTTACCGGCGGGAAGTGCCGGCGCTGCTGCCACGGCCGGGCAAGCGGTTCAGTGGTTAGACGATTCCGCCTCGACCCTTTCGACGGCGGCCTGGAAACGCTCGTGGCAGGCGCTGGCCTTGCCGCGGATGCGCTGGAAATCGGCATCGCCGCGCAGCGATGCCCAGGCCGGATCCAGGTCGAGCGCCGGGAAGGCACAGAAGCTCATGTCGACCGCACGCTCCAACAAGCGCAGAGCCTCCTGCCGGCGGCCGCAATACAGCAGCATGGGCGCGACGGCGTACGATGCCTCCGGATCGCCGGTTTCCTGCCAGATCTCCAGGAAACCGGCGACCGCATCGTCGAGCACCACGCCACGCCTGTCCTCGAGACAGGGCTCCATGAGCCGGCGGGTCGGGTCGTCGGCGGCCTGCCTCGTGGCGTGCAGTGCGGCGTCCCGGTCGTTGGTTCGCAGGTGGTAGAGCACGGTACCCCAGTTGACGAAGTAGGATCCTTCGTCGAGCAGTAGATAGTCCATGACGCGTGGCAACTCGCCGGCGTACAGGTAGGAGTATGCGCAGGACCGCAATCCCGGATCCTGCGGGTCGCGTTCCCGGGCCAGTTCGCATTGGCGCTGCGAGGCTTCGAGATCGCCACCGTACTTGTAGACGTATGCGATCGCGAAGTGCGTTTCCGCGCTCGGCCCGAAGCGCTCGAGCAGTCCGCGTGCTTCCCGGTAGGCGCCTTCGAGATCGGCGGATTCAGCCTGGTGGGTCACGATCCGCCTCGCGGCGGCGATCATCCCCGGGTCGAGCTCCAGTGCCCTTCGATGGGCGGCCAGCGAACGCTCGCGCGCCCGCTTTCCGCCTCCCCACCAGGTGCCGTAGTCATAGTAGCGAAGTCCGAGTGCGTGCCAGGCGGGGGCGAATGTCGGCTCCAGTTGCACGGCGCGCTCCAGCATCTCGATGGCGCGCTCGCCCTGCTTTTGCTGCTGCGGAAACGCGAGACTGCGCAGGTAAAGTTGGTAGGCCTCGTCATCGGTCGGGGGCGAGCCGGAGATCGGCAGGGCGCGCGCGCCGAGTGCGGGCAGCAGGCCATCCCGCACCCCTTCGGCGAGGCGTCCGCGCATCACCAGCAGGTCGCCCATCGGCACGGAAATCCGGGTGCGCCAGACGACGCGTTCCCCCTGGACGTGCTGGGCTTCGATGGCAAGGCTCAGGTGCGCATCGTCCTCGAGGTAGTAACGACCGCTCACGACATGATCCACGTGGCGCGTACGCGCCGCCGCGATGGGATCGTCGCCGCTCACGTAGCCCAGCGGGCGCACTGCCAGGCCGGACGAGTTGGTGAGCAGTGTCGCGACTTCATCCGGCAGCGCCAGGGCCAGGTAGTCGAGATCCTGCTTGCCGGCCGCGTTTTCGAATCGCAGCACGGCCACGCTCGTGGCCGCGGGCACCGGCGAGGCACGGCCCAGCCACCAGGCCAATCCGGCCACCACGAGGCCGAACAGCACCACCCCGGCCGCCAGGTACCGTTCCCGGCTGG
>DASUGK010000118.1:0-10552 GCA_036274075.1 Steroidobacteraceae bacterium | reverse complement strand
GTCAGGTCGGAATACGCCAGGATCGCCGTCAGCGACATCGTGTCCGTCAGCTTCCAGTCGAGTTTCGCCGAGTAGGCAGACTTCTCGAGTCCGGATTCCGGCTTGAAGGTCAGTCCGCTCGCCGGATCGTCGTAGGTTGCGTACGTCTTGTAGATGTTGCTCGGAATGAATCGATTGTCGTAAGCAACACCCCAGCCCCAGTTCTCCGTGGGAGTCGGCACGTGCTGTGCGTACTCGGTGTTCCACAGCATGTAGCTCGACGTCGGGATGGTGTTGCCGGACAGGTCGGTCGGATAGATGACGGCGAGCAGCGTGTCGGCCTTGGCCTCCGAGGTGTCGCTCTCGTAGTCCGCGGAGAAACTCAGTTCGACGTTGTCACTGATCACCCAGCGCAATTGTCCGCGCAGCCCGGTGACGTCGACGCCGCCCTGGGTACCGGTCTGGCAATGCCGGCCGCGGCTCGGGTCGCGGATCTGCAGTTCGCCGATCATCGCCGGGTCGTCCTGGAATTCGCACGCGAAATCGTAGACCTTCTGGTAGCCCGTGCTGTGCCTGGACACGCCCGTGAAGCGGGCAAACACGTTGTCCGTCATGGCGAAGTCATAGCTGGCGCGGACGTCGACGCGATCGAACGAACCGGCCGTGAGCTGGATGTCTCCCGTGTTGCTGCCTTCCGGTCGCTTGCTGACGAGGCGCATCACGCCACCGATCGAACCGCGGCCGAACAGCGTGCCCTGCGGACCGCGCAACACTTCCACGCGATCCAGGTCGAGGAGATCCATCTGCGTTCCGAGGGTGAACGGCTGGTACACATCGTCCACGTAGATGCCGACTCCAGGCTCGAATGCCTGGTCGAAGTCGTTCTGGCCGACACCGCGAATGTACGCAGTCATCGTGTTGCCGTACGCGGCCTGGGCGGGGCGGAACGAGGCATTCGGCACCGTGTAGCCGATCTCGTAGGAATCGGTGAAGGATCGCTGCTGGATGTCCACGGAGGTGATCGCGGTGATGGCGATCGGCGTTTCCTGCAATTTTTCTTCGCGGAACTGGGCGGTGACGATGATTTCTTCGAGACCCGTCGGTTGATCTGCCGCGGGCTTGGTGTCCTGGCCGGAAGCAGTACCCGTCCCGATGAGACAGGCGGCACCAGCCATGATCCAGGTTAGACGTGCGGAGACCGCGGGCTTTTCTTTCAGCAGCTCGTTCATAGCGAACTCCCTGAGCCAGGTTGATATGGCATCCCCTTGCGAGTGCGCAGCGGGATGCCGATGCATCAGCGCCACAGTTCCCCCTCGTGCCGGCGATCAGAACCCTTTAGGTCCGCAGCGACTCCACCCACGCCGAACCTGCGATCAACTGGCCGGGAAATCCCTTGGGAGATGCGCATGTCCGTTATGATTCACGCACATGCAACTCAACCGCTTCGATCTGAACCTGCTCATCGCGCTCGACGCACTGCTGCGCGAGAAGAACGTCACCCGCGCCGCGGAGCGTGTGTTTGTTTCGCAACCCGCGATGAGCGCGGCCCTGCACAAGCTGCGCGAGTACTTCAACGATCCGCTGCTGGTGCGCGTCGGCCGCGAGATGGAGCTGACACCGCGCGGCCTGTCGCTGGTGGAGCCGGTGCGCGAAGCGCTGTTGCGCATCCAGATGATGCTCGGCACGCAGCCGACCTTCGATCCGAAGACGGCGCGGCGCGAGTTCACGGTGATCATGTCCGAGGAGGCAGTACCGGGCGTGCTGCCGCCGCTGCTCAAGACGCTGGCCAACGAAGCGCCCGAGCTCGACGTGCACATAGAAATGGTCTCGCCGACCGCGTTGTCGCGGCTCGAGTACGGTGAGGCCGACCTGTGCCTGTGCCTCGAAAGCCTGCACATGTTCGACCTGCGCGCCTATCCGGACACCATCCGCTCCATGCCGTTGCGCTCGGTGAAGTGGGTGTGCGCGGTGAGCAAGGATCACCCGACGGTCAAGGACTCGCTGACCCTCGATCAGTACATCGGGCTGCAGCACATGTTCGGCCGGCCCGGGGGCTACACCGGCGCGGCCGACCAGCTGGTCCGCCACCTGCTGAACATCGACATCCGCATCCACCTCACGCTGCCCAGCTTGCTCCAACTACCGCTGGTGCTGCCGGGCTCGACGCTGGCCGCGACGCTGCCCGAACGGGTGGCGCAGCTCTACATGCACGCCCTGCCCATCCGCGTGCTGCCGCTGCCCTTCGAAGTGCCGCACACGCAGGAAGTGCTGCTCTGGCACAAGCGCCACGAGACCGATCCCGCGCACTCCTGGCTGCGCGAGATGATCGTGAAGCTCACGCGCGAAAGTTAGAAAAAGAAACGGCGCCGAGTGGCGCCGTCTCGAATCACCTTCGATGGATTCTCAAGTGGCAGCGGGCGCTGCTTCGGGAAACAGCGGCGCCGCGGTGACGCGGCCCTTGAAGTCCATCCAGCGGTGGTTGGCGTAGTCGTACAGCTTGCAGGTACGCACCGTGGCCCAGTAGCGCTTCCAGTTGAGCACGTGCACGCGCGCGAGCTGCGGGACGGCGGTCTTGAGCGCGGTCTGCGCCGCGCGCAGCCGGTACAGCGGCACGCCCGTGTTCACGTGGTGCGCGCCGTGCTCGAGGATGTCGTGCAGGATTTCGCCCATGCGCTTCGGCACCACGACATTGATGGTGGTGGTGATGAAGCCCAGGCGCTTCTGCCACTCGTCGCGCTTGTCGAACCACGCGACGTCCGGATGCGTGTGCTGCACGTAGATGACCCAACCCATGATGCAGTTGAACACCAGGAACGGCAGGACGAAGCCACAGAGCAGCGTCCAGGTCACCGAGTGGCGGCCGTACACGGCCCAGAGCACGAGGCCCGTGATCCACACCGCACCCACGCCCAGCACCAGCGCGTTGTCCCACAGGAAGATCGCGCGCCGCACACCGACGTGCTTCCGGGTCGGCAGGATGAGTTTCTTCCACCACATCTCGATCGTGTAATAGAGGCCCTGGCCGAAGCCCGAGCGATACACGCGTTCGAGGAAGCGGCGGAATTTCGAAGCGGCCTGCCACTCTTCCAGCGACATCGGCACCCACACCTGGTCGCGACCCTTGAGGTTGGTGAAGCCGTGGTGCGCGACGTTGTGGCCGACGTCCCAGAGCGAGAACGGCGTGAGCGACGGCAGGAAGGCGATGCGGCCGACCAGTTTGTTCAACCAGTCGTAGCGCGTGTAGCTGCCATGGCAGGCGTCGTGCCCGATGACGAACAGACGCGCGATGGCGATCGACGCCGGGATGACCATGAGGGCCTTGGCCCACCACGCGCTGAAGTAGCACGCGCCGGCGATCGAGACGCCGAGGAATGTGAGGTCTAACAGGAGTCGCAGCACCGGGACGATGGCCTCGCGGCGCATGTACTGCTGCATCACTACGCGCACGGTTTTCCGGGCGTCGGAGCGGGTCGGACCGGAGGGGGTTTCGGGAACGCTGGTGGAAGCCGTCATAGGCGCGCAAGCCTATAACATTCAAGCGTTTTGACCAATCTCTTCGGTGTCATTTTCGACCTGCGTCGCAGGCGGATATCGGGCCCCTGAGGCTTTCCCCGGCGGCAGCAGCGCATCAAGCTCCGCGATTGTCGCGGCGTCGAGACGAATCGCGTCCGCGCCACAGTTTTCGACCAGGTGCGCCTCCTGCGTGGTGCCGGGTATCACGACCGTGTGCAGGCGCCTGGCGAGGACCCACGCGAGCGCCAGTTGGGCCGGCGTGCAGCCACAGCGCGCCGCGACGCCGGCGAGCGGTGCCAGCAGTCGCAGGTTTTCCTCGAAGTTCGGGGGCTGGAAGCGTGGCATGGTGCGGCGGATGTCGCCCTCGACGAGATCCGCGGGCGAAAGCAGGCCGCCGGCGAGGAATCCGCGCCCCAGCGGACTGAATGCGACCAGCGTCGCGCCGATGCGCGCGCACTCCTCCAGTACCGCGATCTCCGGATTGCGGGTCCACAGCGAGTACTCCGACTGGAGCGCGGCGATGGGGTGCACCGCGTGAGCGCGGCGCAGGGACGCGGCGCCGACCTCCGACATCCCGATGGCGCGCACCTTGCCGGCCCGCACCAGGTCCGCCATGGCGCCGACGCTGTCCTCGATGGGCACGCGCTGGTCCCAGCGATGAAGGTAATAGAGATCGATGCGGTCGGTCTTGAGATTCGCCAGGGATTGTTCGCAGATGGCGCGGATGGACTCCGGCCGGCCGTCGATCACCCGCTTGCCATCACGGCCGAACAGCCCGCACTTGCTGGCGACGATGACGTGATCGGGGCGCCTGCCCAGCACTTCGCCCACCAGCTTTTCGTTGGCGCCGAAGCCGTAGAGCGCCGCGGTGTCGAAGTGCGTGACGCCGAGGTCGAGTGCGCGCCTCAGGATGCGTTCGGCCCGCTCGCGCGGCTGCGGCGGGCCGTAGGCGTGCGAGAGGTTCATGCAGCCGAAGCCGATGGCGGAGACGGTGTAGGGGCCGAGGGTGCGGGTTTGCATACGATCAAGAATAAGAATGGGGTCAGGCACCGTTTCGCGGACGCGAAATGGAGCCAGACCCCGGGTCAGCGGGAGATTCCGCGGCGGGGCCCAGGCGCGGGAAGACGCGGCGGATGTTGCCTTCGAAGATCTTCTGCTTGTCGGCGGCGCTCAGGGAGCTGCCGTCGATGTAGCGCTTGGTGTCGTCGTAGTAGTGACCGGTCTCGGGATCCACGCCGCGCACCGCGCCGACCATCTCCGAGGCGAACAGGATGTTGTCGATGGGCACCACCTTCAGCAGCAGGTCGATGCCCGGCTGGTGGTACACGCAGGTGTCGAAGAACACGTTGTCCTTCATGAGCTCGGGCAGCGGCGGGCGCTTCTGGTCCTGCGCGATTCCGCGGAAGCGGCCCCAATGGAAAGGCACCGCGCCGCCGCCGTGCGGAATGATGAAGCGCAGCCTGGGGAAGTCCTTGAACAGGTCGGACATCATCAATTGCATGAAGGCCACGGTATCGGCCGAGAGGTAGTACGACCCCGTGGTGTGGAACGCCGGATTGCAGGCCTGGCTCACGTGGATCATCGCCGGCACGTCGAGCTCGCTCAGCTTCTCGTACACCGGGTACCACCACTTGTCGGTCAACGGCGGCTCGGAGAATCTGCCGCCCGAGGGATCGGGGTTGAGGTTGGCGCCGATGAAGCCGAACTGCTTCACGCAACGCTCGAGCTCGGGGATCACGCCGCGCGGATCCACGCCCGGCGACTGCGGCAACTGGCAGACGCCGACGAAGTTCTCGGGATACAGGTTGCAGACCCGGTGGATGAGCTCGTTGCAGTGCTCGGTCCAGTGCCTGCTGGTGGTCTCGTTGCCGACGTGGTGGCCCATGGCGCTGGCGCGCGGCGAGAAGACGGTCACGTCGGTGCCGCGCGAGCGCTGCAGCTTGAGCTGCGCGTTCTCGAGGCTGTCGCGGATCTGGTCGTCGCTGATGGTGATGCTGCCCTTGGCGGGCGCGAGCGCCGGCGTCTTCAGCGCGTCGGTCTGCTGCTTGCGCCACGCATTCAGCGGTTCCGGGGCGGTGGTGTAATGCCCGTGGCAGTCGATGATCATCGCCTCTCCTTGCTACTGCCCGCGCTTCGGCGTCGCGAGCATTTCATCGGCGCGCTCGCGCCACGGCTTCAGGGTCATCGGCTCACCGAAGCTGCCGGCGGCGCGCTGCGCGGCCACGCCCGCCTGGCGTTGCGCGGCCGCCCCGGCCATCGTGCCGCCGACGCCGGTGGCATCGACCATCTGCGCGCTGGCGCGCATCTCCTCGGCGCGCCGCTTGCCGTGCTGGATCACGCGCGAGAACAGATAGTCGCCCTGCTTCTCCCAGTCGAACTGCGGGTAGGTTTCCTGGAGCGAGGCCAGCACCTGCTGCTCGACGCCGAGCGAGCGCGCCGCGGTGAAGCTCTCGATCACCAGCGACTCCAGGCCCTTGATGATCACGCTGCGGCACAGCTTGATGGCCGAGGCCACGCCGAGATCCGCCGAGGCGACTTCGGCCACGAAGCCCAGTCCGCCGAGGGTCCTTTGCGCCTCGGCCGCGTGCGCGCCGCCCAACAACATGGGCACGCGCATGCCGTGCGGCGGCACCGAAGTCATGACCGCGGCCTCGACGTAGCTTCCACCCGCGGCCGCCACCAGCGCGGCGCACTCGATCCTGGCCTGCGGCGCCGCGGAGTTGAGGTCCACGATCCAGGCGTGCTCGAGCGAGCGTGTCGCCAGCGAGCGCGCGGCGTTCAGCGCCTGGTCGGCGGTCACCGCGCTGAAGATCAGCGTGGTCTCGTCGGCCAGCGCCGCGGCGTCGGCCATTAGATCCACGCGATGCGATGCCGCGTGGCGTCGCATCGCCTCGCCGGCCGCCGCCTGGTGCAGCAGCAGGTCGAAGGTCGCGATCTCGAGCTGCGGATGCGCGGCGCGCAGGTCGGCGGCGAAGCGCTGACCGACTTCGCCGTAACCCAAAAGGCCGATCCGCGTGGTCGTCATGAGTTCACGACCAATACATCTTCGTGGGATTGTCCACCAGGATCCGCCGGCGGACGGATTCATCCGGGCCCATTTCACCGAGCAGGTCGACCAGCTCGCCGTCGTTCGGCATGTCCCTGGAAATGTTGGGATGCGGCCAGTCCGTGCCCCACAACAGGCGGCCCGCGTCGATGTCGATCAACGCCTGCGCGAACGGCACCGCGTCGCGGAACGGCCGCTTGCCCGACGACACGCGCTCGGCGCCGCAGATCTTGATCCAGGCCAGCGGATTGTGGCGATACAACGCGAGCAGCGACTGGAACGGCTTCTGGTCGAGGCCCTCGGCCGCCTTCACGCGACCCATGTGATCGATGATGAAGGGCACGTCGATGCGCGCGAGCAGCGCCTGCTGCTCGAGCAGATCGCCCGCGTCGAAGTGCAGCACGACGTGCCAGCCGAGCGGCTTGATGCGCTCGAGCAGCTTGTAGAACACCGCGACGTCGGGCACGCCGCCCAGGTGCTTGACGAAGTTGAAACGGATGCCGCGAATGCCGCCGGCTTGCAGCCGCTCGAGCTCCCGGTCGGTCACGCCCTCTTCCACCACCGCCACGCCGCGATAACTGTCGTGGCTCGAGGCAATGGCATCCAGCGTCACGTCCATCTCGCTGCCATGGCAGCTGGCGTGCACGATGACCGCGCGCGCGATTCCGAGGTGCGCATGCAGCGCGCGCAGCTGCTCAACCGGCGCGTCGGGCGGCGTGTAGCTGCGGTCGGCGGCGTAGGGAAACTTCGCGGCCGGCCCGAACACGTGGCAGTGCGCATCGCAGGCGCCCGCCGGCAGCGCCAGCTTCGGCTTCACCGGGTGCGGATCCGGGGGCAGACAACTCTTGTTGGGGTCGCGACTCACGTCTTGCTCACTTCGCGTCTTCGGGATCTTCGTAGTACCGCAGTCCCGCGGCCTTGAGCTTGTCGCGCATGCCGTAGATGTCGAGGCCCAGCTCGCCGGCGGCCAGGCGCGCGCGCGTCGCGGTCTCCTTCTGCTCGCGCGCCTGCGCGGCGTCGGCGACTTCCGCGGCCTTGGCCGCGAGCACCACGACCACGCCATCGTCATCCGCCACCACCACGTCGCCCGGATGCACCAGCGCGCCCGCGCAGAGCACCGGCACGTTCACCGAGCCCACCGTCGCCTTGATGGTGCCCTTGGCGTTCACCACCTTCGACCACACCGGGAATTTCATCTGCGCGAGCTCGGCGGTGTCGCGCACGCCGGCGTCGATGACGAGTCCCGCGCCGCCGCGCGCCCGGAACGAGGTCGCCAGCAGGTCGCCGAACATGCCGTCGGTGGTCTCGGACGAGAAGCCCATGACCACCACGTCGCCCTGCGCCAGCAGCTCCGCGGCCACGTGCAGCATCCAGTTGTCGCCCGGGTGGCCGAGCACCGTGACCGCCGTGCCGCACACGCGCGCGCCCGGGTAGATAGGCCGCATGTACGGCGCCATCAGCCCGACGCGGCCCATGGCCTCGTGGATGGTCGCCGTGCCGAAGTTCGCGAGCCGCGCGACCGCGTCCGCGCTGGCGCGGCGCACCTTGCGCACCGCGATGCCGGATTTTCCGATCATGTCCTGTCCTTCATGACTCACCCTTCCAGGTATCCGCAGGGACGAAAACTTCGCCGCGCATCATGAGCCGCGCGGTGCGCAGCAGCGACGCGCGCGCCACTTCGGCCGGATTCGCGGCGCTCATCTCCAGCACCACGGTGAACTCGCCACTGGGATGCTGCACCGAAAAGCTCTTGCGCGTGCCGGCGGGCACGGCAGCCACCCGATGCGCCACGGTCCCGGGCGTGACGGCGGCCGTCGCGACCGTCACCGCGCCGAGCACGCCCACCGCCGAATGGCAGTCGTGCGGGATGAAGGTGCGCGTGGAAATGTGGCCGCCCGTCCCGCCGTCCGATGAAACGGGCCTCGCGACCAGGCACATTTTCGGCACGACCTTCTTCGTGACATCGCCGAGTTTCATCCGCGGCCCGGCCTGCAGGCGTATCGACTCGATGCGCCGCTTGAGCGCCGCGTTGGCGTTGAGCTCGTCGCGCGATTCGTAGCCGCTCACGCCGAGATCCGCGGCCTGCATGATGACCACCGGCATGCCGTTGTCGATACAGGTCACTTCGATGCCGTCGAACTCATCGACCCGGTTGCCGGTGGGAAACAGCGCGCCGCAAACCGAACCGGCGGTATCGAGAAAGCTGATGTTGACGGGCGCCGCCGTGCCGGGAACGCCGTCGATGCGCGCGTTGCCGGCGTACTCGACGCGACCACCGGGCGTCTGCACCTCGATGTCACACAACGTGCCGGTGTTTTTCGTCAGCACGCGCAGCGTCGTCACGTCGCCGCCTGGCTTCGCGAGCCCGCTCTCGAGTGCGAACGGCACCACGGCGGCGAGCATGTTGCCGCAATTCGGCGTGGTATCGACCAGCGCTTCCTTGACCGACACCTGCGCGAACAGGAACTCGAGGTCGACGCCGTCCCGGCCACGCGACACGATGCCCACCTTGCTGGTCAACGGATCCGCGCCGCCGATGCCATCGATCTGGCGCGCATCCGGCGAGCCCATCACGGCCAGCAACACGCGATCGCGCGTCGCGATGTCGGCGGGCAAGTCCTCGGCCTTGAAGAACGGGCCGTGCGAGGTGCCACCACGCATGAACAAGCAAGGTATCGGGCGCTGCATAGATTGAGGCCCGTATAGTAGCAGCGCGCGACGCGCACTCCGGTTGCGCTGGGGGTCGAATGGCTCGCGGGGAAGATCGAGTCGTGCGGCAGGGGGCCACCGCACGACTCGCCCGATTCCCTGCAGCTAGAAGCTCCAGGTCGCGGTCAGGCTCCAGCTCAGCGGGCGCGCGTAGATGATCTCCGCGTAGCCCGAAGCCGTGGTGAGCGACGAGGTGCCCGCCACCGGATACAACTCGTCGGTCAGGTTCACGCCGCTCAGCATGAAGCGCCACTTGTCGTCATCGGAGGCCAGCGTGAGCGACGCGTTCAGCAACGTCACGTCGTCGGTCTGCGCGATCTCGATCGAGTTGCCCGCGTCGAAGAACTGGCTCGCGGTGTAGCTCACGTCGACACGCGGCGTCAGTGTCCAGCTGCCGCCGACGTGGAAGCCGTACGACGCGCCGAGATGACCCTGCCACTCGGGTGTGAACGGCAGGCTGCTGTCGAGGGTCGCGGTGGCCGTCGGGGTCACCGGGCCGAAGGGCGGCGGCGGCGTGATGCTGTCGAAGCCCGCGTCGAGATATCCCAGGCTCATGTCGAGCCGGAAATCCTCGGTCGGGGCCCAGTCGAGCTCCACTTCGCCACCGTCGATCGACGCCACGCCGGCGTTGAACAGCAACGGCACGACGCCCAGGCGATAGGTCATCTGGATGTCGTCGTAGTCCGAGCTGAACAACGCGATGTTCAGGCGCAGGTTGTCGGTGGGATCGAGCTTGAAGCCGATTTCCCAGGTCTCGGCGGTTTCCGGATCGAAGGAGATCGGCGCATTGCCCGGAGGCGCAGCGTTGTAGCGCTGGTTGAAGCCGCCGCTCTTGAAGCCGTCCGACCAGCTGAGGTAGGTCATGACGTGTTCATTGAAGCGGTACTGCGCGCTCGCCGACTTGGTGGTCGCGCTGAAATCCCGCTCGAAGCGGTCGGTCGTGATGAACAGGCAACCGGTCTGCGTCGGCGGCGGGCCGGCGAATGGACACAGCGCGGTCGGCGCCGGCGGCTCCGCGGCGGTGGCCGGTGCCACATTGAACATCGTGGCCTGCAGTCCCTTGGTCTCGTCGGTGTAACGCACGCCGGCCGACACGCTGAAGGCATCGGTGATCTTGAACGTCCACTCGGTGAACGCGGCCCACGCCTTGTCGTCCATCGACACGCGCTGCGTGTCATACGACGTACCCGGATTGCCCAGCGGCACGAGCAGGCGATCGAACGAGTCCTCGTCGAAGTAGTACAGGCCGAACACGCCGTCGGCGCGGTCGGTATCGATCAGCGCCTGCAGTTCCTGGCTGAACTG
>DASUGK010000117.1:0-9863 GCA_036274075.1 Steroidobacteraceae bacterium | reverse complement strand
CATGACCTCAAGATCCTGTTGCGTGGCTGAACATGCGCCGGGGTCCGCGGATCGTCCTGCTGTTCGTGCTGGCAGTGCCGCTGCTGGCGGTGCTGTGGGCCGGTTTCGCGCCCATCCACGTCGCCTCGCGGGAAAAGCTGTTCGAGATACCGAAGGGCACGTACGCGCGGCGCAGCTCGGGCGACATGGTGGAGATCCTGCCTTCGGAAATCCGGCTGACGCTGGGCCTGCAGGACGTGCTGCTGCTGCGCAACCTCGACGAGGTGCCGCAGGTGTTCGGGCCGTCGATCATGATGCCGGGGCAGAGCCTGCGCCTGCCGTTCGAACGCGCGGCGCGTTATGACTTCGTTTGCACGGCACACGTCAGCGGCCAGCTCACCATCCTCGTGGAAGAGGAACCGGTGATGCCGTGGTCGAAAATCCGCTGGCGCGTGCGTGAATGGTGGGAGAACAGAAAGGCATGAACAAGGTCCGGAAGGTACTGCCGTCGCTGCTGGTGCTCGCGGCGGTGGTCGCGATCTGGTGGGCGGTCGTGGTGGCCACGCGCAGCGTGATCTTCCCGACTCCCTGGCAGGTGGTGACCGGCACGCTCGAGCTGGCGCAGGACGGCACGTTGTGGGATCACATCGGCGCGTCGCTGTTCCGCGTGGGCGCGGGATTCCTGCTCGCGGTACTGGTGGCGATCCCGCTGGGGCTGTGGATGGGCTGGGTGCACGGCGCCTTCGTGACGCTCAACCCGCTGTTCCAGATCCTGCGGCCCATCTCGCCCATCGCCTGGATCCCGATCGCCATCCTGTGGTTCGGCGTCGGCAACGCCTCGCCTATCTACCTCATCTTCATCGCCTCGGTGTTCCCGATGATCGTGCAGACCACGGTCGGCGTGCACACCATCGAGAAACGCTATCTGCGCGCCGCGGAGAACTTCGGCGTGCCGCGCGGCAAGCTGTTCCGGCAGGTGGTGTTCCCCGCGACGCTGCCGCAGATCATCGTCGGCATGCGCATCGGCCTGGGCGTCGCCTGGCTGGTGGTGGTCGCGGCCGAGATGATCGCGCTGCGCTCGGGGCTCGGTTACCTCATCATCGATTCGCGCAATGCCGGCAACCGCTACGACCTGGTGATCGCCGGCATGATCATCATCGGCCTCATCGGACTGGCGCTCGACGGGATCATGCGGCTGCTGGAGGGGATGAAGTCGGTGCGGTGGCGCTATGTTCATTAAGACCAAGATCCGGGTACAGAACATCCACAAGGGATTCCCGGCGGAGAAGGGACGCCTCGACGTCATCAGCGACCTCGACTTCAAGGTGGGCGACGGCGAGTTCGTCGCCATCGTGGGTCCGTCCGGCTGCGGCAAGACCACGCTGATGAACATCATCGCCGGCTTCCTCGCGCCGGATTCGGGCGCGGTGCTGATCGACGACAAGCCGCGGCTGGCGCCGAATGCCAAGGGCGTTCTGATCACGCAGCAGGGATCGGTGTTCCCGTGGCTCACGGTGCGCGAGAACCTGCTGTTCGGCCTGCCCGACGAGATGCCGAACCGCGAGGCGCTGGCGCAGGAATACGCCGAGCTCGTGGGCCTCAAGGGATTCGAGAACAACTACGCGCACGAACTGTCGGGCGGCATGCTGAAGCGCGCCGAGATCGCGCGCGCGCTCGTGGTGAAGCCCGAGATCCTCTACATGGACGAGCCGTTCTCGGCGCTGGACGCGCTCATGAGCCTGCGCATGCAGAACGAGCTGCTGCGCATCCTCGCCAGGGAGCGCCACACCGTCATGCTGATCACGCACGACGTGGAGGAGGCCATCCATCTCGCGGACCGCATCCTGGTACTGAGCCCGCGCCCGGCGCGCATCCAGGCTTCGTTCGACGTGCCGCTCGCGCATCCGCGGCGCGTGTCGAGCCCGGAGGCGCAGTCGCTGCGCGTGGCGATCCTCAGGGAGCTGGGAGTCGAGCTGGCGTGACGGCGCACCGCGGCGCTCCGAGCTAACTACCCGGCACCCGGGGTGCCGGTCGGACGGCATGCGCCGCTCCGGGCGGAAGACGCCTGGCAGGCGCGCATGCATACGTATTCGTTGGAATTATGGGATTAATACGCACCGTGCGCGCGCAGCCGTGATAGCGTAGCTGCCGCAAGCAAGGGGTCCCCATGTCCGGAAACTTCAACCTCACCCAGTCGCTGGTGCAGAAGCTAGGCTCGTCGATCGTGCGCGGCGAGCTGCCCGCGGGCAAGTCGTTGCCCGTGGAGGCGGAGCTGGGCAAGAAGTTCGGCGCGAGCCGCACCGTCATGCGCGAGGCGGTGAAGATCCTCTCGACCAAGGGATTGATCGGCCAGCGTCCGCGCGTCGGCACCTACGTGCATCCGGAGGAGCGCTGGGATCTGCTGGACGCGGAAGTGCTCACCTGGATCCTGGACCGGCATTTCTCGCACAGCCTGGTGCGCGAATTCCTCGAGGTCCGCCTCGGCATCGAGCCCGCGGCGGCCGCGCTGGCCGCGGCCAACGCGACCGCCGAAGACAAGGAACTCCTCAGGGGCAAGCTCGAGAAGATGAAGGGCGCCATCGATGGCCACTTCGACGCGGTGGCCGCGGACATCGCGTTCCACGCCACCATCCTCAAGATCAGCCACAACCGCTTCTACCACCAGCTCACGCCCATCATCGAGACGGCGCTGCGCTTCTCCATCCGCCTGACGAACAAGACCAAGGGCGCGCTCGCCGATTACGACGCGCACGAGAAGATCTACCGCGCCATCCGCAACGGTAATGCCGACGCCGCGTCGCGCGCCTGCCGCGAGCTCATCGCCGAGGCGCTCGCGCTGGTGATCAAGAGCGCCAGGTCGCGCTGACACGCGATTCCGTTTCCGCTCCCGACGGATACGAAGCTGGTTATCGCCGGCGTGCCGCGCTGCGCGCGTGTCATCTGGCTGTTGACGCCGATTTGCCACCCTGCCCATACTGATACTATTAATGGGGTTTGTTGTATCCACGCAGCAGACAGTGGGGGGAACATGAAATCGAGAACGATCAAGCGCGCAGTCGCGTCCGGCACCGCGCTCGCAGCCACGACCCTGGCGCTCGCGCAGCAGCCGCCCGACGCTGCCGGGGAAGAACTCGGCGAAGTCGTCGTCACCGGTTACCGAGCCAGCCTGCAAAGCAGCCTGGCAGTGAAACGCAATTCCGAGCTGGTGGTGGACGCGGTCGCCGGCGGCGACATCGGTGCGTTGCCCGACGTCACCATCGCCGAATCCCTGGTGCGGCTGCCCGGCATCAACGGTACGCGTGATCGCGGCAACACCAGCCAGGCGGTGGTACGCGGCCTCGGACCCCGCCTGGTGCTGGGCCTCGTCAACGGCCGCGAAGTCGCCTCCTCCGAACCCAGCCGCAACGTGCGTTGGGAGATCTACCCGTCGGAAGTCGTGGCCGGCGCGGACGTGTACAAGTCGCAGTCCGCCGATCTCGTGGCCGGCGGTGTCGCGGGGACCATCGACATCAGGACGGTGCGCCCGTTCAACTACTCGGGTCCAAAGGCGATGTTCCGCGGCGGCCCGGTGTACTACGAAGCCGGTTCCGACATCCCCGGCTACGACCCGTATGGTTTCCGCGGCAGCGGCAGCTACACCGACACGCCGAGCGAGAACTTCGGCTTCAACATCGGCGTGAGCCTCCAGCAGCAGAAGAATGCCTTCCCGTCATTCCAGGGCTGGGGCTACAACGATGGCACCATCAACCCCGGCAACGCCACCGGCGACATCGACGACGACGGCACTCCGGATCCCACGCCCTGGGGCGCGCAGACCGAGGTGAAGAAGCTCACCGAGGATCGCTACGGCGTGAACGGCGCGCTGGCGTTCCGCGTCGGTGACAACTTCGAGCTGAACATCGACGCGTTGTACTCGAAGTTCACCATCGACGAGGACCAGAACCAGGCCTGGTACGGCCGCAACGGCGTGATGGGCAATTGGGATGACAGCACCAGCTGGTGCTACACCAATCCCGGATCCAGCTACAGCCAGGTGGGCGGCACCGTCAACAGCGCCACGATGAACAGCTGCTGGACCTCGGTCACCAACGTCATCGCGAAGTACACCGAGGACAAGGACCTGTTCGTCACCGGCGCCAACGTCAAGATCGAATCGACATGGACGATGACGGGTGACCTGTCGTATTCGAAGGCCACTCGCAAGAACCGCTGGTCGGCGTTCCGCTCGGAGGTGTATCCCGAGTCGATGACCTGGGACATGTCCGGCGGCAACACGCCGTCGTTGTCGACCAGCACCAATCCCGCGGACGTGAATGCCCAGTCGGCGCCGGACTGGCTGACCGGCACGGCCGATGGCCCGGACGACCTCAACGACACGCTCACGGCGCTGCAGGTGGACTTCGAGCGCCAGTACGAGGGCGAGCATCTCAAGGGCATCAAGTTCGGCGCGCGCTTCTCCAACCGCCAGAAGGACTACCTGCACCGGCACCAGGACTACGTCCCGCGGGTCACGAGCACGCTGCCCGCCGACCTGTTCTCCAACTACAGCGTCACCGAGTTCGATGCGCCGCCGCTGCTCAACGGCAACTACCACGAGATCGTCGACTTCGTGTACGGCGGCATGCCGGTGGACGACGACGCCATCGTGCAGAGCGCCACGTGGGATGTGGAAGAAAACGTCGCCGAAGCCTACGGCCTGGTGCGCTTCGGCGGCACGCTGGGTTCGGTGCCCTTCTCGGGCAACGCGGGCGTGCGCTTCGTGCAAACGCGGACCTCGAGCGGTGGTTTCGGCTCGACCAATGGCGGTGCACTCGAAGCTCTGGACATCGACAACGACTACACCGAGCCGCTGCCCAGCGTGAATTTCACGTTCAACCTCGCGGAAGACAAGCTGCTGCGCGCGGGCCTGGCCCGCGTCATCGCGCGCCCCCCGCTCGACGAGCTGCGGGCCTCGCGTTCCCTGTGGAACGAGACACCGCCTCCGACCGGCAGCGGCGGCAACCCGCTGCTCGATCCCTTCATCGCCAACCAGGCCGACGTCTCGTTCGAGTGGTACTTCGCGCCCGAGGCGCTGGCGGCCATCGCGGTGTTCTACAAGGACGTCGATACGCACATCGGCTACGACACCCAGCCGGTGACCATCGACGGTACGACCTACGCGGTCACCGGACCCTTCAACGGCGAAGGCGGCGGCATCGCGGGAGCGGAGCTCACGTTCCAGACCCCGTTCGCGCAGTCGGGCCCGCTGAGCAACTTCGGCGTGTACATGAACTACGCGTACGTTGACACCGACGTGAAGGAGTTCTACCCGGTCACCAACCCGCTGCCCGTGGAAGGCTACGCCGAGAACACCGCGACGCTGGACCTGTGGTTCGCCAACTCGGACGTGGAAGTCCGGCTGGGCTACAAGTACCACAGCCCGTTCAGCATCATCGCCGGCTGGAATGGCTCGGACGTCCGCACGCTCGGCGAGGAGTCCATCCTCGACTTCAGCGCCGCGTACCAGGTGAACGACATGTTCGGCATCCGCCTGCAGGTCAACAACCTGACCAACGAGCCGTTGCGCATCTGGCGTGACAACAACGAGGACCGACTCGGCTCGTACGACGTCTACGGACGCCGCGCGTTGCTGGATTTCACCTTCAAGTTCTGATCGCCGTGTTTCGATGGAAAAGGGGGTAGGCTTACGGCGCGGACCGCACTCCGCGCCGTAAGCTGGGTGGCCATGAACAAGTCCTTCGCCTGGGCGCGCGTGGCCCTGGCCGCCGTGGCGGCCACATCGACCCTCGCCGCCACAGCGGCGACATCGACGATAGTCCGTGCCGAAGACACGCCCGCACCTGTCGAGCGTTTCGCGGGCGTCGACCTTTCCTATGTCAACGAGGTGGAAGCCTGCGGGGCGCAATTCCGCCTCGGCGGCAAGCTGCGCGATCCCTACGAGTTGTTCGCCGAGAAGGGCGCCAACCTCGTGCGGCTGCGGCTGTGGAACGATCCCACCTGGACTAACTACAGCACCGAGGCCGACGTCACGCGTTCCAGCGAACGCGCGAAGAAGGCCGGCATGAATGTGCTGCTCGATTTCCACTACTCGGACGACTGGGCCGACCCGCAGAAGCAGACCATTCCGGCGGCCTGGGCAGCCGACATCGACGACAGCGACAAACTCGCGGCGCATGTCTACGAGTACACCCGCGACGTGCTGAAGCGCCTGGGCGGCCGCGGCCTCATGCCCTACATGGTCCAGGTGGGCAACGAGATCAACACGCAGATGCTGCGGCCCGCGGAGACCCCGGGCGAACCCATCGACTGGGCGCGGAATGCAAAGATCCTGAATGCCGGCATCCGCGCGGTGCGCGAGGCGCGCGCCGCGGATGGCTCGTCGCCGAAGGTGATGCTCCACGTCGCCCAGCCGGAAAACGTCGAGCCGTGGTTCGCCGCCGCGGTGGCCGCGGGCGTGCGCGATTTCGATTACATCGGCGTGAGTTATTACCGCAAGTGGTCGACGCTCGACCTGCCGCAGGCCGAGCGCGCACTGTCGTCGGTGACCAAGCGCTTCAGCCGCCCGATCATCATTGTCGAGGTCTCCTATCCCTTCACGCTCCAGGACGCCGGTGACCAGGCACCCAACCTGCTGGGCGAAGATTCCCTGCATCGCGGCTATCCCGCGAGCCTGCGGGGTCAGCAACGCTTCATGAACGACGTGGCGCAGATGACCCTGCGCATCGGCGGCGTCGGCGTGGTCTACTGGGAGCCGGCCTGGGTCTCCACGAGCTGCAAGACTCGCTGGGGCACGGGTTCACACTGGGAGAACGCCTCGCTGTTCGATTTCCGCAAGGGAAACGAGCTCACGCCGGCGGCGGACTACCTGTCGACGATTCGCAAGTAGGGAGACCAGATGCGGCTGAAGACGGGCCTGCTAGGCATCGGCAAGATCGCGCGTGACCAGCACATTCCGGCGCTCGCCGCCAATCCGCGCTTCCACCTCGTGGCCTGCGCCAGCCGCCATGCGACGGTCGACGGCGTCGCCAACTTCCCGGACCTCGAGTCCATGCTGGCGGGCGTGCCGGACCTGGCCTGCATTTCGATTTGCACGCCGCCGCAGGCGCATTTCGATGCGGCGCTGCAGGCGCTGCGCGCCGGCAAGCACGTGATGCTCGAGAAACCGCCCACCGCCACCACGCGGCAGATCGCGTTGCTCGCGGAAGAAGCCGCGCGCAGCGGGCGGACGCTGTTCCAGACCTGGCATTCGCGCTTCGCCGCCGGTGTCGACGCGGCACGCGAGTGGCTGCGCACGCGCAAGCTGGTGTCGGGAAAGATCACCTGGAAGGAAGACGTGCATTTCTGGCACCCCGGCCAGCGCTGGATCTGGGAGCCGGGCGGCTTCGGCGTGTTCGACCCGGGTATCAATGCCTTGTCGCTGCTCACGGAAGTGCTCGGCGACGAAGTGAGCCTGGAGCGTGCGCGCCTGGAATTCCCCGAGAACCAGCAGGCGCCGATCGCGGCTGACCTCACGCTGCGCACCACCTCCGGCGTCGGCATCGCCGCCGAGTTCGACTTCCGCCAGAAAGGCGAGCAGAGCTGGGACATCGAGCTCATGACCACCAGTGGCAAGCTGGTCCTGTCGCGCGGCGGTGCGGGCCTCGCCATCGACGGCAGGATCGTGACGCTCGACGAAGGGCTGGCGGGCGAGTACCCGCGGCTGTACGAACGTTTCGCGACCTTGTGCCTGGCCGGGGAGTCGGAGGTCGACTGGCGTCCCTTCCAGCTCGTGGCCGACGCCTTCCTGGTCGGCGAACGCCGCATCGTCGCGCCACACGAGATCTAGGAGTCCTTCCTGCATGCGTGCGCGCCACCTGCTCCTGCTGCCCATCCTGTTCCTGGCCGGAGCGGCGAGTGCCGCGACGCGCATCGATCTCGGCCGCAACTGGTCGTTCCGCGTCGAATCCGGCGTGGATGGCGTTCAGGCAGGCTGGCCGGCGTCACTGCCCGACGGGGTCACCACCGTCGACGTGCCGCACACCTGGAACCGCGCCGGGCCGGACTATGCGTACCTGGGAGTCGGCTGGTATTTCCGCCGCTTCGAGCTGCCCAAACTATCGGACGGCGCCATCGTGCAGCTCCATTTCGGCGCGGCGTTCTACAAGTCGCGTGTGTGGGTGAACGGCGTGGAGGTGGGCTCCCACGAGGGCGGTTACAGCCAGCACTCGTTCGACATTTCGAAGCACGTGCGCGAGAAGAACGTCATCGCGGTGTCGGTGGACAACCGCCCGGGCATGTACACGATTCCCGGCTTCGGTGCGCGCGGCGCGCCTGATGCGTGGTACGACTGGTGGGCCTACGGCGGCCTGGTGCGCGACGTGTGGATCAACCTGCATGGACCGGTACGTATCGCGAACCAGGCCATTCGTTCGAAGCTGGATGGCAAAAAGGTGACCATCAGCAACCGCGTGCGCGTGGTCTCCGTGGCCCCGCGGCGCGTGACATTGCAGGCACTGGTGCTGACGCAAGGCGGCGAGATCGTCGCGAATCACAAGCAGGACCTGGAACTCGCAGCCGGCGAGAACGAGGCGAGTGTGTCGGTGGCGCTGGAGAACATCCGCCGCTGGGACCTCGACCATCCGAATCTCTATCGAATGACGGTCGCGCTCTACGACGGCGGCCAGCTGCTCGAAAACGCCAGCGACATGTTCGGGTTGCGCACTGTGGAGATCCGCGACCGTCACCTGTTGCTGAACGGACAGCGCGTACGACTCACGGGCATGACGCGGCACACCGATTCCCCGTGGGAAGGCCTCGCCGAATCGCCGGGCACGTTGCGCCATGACTGGGAGGACATGAAGAGCCTCAACATGACGCTGACGCGACCTATCCACTATCCACCCGGTACGCGTGCGGCAGATCTTGCGGACAAGCGCGGCATCCTGCTGATCCCGGAAATCCCGATCTGGCAGGCGAGCGAAGAGCAGCTCTCGAATCCGCAGTTCCTCGCGCTGGCCAAGCAGCAGATGCGCGAGCTCATCGAGCAATACGGCAATCATCCCAGCGTGTTCGCGTGGAGCGTAATGAACGAAAGCGCCGCCGGGACTCCCGGCGGCATCAAGTTCTTCCGCGAGATGCGTGAGTACATCAAAAGCCTCGACCCGGACCGTTACGTCACGCTGGCCGACGACAACCTGCCCAAGCTCGATCGCGCCAACGAGTCCGCCGCCAACGATGCCGATTTCCTCATGATGAACCAGTACTTCGGCGCCTGGCATGGACCGCGCGAGGCCTTGAACCCCGCGCTCGACAAGGTCGATCGGCTGTTCCCGAAGAAAATGGTGATCATCTCGGAGATGGGATATCCCGGGATCTTCGCGAAGACACCGGCGGAAGCGGATCCGACCCGCGTGTCCATCCTGCGCGAGCAGATGCCGGAGCTGGCGAAGCGCGACTGGATCGCCGGCGCCATCCTCTGGTGCTACCAGGATTACAAGTCACGGCGCTACTACTGGCCGGGGCAGGAGCAGGGTTACCTCGAGCATGGGATCGTCGATGAGAACCGCCAGCGCAAGCCGTCGTATTTCGCGTGGAAGGAGCTCAACGAGCCGGCCAGCCTCGAACTGCGCTGGACCAATACGCCCGGCGTGCCGTTCATTTCGTTCTCCATCCTGCTGATTCCCAACAACGCACGCGAGCTGCCCTACATACCGCTCATGGATTACCAGCTCGAGTGGCAGCTCACGGGCCCAGAGAATCGTGCTTTTGCCAGTGGCTCGCAGAGGATCGAAGGAGACGCGGCGCCGATGATCGGCGCCAACGTGCCGCTGGCCGAAGCCCGGACACCCTATCGGCTCGTCGCCCGGCTGCTGCGCCCCGATGGCACCGTGGCCATGGAGCGCACG
>DASUGK010000116.1:0-6208 GCA_036274075.1 Steroidobacteraceae bacterium | reverse complement strand
TCGTCGCGAGCCTGTGCGCCACCTGGGGTGGCCGCCTGCGCGATTCGTCGGTACTAGCTACCTGACCCGGAGACATCCATGCGTTCCATCCTGTTGTGGCTGCTGGGCGTGCCCATTCCGATCATCATCCTGATCGCATTGTTGCGCTAGCTCGAGGCTTGCGGCGACCTCGCGCGTATACGGATGCCCGGGTCCCATGACAGTACTTGATCCGGACGTGAAGGGTCAGCGCCTGAGCGATTCCTCTCCTTGCGCGAACGCGGCTTAGCACCCGATGGCCGGCGGGCGGCTCGACCAAAGCGGACGCAGGGCTGCTGCCTAAGTTCGCGAGCTAGTTAGAAAAAGTTGCCACGCGAAGTGCTTCTGTGCGCCAAATCACGCGTATGCGTATTCGAGTTCCTTCTTTGCTTGTCGCCTACGAATGTAGACACGCACGGTAATTGGCAAAAGCAGGCCTAGTGCAAAAGTAGCAGTTGGCAGCATCAATGTTCTGTACCACGGAGCAGGCCGCATCCGTTGCAGCTTGACACTCACATCGTCAGCGATTTGAGCAGCGGTAGTCTTTGTCACAGACGGATCCATGGTCATTGCGAGCTGAGCGCTTGCGATTGCAACTGTTGCTTGTGACTCTGCATACGCCCTGCGTATGACGGCGAGTTCTTGACTGAGCGTCAGCCGCTTGGCGCTCAGATCAGCGACAAGTTGCGCCTCACGCGCAAGTTTATTTGTGAGCAAGTCATTCTCGGCGCGGAGGCGTGCAAGTTCCGTCGGCTCTTTCGGCTTCGCGACAAACTCGATATAGGCTTTGTAAATTCCAATCGCTGCCGTGCTGACCGCGGCAATGACGGCAAGCCAAAAAAGTGCGAACTGTAGGGCAGTGCCGCGTTGGCGAATCATTGTTCTTCTCCACATGGCGGACATGGCAGGGTCGCTCTATAGCACCACGTTTGGATACTAGCTAGAGAAAATTTGATCCCGAATGAATGCGCCGCAGCATTGAGCTTCGCTGCTGAACCAAGGACGGGCGCCAACTAAAGCCGCCTGCGTCAGGCAACTGCATACAACTGCAAACTTGCCGATCAACCTCACCGACTCGCTGAGCTCGCCGATTCAACGTCTTGGCTCGTTGCGCGGACGGATTGGCGAATTTTCTGTTGACATCCGTTGTGCGCATGAACAGCGTTTGGGCATGACAACATCCTCGATTCGAGTTTCGATACTCTTGATTGCGCCCCTATTCAGTGCCTGCCTAGCGCACGCCGACGTTCCATTTCAGGACTTAGCGGGCTGGTGGTCCGCGGACCCCACGCACGGCGGTGAATCCGCCCACGTGGCGCTGCAGTTCATCGAGAAGGATGGCAAGCAGGAAGCGCATCTTTCGTTGCCGACCATCGGCGCCTACGACATCAACCTCGGCGAGGTGGCGATTTCCGGCAATTCCATTGAAACCCGGGGCTTCAAGTTCCCGCTCACCTGGAATCCGGACACCAGGACGCTGAGTGGCCACCTGCCCGCGGACGCGGCTCCTATCTACGACATTCCTGTCACGTTCAAGCGCGGCGAGCCGCTGGCAAAGAAGCCGCCGGGCGACTGGAAGGCGCCGCGCCCGACACCGGTGTGGACCCTCGATACCGGCGCGCCGGTGTGGGCCGGCATCGAACGGCACGGGGACAGCGGCACGCTGTTCGTCGGCAACGAGCTCGGGGTACTGCACGCCATCGATTCGCGCGGCAAGCTGCGCTGGAAGTTCGAGACCGGCGCGCCGATCCGCGCGCAGCCGAAGGTGATCGGCGGCGACGTGTTCGTGTCTTCCGACTCCGGCTATCTATACAAGCTGTCGATCGGTACGGGCGCGGAGGCCTGGCGCGCACGTGTCGTGGCCGACGCGCCAGCGCGCATCCCTACCGACAACGAGAAGACACGCTGGGATCGCTTCGGCTCGAGCGTGGTCACCGATGGCAAGCGGCTCTACATCGCGAGTCGCGACAGGAATCTGTACGCGTTGGACATGACCGGCCACGAGCTGTGGCGCTTCGCCTCCGGCGACATCATGACCGCGACGCCGGCACTGTACGGCGACCTCGTGATCATCGCGGACTTCGCGGGCACGGTGCGCGCGCTGTCCACCAAGGACGGCGCGCCGCGCTGGAGCTACGACGCGAAGCTCGGCGTCGGCGGCGACGTGGTGGTGGCCGGCGATCGGGTGCTGGTCGGCAGTCGCAGCTACGATCTCATCGCATTGAATGCGGCCGACGGCAAGGAGCTGTGGAAGCACTACTACTGGTTCTCGTGGATCGAGTCGCCGCCCGTGGTGCGCGATGGCGTCGTGTACACCGGTTCGTCGGACGCGACGAATGTCTACGCCATCAACCTGGCGGACGGGTCGCTGCGCTGGAAGACGCCCGTGCCGGGTTACGCCTGGCAGCGGGTCGCCATATATAAGGAGTGGCTGATAGCCGGCACCGTGGGCCAGGGCAAGTTCCCGGGCCCGCGCGCGGGGTCGTTGATGGCACTCGATCCCGGGAACGGCGCGGTTCGCTGGATCTACCTGGATGCTCCCACCGGGGAGATGGCCAAGTCGCGCGAGAACTGGGGCTTCGGCGCCGCGCCGGTGGTTGGCGATGGCGCGGTGTACGCGGTGGACCTGAAGGGCAGGGTGTACGCCTTCGAATTGAAGTAGCGGTGCCCTGCGATCACTGCTCGCGCAAGACCGGGAACCGCTTCTCATGATGGTCCGTGATGCCCGAGGCTTCGAGCTGCTTCGGGAACATGGCCTACATTAACAATAGACCCGTTCCAGCGCCCAAACCCCGTAACCTACCGCCCGTGGAGGCCACCGCGGTCACTGCGCCCGAGCGCTCAGCGGTCATCCGTACGGCAACCGGGATCGTGGCCGCGGGTGTGATCTATTACTTCGCCACCCGCATGGCGTGGCTGCTGACCTTCCCGGACAGCACGGTGTCGCTGTTCTTCCCGCCGCACGCGGTGATGGTGTCCATCCTGCTGCTGGTCCCGACGCGCCGCTGGTGGACCTATCTACTGGCGGCCGTCGCGAGCCACTTCATCGCCACGCAGCATGCGGACTGGCCGCCGCTCTTCGCATTGCAGTCCGAGGCTTTCGACGCGCTGAAGATCGTGCTCACGGCCGCGGGCATACGATTCTTCATCCGCACGCCGCTGCACCTCATCAACCTGCGCGAAGCGGTTCTTTTCGTGCTGGTCGCCGTGATCTGCATCCCGCTGGCGGCGGCGCTCTGGGGGGCGTCCGTGACCATGGCATTCCGCTTCGGCGCCGGCTACTGGACCGAGTGGCGCAACCTGGCGATCTCCAACGCGGTGACGACCATCGTGCTGGTGCCGGCAATCATGATCGGCGTTCATCTCTTCCGGACGGGCATCAGGGGCGGCCTGGTGCGCTACCTGGAAGCCGGGCTGATCGCTGCCGGCATCGTCGGCGTGGGGTGGCTCGCGTTCGATCACGCGCCCGCGGGCCCGGACACTTCGCCGGCACTGCTCTACGCGCCGATCCCGCTGCTCATCTGGGCGGCGTTGCGCTTCGGTCCCGGTGGAATGAGTGCATCGGTGTTGCTCATCACCATGATCGCGATCTGGGGCACGATGCAGGGCAACGGTCCGTTCCTGACGCAGACGCCGACCGACAATGCGCTGGCGCTGCAATTGTTCATCCTGTTCGCCGCCACGCCGCTGTTGCTGCTGGCCGTGGCGATCGAGGACGAGCGCCGCTCGACGGAAGCGCTGCGCGTCAGCGAGCAGCGCATGACACTCGCGGCGGAGAGTGCGCAGCTGGCGCTGTGGGATTGGGACCTCGCCGCCGACGTGGTTTACGTCGAGGACCAGGGCCTGTTCGGGTTTCCGCGCAACACGCCCATCGATCACGCCACGCTCGGCGGAACGGTGCATCCCGACGATCGCTCGTTGCGCGACATCGCCATCGAACGAGCGCGCGCCAATGGCGGCACCTACGATTCCGAGTTCCGCGTCGTCCTGCCCGACGGTTCGGTACGCTGGATTGCCGCGCGCGGCCGCAGCCCGGCGCCCATGGTGGACGGTCGTCCGTCGCGCATCCTGGGCATCGCCATCGATACCACCGGGCAAAGGAAGGCCGCGGCCGATGCGCAACTCGAGCGCGAGGAACTGGCGCACCTTTCCCGCGTGGCGACCATGAGCGCGCTGTCGGTTTCGCTGGCGCACGAACTGAATCAGCCGCTCACCAGCATCCTGGTCAACACGCACGCGGGCCAGAGCATCATGGCGCACGAGCGCCCGGACCTCGCGGAGTTGCGCGCCATATTCCTGGACATCGACAGCGCAGCCAGCAGCGCCGGTGAAATCATCGAGCGCCTGCGCACGCTGTTGCGCCGCGGCCAGGTCGAGTTGAAGCCGGTCGACGTGAAAGCGAGTCTCGCGGAGTTGCTGCTGCTGTTGCGCACCGAGTTCATTGCGCGAGGCGTATCGGTGAGTGACCTGTCCGGCGGCGAGCTGCCGCGCGTCAGGGCGGACCGCGTGCAGCTGCAGCAGATCCTGCTGAACCTGATCAAGAACGCCTGCGATGCGATGCAGGGGAATCCGCCGGAAGAGCGCCGGCTCACGCTCACCACCCGGGCGGGTCCGGACGAGCTGTGCATCGGTGTCCTCGATACCGGCGTGGGGCTGCCACTCGACATCGACTCGATCTTCCAGCCGTTCCATTCGACCAAGCAGGGCGGGCTTGGCATGGGGCTGTCGATTTGCCGCGCGCTGGTGAGCGCGCATGGCGGCCGGCTCTGGGCCGAGCGCCGGGAAGGACGCGGCGCGGCCTTCTACGTGGCTTTGCCGGTCTCGCGCTCCGGCTAGTATCATTTCGCGCCATGATGGAACCGCTGACGGCCACGGAATACAGGCTGATCGTCGAACACTCGCCGGTGATGAGCTGGCGGTCGGGCCTCGACGCCAAGTGCAACTACTTCAACGAGACCTGGCTGTCGTACACCGGGCGGACGCTCGAGCAGGAAATGGGCGATGGCTGGGCCGAGGGCGTGCATCCCGACGATTTCGATCGGTGCGTGCGCTACTACCTCGACCATTTCAGCCGCCGCGAGGCATTCGAGATGGAATACCGCCTGCGCCGCCACGACGGCGAGTACCGCTGGATCTTCGATCGCGGCGTTCCCTTCACCGACGACGCGGGCGTGTTTGCCGGCTTCATCGGCAGTTGCGTGGACGTGCACGAGCGGCGCCTCGCGCAGATCGCGGAGCAGTTGCACAACGAGGAGCAGCTGGCCCTGGCGCGCGATTTCGAACGCTGGATCCTCGCGATCGTGAGCCATGACATCCGCAACCCGCTGCATACCATCGCTCTCGCGGCGCATGGTCTGAAGCGCCTGCCGGATCCGCAGGGCGCCGTGCATCGGCACGCGGACATCATGACCCGGGGCGTCAAGCGCATCGAGCACATCGTCGGGGACCTGCTCGACCTGTCACGCGTGCGCGAGGGTTCCGGGATCGCGGTCGAGCCGCGCCCCGCGGACATGCGCGCGCTGTGCCGACAGGTGATCGACGAGCTGGAAGGCATCGCGCGCGATCGGGCCTTCAGCTTCGATTGCGAGGTGGACGGCGCGGGTGCCTGGGATGAGCACCGGGTGTTGCAGGCCATTTCCAACCTGGCGTCGAACGCGGTGAAGCACGGCACGCCCGGTACCCCGGTGCGTGTGCGCGTGACCGGCGAGCCGGGTCACGTCGCGGTCGAGGTCCACAACCGGGGCGCGATTCCCCGCGAGGTGCTGCCGCGCATCTTTGAGCCGTTCCGCGCGAGACACCACCACGGCAATCGTGGCGATGGCCTCGGGCTGGGCCTGTTCATCGCCAAGGCGATCGCGCAGGCGCACGGCGGTTCGCTGGAAGTCGACGCCGCCGAGGAGGAAACGGTGTTCCGGCTGATCCTGCCGCGGCACACGGCCAGTTCCGCCGCGGCCTGAGCCCCGCTTCGCTGCGGGACGCATACCATTCGCTGCATGCGAGGCCACACCCGGACCGCGGCCGCCTAACATGCCGACATGAAACACATCCTCTTGCTGTCCCTGTTCCTCGTGCGCGCCGCATCGGCCGCCGAGCCCGTCATGTCCGCCACCGAATGCCAGGTGTGGGAGCGCGAGCGCAGCTTCGCGCAGAGCGTCGCCAACCATGACAAGCAGGCCTTCGCCGAACACGT
>DASUGK010000115.1:0-102495 GCA_036274075.1 Steroidobacteraceae bacterium | reverse complement strand
GGTGTCAGAGAGGGATTGTCGGGATTACCCCTGCCTGTTGCGGCGGATGCGAGAGGAGCGGGAGTAATCCCGACAATCCCTCTCTGACACCACCTCAGGCGCCGCGGGGTTTGGCGAGTTTTTCGGCGCCGACGGACTGGGCGATGAGGCCGGCGAAGGCCGGGCCGGTTTCCTGCTGCCGCGCCAGCAGCAGGCGCAGCTCCTCGAGCGTCACGGGTTCGCCGAACAGCTTGCCCTGGCCGAAGCCGCATTGGTGTCGGCGCAGGAAATTGAGATGGCCTGCCGATTCCACGCCCTCGGCGATCACGTTCATCTTCAGGCTGCGGCCCATCTCGATGATGGTGCGCACGATGGTGGCGTCGCTTTCATCGTCGTCCACGTCGCGCACGAACGACTGGTCGATCTTGAGCGTGCCGATGGGGAATTGCTGCAGCGCCGACAGCGAGGAATAACCCGTGCCGAAATCGTCGATGGAGAGATGCAGCCCCATCGCGTACAGCTCGTCGAGCAGGTGCAGCGTGCGCTTGGAGTCCGCCATCAGCGTGGTTTCGGTGATCTCGAGCTCGAAGCAGGTCGGGCTGACGCCGTGTTTGCGGAACACCGAGCGGAACCGCAGGATGAAACTCGCCTGGCGCAGCTGCTTGAGCGACAGGTTCAGCGAGATGCGGCCCGGCGTCGTGACGGTCCGCTGCAATTCGCGGTAATCCTCGCAGACACGGTTGAGCACCCATTCACCCACCTCGAGGATGAGGTTGGTTTCCTCGGCCAGCGGGATGAACTGCGACGGCGGGATGTCGCCGTGACCCGGCAGGCGCCAGCGCAGCAGCGCCTCGGCGCCGACGATGCGGCCGTCGCGCAGGTCGACCTTGGGCTGGTAATGCACCATGAACTCGTCGCGCTCCAGCGAGCGGCGGAGTTTGCTCTTCAACATCAGCCGCTCGACCGCCGCGGCATTCATCTCCGGCGAGTAGAACGCGAAGGAATTCCCGCCGTTCTGCTTGGAGTGGTACATGGCCGCGTCGGCATTGCGGATCAGGTCGATGACGTTCTCGGCGTCGCGCGGGCAGAAGGCGACGCCGATGCTCGCGGTGAGGAACACTTCGTGGTCCTGCAGCTGGAAGGCGCGGCCCACCTCGGCTAGCACGCTGCGCGCCAGCTGCGCGACGGTGCCGCGGTTGTCGGCCTCGGACGCGAGATCGTCGACGAACATCGCGAACTCGTCGCCCGCGAGGCGGCCGATCACGGTCTCCGGCGGCAACGCACGCATCAGTCGTTCGGTGAGGATCTCGAGCGTGCGGTCGCCGGCCGAATGGCCGAAGGTGTCGTTGATCTCCTTGAAGCGATCCATGTCGAGGTACAGCAGCGCCAGCGAGGTCTTGTTGCGCAGGGCGCGCGCAATGGCCTGCTGCAGCAGGTGCTGGAACTGCATGCGGTTCGGCACCTTGGTCAGCGCGTCGTAGCGCGCCAGGTAGCGGATGCGCCGCTCGGCGCGCTTGCGCTCGGTGACGTTGCGGACGACGAAGATCGTTCCCTGGTACTGCGGATCGTCGGTGGTGATCTGCGAGCCGGTGATGGCCACGGGGATGGTCTGGCCGTGGCGCGTCTTGACCACGGTCTCGCGCGTCTCCGACGACGCGCGCAGCATGTCGAATTCGGCGCGCTCGCGTTCGTCGAAGATGGAAATGATGCCGCGGCCGACCAGCTCGTCCTCGCCCCAGGCCAGCAACTTGCACGCCGACTGGTTGGCCATGCGAATGACACCGTCGGGCGAGGTCACGAACACCGCGTCGGTCATGCTGCCGAGCACGTTGGTCAGGTAGTTCTTGTTGATCGTGGTCTGGCGCAGCCGCTGGCGCATGCGCTCGAGCGCCGCCTGCAGCTCGCCGAGTTCGTCGCGGCGGCCCACTTCGAGCGGCCGTGAATAGTCGCCGTGCGCGATGCGGTCGGCGCTCTTGATCAGCGAGGCGATCGGCTGGCGCATGCGCCGTCCCGCCCACCACGCGAGCACGAAGCCCACCAGCAACGCGATGCCGCCCAGCACGCCGGCGATGAGCAGCGCCTTGCGGACCTGGGTGCGCTCCAGCGAGTCGAAGCGCGTGCGCGCGCCGGCCGAATCCGGCGAGGGTTCCAGCGAGCGGATCTCGAGTTCGATTTCGCCGACGGTCTGCGGTGTCTCGATGCCCGGCGTGAGCTGCACGTTGGCACGAATGGGCGCGATGACGCTGCGCGTGATGGCGCCGCCGATGTCGTCGCTGCGCCGCCAGGAATACAGCGCGTTGCCCGACAGGCTGCGCACCACGATGCCGAGCACCGTGCCGTCACCCTTGAAGCTCTCGAGCTCGGCGGCAATGGCCGCGCGATCGCCGAGCCGCACCGACTGGTCGATCTGGGACGCGGCGTGCCGGGAGATCTCCTCCGCGCGCAACGCCAGCTCGCGGGCCACGCGGGCACGGGCGTCGGTGGCCGTCGAATCGAGCAGCGCAGCATGCTGCATCCGGTTTTCCACCACCAGGACGAAGCCGACCGCCAGCGCCAACGCAATGGCTGCTGTGACCGCAACGGCGATGTATTTGCTCTTGAAGCTGACTGCGGCCACTGGCTTGTCTACACCCATCCCCTCGGAGGGTCTTTTATGTGCGCAGCATCTTACCCGTGCAAATCCGGGGCCGGCCACCTTGGCTTCCCGGCGAGACGCCCGCGATGTCGACTAGGTCCGCAAGTTTGCGGGTCCGGGGCGGCAGGCCGGGTAACATGCCGACATGTCGGATTTCTTTACTCTCGAGCAGCTGACCGGCCGGACGCGCGATCACCTGGTGGACCTGTCCGAGCCGCGCTGCAGCCTGCACCGCGACGTGGCCGCCCCGTACCTGGCCATGCGGGCCGCGGCGGCCGTCGAGGGCATTGATCTCGCTGCATTTTCCTCATTCCGGGACTTCGACCGGCAGCTGGCCATCTGGAACGGCAAGTTCCGTGGCGAGCGGCCCATGCAGGATCGCCACGGGAAAACCCTGGATGCGCTGTCCCTGCCACCCGAGGACCGCGTGGCCGCCATCCTGTGGTGGTCGGCGCTGCCGGGCGCCAGCCGCCACCACTGGGGCACGGACTTCGACGTCATGGACCCGGGCGTGCTGCCCGCGGGTTACCGGCTCCAGGTGGTGCCGTCCGAATACGGCCCCGGCGGGCCCTTCGAGCGCCTAACCACCTGGCTCGACGAACACATGCACGACTTCGGCTTCTTCCGGCCTTACTCCACCGACCGCGGCGGCGTGCGGCCCGAACCCTGGCACCTGTCGTATGCGCCCGTGGCGGCGCGTGCCCAGCAGGAGTTCTCGCTCGACGGCCTGCGCGAGGTGCTGGCCAGCGCCGACATCGAAGGCAAGGAATACGTGCTCGGGGCGCTGGCGGAGAATTTCGCCAGCTACGTGGTCAACGTGGACGAGCCACCCGGGGTGGCGCTGGTCAGCCCCAGACTTTCTTGATCGCGCCCAGCATCAGCGTGCGCGTGGTGGCCATCGAGTCTTCGACGCCCGTGAACACCGGCGGCTGGCGGCGCAGCAGCCGCCAGTTCTCGCTGCGCAGGATGCGCTGCAGGTACTCGAGGTTGCGGTCGATCGATTCCATGTAGGGATTGCGGCCGTTGAACAGGATCTCGAGGTAGCGGTAGGCGCGGTTGAACTCGCCGTCGAGCCTCTTGGCGCGCATGTCGAACACGAACTTCGGCGTCTGGCGCAGCAGGTCGAGACCCGAGGCATAACGCACTTTCACGTGGCCGTTCTCGCCGATCGGCAGCGCCACGCCGGCCAGCACGAATTCGGCGTACAGGCGGTCGCGGCATTTCTCGAGGTAGCAGCGGTCGGCCATCTGCGCCATGAGATCGGCGGTGCCGACCAGGTGCCCGAGCTTGTGGTCGCGCGGGTCGGGCGCGACGATGCTCCTGAACGGCCGCTCGTAGCCGGTGTAGTGGATGATCTCGGCGGCGATGCCGGCCCAGCTGCCGAGGTCGATCTTGGGTAGATAGTCCCGCAGGAAGGCCGCGCCGCGCGACACGTGTATGGTGGTGAATTCCGCGCCGTTGGGCACGTCGGCATCACGCGTGCTGCGCAGGTAGCCCACGTCGTGGAACAGCGCAACGACGATGCCGAGCATGGCGCGCTCGGGCCCGAATTTCTGCGCCTCGGGAACCTGCAGTTCGTGGCCGACGATCAGGCGCGCGGTGGCCAGCGTGATGTCCAGCGTGTGCTGCTGGTCGTGGTAGACGGTGTCGACGCCGAAGTAGCCGGGCATGCGGCCCGAGAACAGGCGGTCGAAGTCGGTGAAGACATGCGCGAAGGCGGGGAATTTCCGGCCGGGCCAGACACGGGCGAACAGCTCTTCGACCGCGGCCCGCACATCCGGAGCCGAGCTCACGAGCACCGTGTCGGTGACGTCGTAGTCGCTGCGACGCGATTCAGCGAGCACGTAAATGTCCGAAAACTAACAAGATGCGGGAGTCTAGGCAGCGGGTTGCGAAAAGACCAGCGGTGGCGGGGCACCCCGCGGCCCACCGTGAACCGCGTCACGCTGGTGTCATGCCGTAATCGCGCCGCGCGGCAGCTTACGGTAAAGCCGGCCCGTTTCAGGCCCGGAAAGTCGCGATGACGGGCGTGTGGTCGGAGGCGCGTTCGGCGCGCCGCGGCTCCACGTCGATGCGGCAGCTGGCCAGCGACGGCAGCAGCTGCTGATGCACCAGGATGAGATCGATGCGCAAACCGTTGTTGCGCCGGAAAGCGCCCTGCCGGTAATCCCACCAGCTGAACGATTTCTCGGGTTGTTCGAAGTGGCGAAAGGCATCGACCAGGCCGAGGTCGGTGATGGCCTTGAGCGCGGCGCGTTCTTCCGGGCTCACGTGCACGCAGCCCACCCAGGCGGCAGGGTCGTGCACGTCCCGATCCTCCGGCGCGATGTTGAAGTCGCCTAACACGATGAGCCCGGGATGCGCGGCCGCTTCCTTCGCCAGCCAGTGACGAAGTGCTTCCAGCCACTTGAGTTTGTACGCGAATTTTTCCGAGCCCGGCGCCTGGCCGTTGGGCACGTACAGATTGATGACGCGGTACGGACCGATGTCGGCGGCCAGCACGCGCCGCGGCGGATCGTCGAAGTCCGGGATGTCGCGGACGAAGTTCGTCATCGGCAGGCGCGACAGCAATGCCACGCCGTTGTAGGTCTTCTGGCCGCTGAACACGCTGTGGTAGCCGGCGGCCGTGAATTCCGGATGCGGGAAGTCCGGGTCCTGCATCTTGGTTTCCTGCAGTGCAACGACGTCGGGCTTTGTTGCGGCCAGCCACTGCATGAGCTGTTCGCTGCGCACGCGCAGCGAGTTCACGTTCCACGTGGCGATCGAGAAGTATTGTTCTCGGACTGGGCCACCGCCGGTGGCGGCATTCATCCGCCGAGGCCCTGCTGCCTCAGCAGCGCGTTCACGTCCGGCGGACGGCCGCGGAAATCGACGAAGGCGTCGAGCGCCTTGCGGCTGCCGCCCTGTGACAGGATGGAATCCAGGAAGCGCTGCGCGACGCCACGGTCGAACACGCCGCGTTCCTCGAAGGCGCTGAAGGCATCGGCGGCGAGCACCTCGGCCCACTTGTAACTGTAGTAGCCGGCCGCGTAACCACCCGAGAAGATGTGCGCGAAATTGTGCGGGAAGCGGTTCCACTCCGGCACCGCGAACACGGCCACCTCGGCGCGCACCTCGGCGAGGATCTGGTCGATGCGCGCACCCTGCGCCGGGTCGTACTCGGCATGCAGGCGGAAATCGAACAGCGCGAACTCGAGCTGGCGCATGGTGGCGAGGCCGGCCTGGAAGGTGCGCGAGCCCAGCAGTTGCGCCTGCTTTCCGGCCGGCAGCGGTTCGCCGGTCTCGAAGTGCCGCGCCATGGGCCCGAGCACCTCGGGCCGCCACGCGAAGTTCTCCATGAACTGGCTCGGCAGCTCGACCGCGTCCCAGGACACGCCATTGATACCGGCAATGGACGGATAGGCCACGCGCGTCAGCATGTGATGCAGGCCGTGCCCGAACTCGTGGAACAGCGTCACCACGTCGTCATGCGTGAGCAACGCGGGTTTGCCGGCGCCGGCCGGCAGGAAATTGCACACCAGGTAGGCCACCGGCACGGTCTGCTCGGCACCGAACTCCTTGCGTCCCACGCAATCGTCCATCCATGCGCCGGCGCGTTTCTTCGGCCGCGCGCAGGCGTCGAGATAGAAACCGGCGCGGGCCTTGCCGCTGCCGTCGTGGATCTCGAAGAAGCGGGCGTCGGCGTGCCACACCGGCACGCCCTGGCGCTCGACGATCTTCACGCCGAACAGCCGCTCGGCCACTGCGAACAGACCTTCGAGCACGCGCGGCAGCGGGAAGTAGGGCCGCAGTTCTTCCTGCGAGATCGAGAACAGCTTCTGCTGCAGCTTCTCGGAGTAGTAGCCGACGTCCCAGGCGTTGAGCTTGCGGCCGGCGAAGGCTTCGAGCTCGGCGTATTCACGTGCCGCGGCCGGCTTCGCCACGCGCGCCAGCTGGTGCAGGAAGTCGAACACCGCCTCGTTGGACGGTGCCATGCGCGTGGCCAGCGCGTAGGCCGCGTAGTTGGGGAAGTCGAGCAGCCGTGCCGCCTCGTGGCGCAGGGCCAGGATCTTCTTCATCACCTCGGTGTTGTCGAACTTGCCGCCCGAGGGCCCGCGGTCCGAGGCGCGCGTGGACCAGGCCTCGTAGAAATCGCGCCGCAACGGTTCCGAGTCGGCGTCGGTCATGATCGCGACGTAGGTGGGCTGCTCCAGCGCGAACAACCAGCCCTCGATGCCGCGCTCCGCGGCGCGCGCGCGGGCCTGTTCGACGATGACGGGATTGATGCCCGCGAGCTCCGCGGGATCGATGACGTGCCGCGTCCAGGCATTCATGGCGTCGAGCACGTTCTCTTCGAACTTCGCGCCGAGCAGCGCCAGCTCCTGCACCACGGCCTTGTAACGTTCCTTGCGGTCCTTCGGCAGGCCCACGCCGGCCAGGCGGAAATCCTCGAGTGCGCGCTCCAGCACGCGGCGCTGCGCGCCGTCGAGGCCGGCCTGCTCGTTGGCGGCGATGGCGCGGTAGGCACGGTACAGCGGTTCGCTCTGCGCCAGGTCGGTCCAGTAGTTCGACAGCAACGGCAGGCAGGCGTTGTAGCTGGCGCGCAGCTCGTCGGAGTTCAGCACGCCATTGAGATGGCTGATGGGCGACCAGGTGCGCGACAGGCGGTGCGACAGCTGCTCGAGCGGCAGCACCGTGTTCTCGAAGGTGGGGTGTGGTTGCGATTCCAGGGTGGCCACTTCGCCGCGGCTGCGTTCCAGCAGCGCACGGATGGCGGGCTCGACCTCGCCGGCATTGATACGATCGAACGCGGGCAACGCGGTCCCGCTGATTTGCGCTTCACTCATCTTCATTTGATCCCGAGGGCGGCGAGGACAGGCTCCGTATCCGGGCGCACGCCGCGCCACAGGGTGAAGGATTCCGCGGCCTGTTCGACCAGCATGCCCCAGCCTTTATGGGCCCGCGCGCAGCCCTGTTCAACCGCCCAGGTCACGAACGGCGTCGCCGTCTTGCTGTAGCTCATGTCGTAGCAGACGGTGTGGCTGGCCACGACCGCGGGCGCGACATTGGGTACCGACCCGGTGAGCCCCGCGGCCGTCGCATTGATGATGAGATCGAAAGGGTCGTCACCGACGTTTTCGAAGCCACAGCCGCGCACCGCCCCGAGGTCGGAAAACAACGACGCCAGGTTGACCGCGCGCTCCGGCGTGCGGTTGGCGATCACCAGCTCGGTGGGGCCCAGCGACAGCAGCGGCTCGATCACGCCGCGCGTGGCGCCACCGGCGCCGAGGATCAGCAGGCGCTCGTTGGTGATGTTCAGGCCGAGGTTCTTGGTGAGGTCGGTGACCAGCCCGTGGCCGTCGGTGTTGTCGCCGAGCAGGGTGTTGTCGTCGTTGAGGATCAGCGTGTTCACGGCGCCAGCCCGGTCGGCCCGGGTGGTGAGGTCGTTGGCCAACTCCGCCGCGGCTTCCTTGTGTGGTACGGTCACGTTGAGTCCACGGCCGCCGCGCGTGAAGAACTCGAGCACCTGCGCGCGGAAGTTCTCCGGCACGATGTCGTAGAGGCGGTAGACGAGGGACTGGTCCGTCTGCTTGGCGAACAGCCCGTGGATGAAGGGAGACCAGCTGTGACTGATCGGGTGGCCGACCACGCCATACTGATCGGGGGCGTTCATCGCTGAAATGAAAGCTGAAATAAGCGGCCCATCCGGCCGGTCTTATACATGAAGCCGGCCCCGCGCGGAATGTCGGGGGCTGCGCCTTTCACGCGGCTGCTCGAGATGTTGCGGCCGGACCTGCTGCGTTTTGCCTGCTGGCTGGCGCGTGATCGGTCGGTGGCGGAGGACGTGGTGCAGGAGACGCTGATCAGGGCCTGGAAGTCGCGCGAGGAGCTCAAGGATCCCGCGTCGGCCCGGCCGTGGCTGTTCACCATCGTGCGCCGCGAACACGCCCGGCTCTACGAGCGCAAGCGCCTGCCCACCGTGGACGTCGACAGCGTCGAGGCGCTGGGCGACCCGGCGCTGGCCTCCGAGGGCGACGCGGGCCTGCAGGACCTGCGCGGCGCGATCATGCAACTGCCTGGCGAATATCGTGAACCGCTGGTGATGCAGGTGTTAGGCGGATTCTCCACCGCCGAGATCGCCGCCGAGCTCGGGCTCACCCAGGCAGCCGTGCTGACGCGCCTGTTCCGGGCGCGCAACCGCCTGCGCACCATATATGGGCTCGAACCCGCGGAGGACGTGGAATGAACACCACGGACTGCCGCCACGCACGGCTGCACATCGGCGCGGCGCCGCACGAGCTGCCCGCCGAAGTCGAGACGCATCTCGCCGGCTGCGCCGACTGCCGCCGCTTCCGCGACGAGACCGTGTCGCTCGACGCGCGCGTGCGCAGCGCGCTGGAAGTCCCGCTCACGCATTTCCGCGCGCGCCCGCAGGTCCGCTCGCGCCGCTTCGCGCTCGCGGCCTCGATGGTGCTGGCGCTGCTGCTGGCGGGCGGCGCCTGGTGGCTGAATCCGCGGCCGGCGCTGGCGGGCGAGGTGACCAGCCACGTGCTGCACGAGGCCGGTAGTTGGGACCGGCAGCAGGTCCTGTCCGAGGCGGACATCGACTCGGTGCTGCAACAGGCGGGCGTGAAGTTCGACAGCAAGCTGCCCGTGGTCTATGCCATGGCCTGTCCGTTCCATGGCCGGCAGGTGCCACACTTCGTCGTGCAGACCGACGAGGGTCCGATGACGGTGATGCTGCTGGCCCACGAGAAAGTCGCGGCGCGCCGAGAATTCTCGGAGCACGGCTTCCGCGGCGTGTTGCTCCCGGCGGGGAATGGCGCCGTGGCGGTGCTGTCGCGCGGCGCGGCGCCGAGTGAAGCGCTGGAACGCACCGTCGTCGCCGGCGTCGAGTGAGCCGGCGGCGCGCGGGTGTCAGGCGCCGCGCACCAGCATCTCGGAGCCGCCCTGCGCGCCCGCGAGCAGCGCCTGCAGTTCCGGCAGCCATTCGCGCATGCCTTCCTCGAGTAGATAGGGCGGGTTCGCCACCACGAGCGCCGAGCCGTTGAGCGCGGCGCGCGAGTCGGGCGGCAGCACCCACAGCAGGGAGGCCAGCAGCGGCCGCGACACCGCGCGCGCCAGCGAGGCGAACCAGTGATCGAAGTCGCCGCGCAGCTTGACCGGCAGCCACAACACCAGCACCGCGGTCTCGAAGCGTTGCAGGGCGTCGACCGTGGCGTCATGCATGCGCGCGTAGTCGGCGCGTTCCTCGAACGGCGGATCGACGAGGATGCAGCCGCGCCGCTCGGGTGGCGGCAGCAACGCGCGCAATCCCGCGAAGCCGTCGGTGCTCTCCACGCGCGCGCGCGCGGCGCCCCCGAGCGACTTGCGCAGCTGGCCAGCCTCGTCGCGCTGGGTCTCGAAGAACACGGCGCGATCCTGCGAGCGCAGCAGCTGCATGGCGAGCAGCGGTGAACCCCTGTAATGCAGGCTGGCACCGCGCACACCCGTGGCCACCAGTTCGCGGTAGCGCGCCAGCCCCTCGTGCCGCGGTTTCGCGGCCAGCAGTTTCGCGGCGCCAGCCTGCCATTCGGCCGGGTGCTGCGCATCGCCCGGATACAGCTCGTACATGCCACGGCCCGCGTGCGTGTCCACGAACAGCAGGCCCTTGTCCTTGCGCGTGAGCGCGCCGAGGATGTCGAGCAACAGCACGTGTTTGTGGACGTCGGCGAAGTTGCCGGCGTGGTACTGGTGGCGGTATTTCATGAGACCCTTTTCATGCGCCGCGCCGTTTATACACTGTCGGCCGGAGGTGCGAGGCCATGTTGCGTAAGCTGATCCTGTTGACCGTTTTCGCGGCGACCGCGGCCTGCGCCGGTGACGTGCGGCCCAAGGGAGCCGGAGTCGCTCCGCCCACGCGCATCCCCGATCCCGAACAGGCCGTGCTGGCGCCCACCGGCCAGCAGGTAACGACGGCGTCGATTCCACGCGAAGTGCGGCGCGCAGTGGTGGCCGACGCGGCCAGGCGTTTCAAGGTGGCGGAGAGTGCCGTGGTGCTGACGCGCGCCGAGCAGGTCACGTGGCCTGACGGTTCGCTGGGTTGCCCGGAGCCCGGGCGCATGTACACGCAGATGCTCGTCGAGGGATTCCGTGTCACGGCCAAGACCACCGGAGGCGAGCTGCTCTATCACACCGACAGCCGCGGCAACGTCGTCAACTGCGCCTCGCCCAAGCCGGGCCAGCGCCCGATCGACGATGCGCGCCAGCGCGCGCCCGAAGGTGTCGAGCCACGAGCCGGGCCGCCACCCACCACGCCGGACCGTTGATTCCTGCCGCGGCCGGCAAGTCCGCAAGCTCCGGGTCGCCCGCGCAACCACGTTGATTCACGCTGCTCCCACGAGGAGTCAGCCATGTCATACGCCGTGTTTTCGATCCCGCAGGAACTGGCCGATGAAGTGCGCCGCACGCATGTGTCGCCGGGATACGGCCATGCCGCGCAGCTGGAAATGGCGCGCGGCACCGGCCCCTGCCGCTGCTGCCTGCAACCCTTCGAGGTGGGGCGCGACTCGCGCCTGCTGTTCACCTATCGGCCCGCGGCGCGCGACGGCACCCTCATGGCGCCCGGCCCGGTGTTCATCCACGCGGAACACTGCCGCGCATTCTCCGGGGCGGGTTTTCCCGAAGGCCTGCGCGCGCTGCCGCTGGCCTTCGAGGCGCGCGCCGCCGGCAGCCGCGTTACCGAACTCGTTACGGGCAATGGCCTGCCGCCCGAGGCGCAGATCGAACGGTTGTTTGCGTCGTCGCAGGCCGAATGGATCCACCTGCGTCATGCCGAGGCGGGTTGTTTCATCGCGCGCGTCGAGCGGACCGGCATCCGCGAATAAAAAGGCCCCCGCGGTTTCCCGCGGGGGCCCAATGGCATCGCAAGATCTTCCGGTCTTCAGCGCGGCAGCAGAGTCGCCTCTGTTGCACGCGTGGCGCCGCCCGTATTCGCGGACAGGCCGAAGAACGTGAAGTCGCTGTTGTTGATCAGCAGTACACCCGCGGCCGGGTCGGTACCCGGGAACAGGGCCCACTGGTTGACCGCGAGATCCGCCTTCTGCTTGTAGGCCAGCGAATCTCCCGGCACCACCGCGGTGAATTCCTCACCGAACGGCGTGGCCTTGAACGGACCGAGGTGCGAGGTTTCGCCACCGAAGTACCAGCTGTACGCGAAGTAGTTCAGCGTCATCGGCGTGCCGATCGCCGCCTGCGTGAGGCCCATGTCGCTGCCGCAGACACGCAGGATCACGTTCGACGAGTTGGTGCCGTGTTCGACGAAGAACCGCGCGATGCTGGCGCCGGTCGCGGCATTGATCACCGCCGTGACCTGGCGGCCATCGCTGAGCGCCGTGATGCCGCCGACGTCCTGGTTGATGACGAAGAAGTCATCCAGTCCGTCGCCGTTCACGTCGATGTCGACCTCGTGGATCGTGCCCACCGGCGAGGCCTTGCGCTCGTGCATGTTGAACACGAACTCCCAGACGAAGTTCGGATTCACGCTGCAGACCTGCCCGGCCGGAGTCAGGAACGTGTTGACCGCGGCCGCACGAATCGTGGGATTCGGCTCCCCGGCGCCACGCTCGCCCCCCGGAGTGTCCGGACCCGTGCCCAGCATCGAGTACGCGAAGATCTGCGCCGTGCCGACGCCCTTGTTCTCGAGGGCGACGGTTCCCGTGCCGGTGTTCGGATCGATCTTCAGCTTGTTGCCAGGCAGCTTCGCCACGACCTCGGCCGACTTACGCGGCAGGATGTGCCACGGCATCGTCACCTTGTGGTGCGCGCCCTGGAACACGACGTAGCCGTCGTACTCGTTGGTCGTCAGGGGCCCGATGGCATTGCCGCGCGAACCGGCGTTCATCTGGCTGTCGCGCAGCTTGGTGCCGTCCACCGTGAGCTTCACGTTGACCTGGGTCTTGCCGAAGGGGTGCACGACAATAGTCGATGGGCTGACCGACATGCTCACCGCGCCCGTGTCCTTGTCGTCCTGGTAACGCAGCGTCGGCGTCACCTTGTACACCAGCGGGAAGAACGTGCGGTTCTCGACCTGCAACTTGCGCTGCAGGACGTGGTTGCCCTTCGAGGCATCGAGCAGTCCGAAGCTCATGGCGCCGTGGACTCGCGAGACCTTGTCACCGGTGATGTCGTGGACGATCACCGGCGAGAGCAGTGCACGATCCACGCGGACTTCGCCACCACCGATACGGGTGATCGGGGCGAGCTGGTCCGGCAGGACGGTGGCCGACGACGACGGCTGGTACACCTCGGTCTGCGCGGTATTGATCAGCAGTTGCTTGATGTCTGTGGCCGAGAGGAACGGACGTGCCGCCTTGAGGATGGCCGCCGCACCCGTGACCATCGGTGCCGCACCCGAGGTGCCGCCGAACGCGGCGGTCCCGGTGAAGCTGCCCGACATCGCCGACACCGACGCGCCGGGCGCGCCGATTTCCGGCTTCACGATGTTGTCGTCGAAGCGCGGACCGCGCGAGGACGTGGAGGCCAGCGATCCGGCGAGATCCGCCAGGTTGGCGGGATCGAAGCGCACGGCACCCGTGCCGGTGCGCAGCAGGTTCGCGTCCGCCTGGCTGATCATGTAGCCCGGGATCGTAGGCGTGCCGCCGCCGAACGCACCGCCGAACGGAGCATCCGGGGTGATCAGGCCGATGATGCCGAGCCGTCCGCCCGCCGCCGCGATGTTGGAGATCTTGAGGCTGAACGAGCAGGTGCCGCGATCGACGAGCACGATCATGCCCTGCAGTTCACCGGGTGCGAACGGGTTGGCGCCGTTGGCATCCGCGCAGCCGATGCGCTTGCCGCCGGTGGTCGGTGGGTAGAACACCGCGCCTTCGATGACCGTGGTCAGCGGCGCCGACCAGGGCTGGAAGACCGCGCCCTTGTCACCCGCAGGCGGCGACGTCACCGTCATCAGCTGCAGCGTGGCCGAGGGAACCGCGGTCTGCGCGACGCTCAGTGCCGAGGAAGCAGCCGCGGGCGAACCCGTGATGAACTGCTTGTCGGCGCTGTTGCCGGCCGAGGCCACGGTCAACACACCCACTTTCGAGGCGTTGTCCACGGCTTCGGACAGGTCGTCGTCGAAGGGCTGGCCATACGGCGAACCCAGCGACATGTTGATGATGTCCACGCGGTCGCGGATGCGGCCGTCCTGGTTCGGATCGAGCGCGAAGTCCATCGCCTGCAGCAGCGCGGTGCCGCTGCAAGAGGTCGCCGGGGCCGAGCACGCCTTGATCGCGACGATCTTGGCGGCCGGGGCCACGCCGAGCTTGCCGGCGATGATGTCGGACACGTGCGTGCCGTGGCCACCGAAGGTGGTGGCGTCGGGCGCCGCGATCGGATCCGGATCGGGTTCGAGGAACGAGACACCGCCCGGAGGGGCGTTGTTCGGCCAGCGCTCACCGACGAAGTCGTAGCCGCCGATGATCTTGGAGCTCGGGAACAGGCCGTTGTCCGCGGCCGTCGCCGGGTCGTCGACCACGAGGTAACCGCCGCTGGTCAGCACCGGGATGGCCGGTGCGCCCGCCGGCGGCAGTGGCGCCCACGCGGCTTCGTACGCGGCCTGCGTGCCGGGGCCGCCGAGCGCGGCATGCGTGTAGTCGACGCCGCTGTCGATGACCGCGACGCGTACACCCTGGCCGCGGGCGCCGAGGGCATGCGCCGTGTCGGCGCCGATGTACGGCACCGTCTCGGAGAGGTCCTGGCTGTAGTTAGAGACACCGACGATGCGCGTGATGGCGGTGTCGCGTGCGATCGCCGGCAGATCGGCGGCATCGACGCTCATCACCACGGCGTTCAGCGCCAGCTGCAGCGAGGCGCGCACATCGGCGCTCGGAGCGACCGCGAGGATGCGGTCGACGGCGGCAGCCTGTTCGGCGGCCACGTCCTCCCGTGAGCGCGACTCGTCGGATCCCGCGACCGACTGGCCACCGAGGCGGATCAGCACTTCGTGCCTGCCGGTCAGGCCGGCGAGGCTCGGGTGCAGCACCTTCGGCAGGTTGCCTTCGGTGGAGATCGGCTCGGGAAGCGTCAGCGCGGACAGACGCGCGGTGTCGGCGACGGATAACGGGCGCGGTCCTGCGGCCGCGGCGATCGTACCCGCCGACAACAACGCGCCACACACGGCCAAAGCTACCTGGCCGTGACGAACACGTTTGCTCTTCATTGAATGTATCCCCTGAGAACCTGTTTTTCCGGATACACGCCAAGGCCAGGTCTTCGCAGACGAGAGCCTCGGGAACGCGGCGGTTCTTCTTTGATGCCGCGAGCAGTGCGTGCCACCTCCTTGGCTCGCGCACCGTGTTATCCAGGACCCGCTGGCGACGCTACTCCGCGCTACGACTTAATTCAATCGCGGGTTCAATCACGTCGGGGAACGAAATTGAACATAAGCCTTCAGGCCTTCTTGCGTTTCGCGGGCGCTTTCCTGGGAACGGACGTGGCGGATTTCGCGGCGGCGCGTGCCGCGGATTTTTTCTTTGTTACCGCTCTCTTCTCCGGCTTCGCTGCGGGAACGGCCGCCGCCGCCTTGCCCGCGGCCTTGGCGGATTTCTTTTCCGGCCTGGCGCTTGCTGCGCTTTCCGCTGCAGCCGGCGCGGCCGCGGCGGGCGCGGCGGCCTTCTTGCGGCCGAAACGGCTGCCGCGTGGTGGTGCAGCGGCCAGCAGCTCGCGGCACAAATCGAGTGCGATGGTTTTCGGATCGGCGTCCTTCGGCATGCGCGCGTTGCGCTTGCCGTCGGTGATGTACGGGCCGTAACGGCCGTTCAACACCTGTATGTTGTCGACGCCGAAGTCCTGGATGATGCGGTTGGCATCCGCTTCCTTCTTGAGCCGGATGACCTCGAGCGCGCGGTCGAGCTCCACCGTGTAGGGATCGTCTGGCGGCTTGAGCGACACGTATTTCGCACCGTACTTGATGTACGGCCCGAAACGCCCGATGTTGGCCTCCACCGGTTCACCCTCGGCGGTCTGGCCGAGCTTGCGCGGCAGCTTGAAGAGCTCGAGGGCCTCGGGCAGCTTGATGAGGTCCATCTTCTGCCCCGGCCGCAACCCGGCGAACTTGGGTTTCTCCTCGTCGTCCTTGGTACCGATCTGCACGAACGGGCCGTAGCGGCCCATGCGTACCGTGACCGGCTTGCCGCTCTCCGGGTGCTTGCCGAGCTCGCGCGCCTGCGCGACTTCCTCGCGCGACACGTTCTTCTCGACGTGGTCGACCTGCGAGACGAAGGGTTTCCAGAATTTCCTGAGCGGCTGGGTCCAGTCCTCTTCGCCGCGCGACACCGCGTCGAGCTCGTCCTCTAGCGCGGCGGTGAAGCCGTACTCCACGTACTTGTGGAAATGCTTGGACAGGAAGCCGTTGACGATCTTGCCGATGTCCGTCGGGATGAACCGCCGGTTGTCCATGTCGACGTACTCGCGGTCCTTGAGCGTCGAGATGATGGTGGCGTAGGTCGAAGGCCGGCCGATGCCGTGTTCCTCCAGCGCCTTGACCAGCGAGGCTTCCGAGTAACGCGGCGGCGGCTCGGTGAAGTGCTGGTCGCCGTGGATGTTCAGCAGCGTGACCACGTCGCCGTCCTTCATGGCCGGCAGGATGCGGTCGCTCTCGTTCTCCGGTTTGCCGTCGTCCACGTCTTCCTGGTAGACGGCCATGTAACCGGGCTTGATGAGCGTGGAGCCGTTGGCGCGCAGCGTCGTGCCGCCGCCGGCGGAAGATTCCGCACCGGAACCCGGGCGCATGTCCACCGCGACAGTGTCGAACAGGGCGTGCGCCATCTGCGAGGCCACCGCGCGCTTCCAGATCAGCGCGTAAAGCTTGTACTGGTCGGGATCGATCTTGCCTTCCAGGCGCGACGGCAGGATCGCGGCCGAGGTCGGGCGGATGGCTTCGTGCGCTTCCTGCGCGTTGCGTGACTTGGTCTTGTAGACCCGCGGCTCTTCCGAGACCGCTTCCTTGCCGTATTCCTTCGCGATGACTTCGCGCATCTCGCGCACCGCGTCGGCGGCCAGGTTCACCGAGTCGGTACGCATGTAGGTGATGAGGCCGATGCTGCCTTCGCCGAAGTCGACGCCTTCGTAGAGCTGCTGCGCCAGGCGCATCGTGCGCTGCGCGGAGTAACCGAGCTTGCGCGCCGCCTCCTGCTGCAGCGTCGAGGTGGTGAACGGCGGCGAGGGATTGCGGCGGCGCTGCTTGCGGTCGATGGAGACCACGTGCAGGAAACCCTGCGCCGCATCCTTGATGGACTGCTCGACGCCGCGCGCCGCCGCTTCATTGGTGAAGCTGAACTGCTCGACCTTCTTGCCGTCGAATTCCACCAGCTTGAGCGGGAACGTCTGCGCGCTGTGTTCGCCCTCGGCTTCCAGCGTCCAGTATTCCTGCGGCTTGAAGATACTGATCTCGTGCTCGCGCTCGCAGATCATGCGCAGCGCGGGGCTCTGCACGCGCCCGGCGGACAGGCCTCGCCGCACCTTCTTCCACAGCAGCGGCGAGAGATTGAAACCCACCAGGTAGTCGAGGGCGCGGCGCGCCTGCTGCGCGTTCACCAGGTCGAGCGACAGGTCGCGCGGCTCAGCCACGGCTTTCTGGATCTCGCCCTTGGTGATCTCGTAGAACACCACGCGCTTGACGTCCTTGCCCTTGAGCTCGCCGCGTTCCGCGAGCAACTCGCGCAGGTGCCAGGAAATCGCCTCGCCTTCGCGGTCCGGGTCGGTCGCGAGGTACAGCGCCTTGGATTTCTTGAGTGCCCGCGCGATGGCGTCGACGTGTTTCTGGTTGCGCTCGATCGACTGGTACTTCATTTCGAAGTGCTTGTCGGGATCGACGGCGCCTTCCTTCGGCACGAGGTCGCGCACGTGGCCATACGAAGCGAGCACCTCGAAATCCTTGCCGAGGTACTTCTTGATGGTTTTCGCTTTGGCGGGCGACTCGACGATGACCAGGTTGTCAGCCATCGCGTCCTAATTCGGGAGAGCTGGGGGGTCTTCGAACACGAGATCTTCCATGCGTGCGCAAGCCTGTTCCTGCCCGGGCTGGCTCGACAGCACCATCAGCACCAGCCACTTGAGGCGGTCGATGTCGACTTCGTCGCCGTACTTGTCGCTTTCGAGCGCGACCAGCCGGTCGATCACGATTTCGCGTTGCAGGGGCGAGAGGATGCCGTCGGTCTCGAGCTGCAGCAGGTAGCCGCGGCAGGCGGCCGGGATGCGTTCGACTTCGAGTTCCGAGAACACCCGGATGGCGCGGTTGGCGGTGATCTCGGGGCGCGAGCGTTCGCCCGCGAGGTCCGCGAGCCAGTCGAGCGCGCGCTCGACATCGTGACGCCCGAACCCGGCGCGCTCGAGGTCCGCGGCGAGCGTCTCGCGCTCGGGGACTTCGGGCAGTTCGGCCAGCATGTACTGGTCGAACACGTAAATAAGAATGTCTAGAACACTTCCGGTCATGCTGTCGCCGTAGAAGACTAATGTCCCGCCATGCGGCTGTATCGGCCGCCGGGGTGCGGCGCCACGTGGCCGTCGAGCTCCAGGATCAGCAGCATCGAGGCGATCGATTCGCTGTTCATGCCCGTGCGTTCGATCAAGCTATCGACGCTCGCCGGCTCGAAGGCGAGCGCATCTAACAGGATTTTGTATGCCTTGTCCAACGCGGGCGCCGCCGCGGGCGTCTGCGGCGGTGCCGCCTGGGGTTGCGCAAGTAGTTGGTGACAAAGGGAAATCTTGAGCTCGGCCAGGACGTCCTCGATGCCTTCCACCAGCTTGGCTCCCTGCCGGATCAGCTCGTGGCAGCCGCGCGCGAGCGGATTGTGGATGGATCCGGGGACGGCGAACACCTCGCGGCCGGCGGCGCCAGCCAGCCGGGCCGTGATCAGCGAGCCCGAATCCTGGGCCGCTTCGACCACCAGGGTCCCGTGCGACAGGCCCGCGATGATGCGATTGCGCCGCGGAAAATGATGGTGAAGGGGAGGGGTGCCCGGCGCGAACTCGGACACGAGCGCGCCGCTGCCGGCGATGCGGCTGGCGAGGTGCTGGTGTTCGCGCGGGTACACGCTGTCGAGGCCATGGCCCAGCACGGCGATCGTTAATCCTTCGGCGTCCAGCGCGCCTTCATGGCAGGCGGCGTCGATGCCCAGCGCGAGGCCGCTGGTGATGATGAGCCCAACGCGCGCGAAGCGCGCGGCGAACTCGCGCGCCGTGGCGCGTCCGCCCGCGGTGGGACTGCGGCTGCCCACCATCGCGAGCTGCGGCTCGGACAGCGCCGCCGCCTTCCCGCGCACCCACAACACGGCGGGAGCGTCGGGCGACTGGCGCAGCAACTCGGGGTACGCGTCGCTGGTGGCCGGCAGCAGCGTGCAGCCCGAGGCCTCGAGCCAGCGCAGGTCCGCATCGATGCGCGCGCGATCGGGTGACAGCAGCCACGCGATGCCGGCCTTGGTCAGGCCGAGTTGCGCCAGCCGCGTGGCGTCCGGAAATTCGATCACCTCGAGATCGGGACTCTCGGCCGTGATCGCGGCCAGCGCGCCGGCGCCGAGTGCTGGCGTCCTCGCGGCCAGGCACAGGCGTCGCGGCGGGAGTTCGGGCTGGTCTTCCATGACACCAGCCTAAAAGGAAAGGGCCAGTCCGAAGACTGGCCCTTTCTGCTGCGAATGACTGGTTTCAGATCAGGGCGAGTACGCGCGGTCCGCCACCTGGATCGGGGCGCGCGCGCCGATGATCAGGCCGTAGCTCACGCGGTCGAAGACCTTGAAGACGATCAGCGTGCCGGCGCGTTCGTACGGCAACTCCACCACGGCGCCGTGCGGATCCTTGCCGAAAGGACGACGGTTCCAGACGTCCCGCACGACTTCACCGCGCTGGTCCACCGCCAGCACCGCGCCCGTGGTCAGGCCATGGCGGTCGCCGCGATTCAACACGACCACCTGGTATTGGCCGACTTCCGTGGCCTCGTCCGCGATCGCGATGATCTGGCCATCGATCTGGCCCTTGGGCGCGTGCGGCGTGAAGGTCAGCGGCACGTCGCCTTCCTGCGCGATCAGGCGATCGCCGCGCAGCGCTTCGCGCGCACCTTCGGTCAGCACGGTCTTGGTGATCTTGCCCGGATTGTTGACCACGGCCGTGGCGACGTAAGCCGCCTGGTAGCCGATGAGTTCATTGGTCTCGAAGTCGACGATGGGCTCGCCCACGTGCATGACCGTGAAACGCTGGTTGAGCGGCGCATTCAGGTTCTGCACGTAGGCCTCGTGCCCGGTGCCGCCGATCATGTGCTGGTCACGGAACGCGAGGATGTGCGGGGCGCTGAGGATCTGTTCCTCGACCAGCACGCTGGGCTTGGACAGGAACGCCGCGATCGCGGAGTAGGGCAGCGCGTCCACGGGTCCGTCGAGCCCTTCGCTGCGCAGGCGCGGCTGCAGGCGCGCACCGCTGTATTGCGAGATGCTGACGTGCGCGTCGCCGTTGGCGCCGTAGGCCAGCGACAGCACGTCGCCGGGATAAATAAGGTGCGGATTCTCGACCTGCGGATTGATCTGCCAGATCTCGGGCCAGAACCAGGGGTCCTTGAGGAACACCGCCGCGATATCCCACAGCGTGTCGCCACGCTTGACGGTGTAGTTCATCGGCGCGTCGGGGCGGATGAGCTGCGCGGTCTGCGCGGGAGCCTCGGCGGGCGCCATCTCGTTCATTGCCGCGATGGCCGCTTCGGTCGCGGTCATGTCATTGGCCGGATCCGCGGACTCGGCGGCTGCGGGCGGCGGCGGCGGAGCGGCGGCGCGAGGAAATTCCTCGGGCGCCGTCTGGCAGCCCGCCAGGAGCACGGCGGCGGCAAAGAAGGCCATGAGACCCAGGAGGCGCGGCGTTACCCGGGCGAGTACGCGCGACTCTTTAAGTTGTTGATTCGAAAACATCCTCCACTCCTCAATCCGTAAGTGGGGCAAGCGGACCCCACTGTTATAATCCGCCGCGGCACGTTAGGGCTCGATCTATTGTCAAGTCTGTGCGCTGGATCACGGGACAGAACTCCCGGGCGTACCGGCAGTCCTTGTCCACGACCGAATCATCCAAACATTAGCAGCAATCGAGCAGAACATCATGGCGCGCCTGCAAATTCTTGAGTACCCGGACCCCCGTCTTCGCACCAAGGCGACCCCCGTCGAGGTGTTCGACGCGGCGTTGGCCAAGCAGGTCGAGGACATGTTCGAGACCATGTACGCCGCCCCCGGCATCGGCCTGGCCGCGACCCAGGTGGACTTCCATAAGCGCTTGATTGTCATGGATGTTTCCGAGACGAAGGATCAGCCGCAGGTGTTCTGCAATCCGGAAATCCTGGCGGCTGAAGGCATGGGGGTGACCGAAGAGGGCTGCCTGTCCGTGCCCGGCATATTTGACGAGGTGAAGCGCCCGGTGAAGGTGCGCGCCCGCGCCCAGGACGCCTCGGGCAAGTCCTTCGAAGTCGAACTCGAAGGCCTCGCCGCCGTCTGCCTGCAGCACGAGATGGATCACCTCGAGGGCAAGCTGTTCGTCGATTACCTGTCGGATCTCAAGCGCGAACGCATTCGCAAGAAGCTCGAGAAGGATCGCAAGGAACGCGCCAGCCGCACGCGCGAGTCCGCCACGGCGCGCGCCTACTGAACCGAGCGCCGTCCCCGGCCCTCGGGCGTCCCGATGACATCCCTACGCATAGCGTTCGCGGGTACGCCGCAATTCGCGTTGCCCGCGTTGCGCGCGCTGCTCGATTCGCACCACCGGGTGGTGGGCGTGCTCACGCAGCCGGACCGGCCCGCGGGGCGGGGCCGCGAGCTGCGCGCCTCGCCGGTCAAACTACTCGCGGCGGAGCGCGGCGTGCCGGTGGCGCAGCCGCAGACCCTGAAGACACCGGAAGGGCTCGGGTCGCTGCGCGAGTGGTCGCCGGACCTGATGGTGGTGGTGGCGTACGGCCTGATCCTGCCCGCCGCGGCGCTGGCGCTGCCGCGCCTGGGCTGCCTCAACATCCACGGCTCGCTGTTGCCGCGCTGGCGTGGCGCGGCGCCGATCCAGCGCGCGCTGCTCGCCGGTGACGCGGAAACCGGCATCACCATCATGCAGCTGGACGAGGGGCTGGATACCGGGCCGATGCTGCTCGAAAGGCGCCGCGCCATCGGCGCCGACGACACCGCGGGCGACCTGCACGACGCGCTTGCCGAACTCGGCGCCGCGGCCCTGCTCGAAGCCATCGACGGTCTTGCGGCGGGCACGCTCCCGGGCCGCGCGCAGCCTTCCGCGGGCGCGACCTACGCGCCCAAGATCGAAAAATCCGAGGCGCTCATCGACTGGAATTCCCCGGCGACACACATCGACCGGCAGATCCGCGCCTTCAATCCCTGGCCCGTGGCCGAGACTCGCCTGGACGGGCAACCGCTGCGCATCCTGCGTTCGCGCCTGCTCGACGCGGCGGGCCGCGCCGGCGAGCCGGGCAGCTTGCTAGGCCTGGACGACTCAGGCCTGCGCGTGGCCTGCGGTGAAGGCGTGGTGCAGCTGCGCGAGTTGCAGCGTGCCGGCAAGCGGCCGGTATCGGCGCGCGATTTCGCCAACGGCGTGCGCATCGCCGGCGCACGGTTGGGCGCATGAAGTCGCCTCGTCGCAAGCCAGGCGCAGGCGCCGGACCGCGGCGCGAGCGCCACGCACCCGGGGCCATGACTCTCGCGCAGGCCGCGCTCGCGGTGCACGCGGTGGTCAACGAAGGCCGCTCGTCCGACGACGCCCTCGAGGCCGCGCAGGCACGCACCGATCGCGCGGCGGTGCGCGCGGTCGCGCTGGGCACGATGCGCTGGTACCTCCGCCTGGCACCCGCGCTGGCGCCGCTGCTGAGCCGGCCGTTCGACGAGTTGTCGCCGAAGCTCGCGGCGCTGCTGGTGACCGCGGCCCACCAGGTGGAGTACTCGCGCGGCGCCGCGGAGGCGCAGGTGCACCTGGCGGTGGACGCCAGTCGCATCGTGGGCGAAGGGCGCGCCAGCGGCATGGTCAACGCGGTGCTGCGCAAGTTCGTCGCGCAGCGCGCCGGGTTGTTAGCCGCCGCGGACCAGGACCTCGCGCAGCGCCACGCCCATCCGCGCTGGCTGGTCGATGCACTGGTCGAGGCCTGGAAAGAACGGGCCGAGCCCATGCTGGCTGCCAACAACCTGCATCCGCCCATGGCGCTGCGCGTCGACCCCGCGCAGCTCACGGTCACGGATTTCCTGCGCTCCTGGCGCGCCCTCGGCCGCGACGCGCGTGCCGTCGACTGGAATCCCGACGCGGTGGTGCTCGAGCACGCGGCGCCGGTGCAGATCCTGCCGGGCTTCGATTCCGGCGCGGTGTCGGTACAGGACCTGGGCGCGCAGCTCGCCGCGCCGCTGCTCGATGCACAGCCCGGCACGCGGGTGCTGGACGCCTGTGCCGCGCCCGGCGGCAAGACCCTGCACATCGCCCAGCGCACGCCCGATCTGGCGGAAATCGTCGCCGCGGATCACGACCCGCTGCGCCTGCAGCGCGTGCGCCAGAACCTCGAGCGGGCGGGACGGCAGGCGCTGCTGCTCGCAGCGGACCTGCGCACGCGGCCGCCCTCGCTGGCGCCGGCGTCCTTCGACCGCGCGCTGGTGGACGCCCCCTGTTCCGGCAGCGGCGTCATCCGCCGGCACCCGGACATCAAGCTGCTGCGCCGGCCGGGCGACATCGGCGCCTTCGCGACCACTCAACGACAGATTTTGCGCACGGCTTTCGAACTACTGCGGCCCGGCGGGCGTCTCATCTACTGCACCTGTTCGGTACTGCCGGATGAAAACGAGCACGTGGTCGCGGCCCTGCTGGCCGGCGAACCTCGCGCCGCCGCGGGCGCCTGGCCGGACGGACTGCCGCGGCCGCCGGGACTCATCGAGCGCAGTGTCGGCTGGCAGCTGCTGCCGGGTGGCGATGCAGGTACCGATGGCTTCTACTATGCCTGCATCCATAAACTGACGACCTAGGGAATTCCAGGACCTCGATGTATCCGCGCCGCGCGCCCGTTCTCCTGATGCTGCTGTTCGCCGCCTTCGGCGCCGGCTCGGTTTCGCCGTCGCGCGCCGATGCGCTCGATGGCGTGCTCGAGGTGCGCTCGGCTTACGTGACCGTCGAACAGGGCTCGTTGCAGTTGTTCGCGCGCGTGGCGTATCCGGTGAACGACGACATCCGGGCGGCGCTCAAGGACGGCCTGACACTTTCCTTCGATCTCGACGTGGTGGTCTCGCGCGAACGGCGCTTCTGGGTGGACGAGACCATCTTCGAGAGGACCCTGCATCGCGAGCTCAGTTACCACGCGGTCAGCGACCGCTACCTGACCCGCGACCTCGACGCCTCCGGCAACGAGCAGCACAGCTACGCCACCCTGGAAGAGGCGCTCGAAGCGCTCGGCACCTTCGAGGCATTGCCCATCGTTACCTCGCTGCAGCTGTCGCCGAAGCGCCAGTACCGCGTCTCGCTGCGCGCCGGGATCCGGCGCGGGCGCCTGTCCGACACCATGCGGGTGCTGCTCTTCTGGACCGATGACTGGCATCGCGAGAGCGAGTGGTTCTCATGGTCCCTGCAGCGCTGAGGAGGATCGGCACCCTCGGACTCATCGCACTGTGGGTGCTGGTGAGCGGCGGCCTGCTGCTGCTGCTCGCGCTGTCGGTCCAGAACTCGGTCCAGTACAGCAAGCTGCAGCCGTGGATCCTGCTGGTCAACGCCATCGCGGTGATCACGGTCAGCGTGCTGCTGGCGCGCAAGATCATCGAACTGGTGCGCGCGTTCCGCGCGCAGGTTCCCGGCTCGCGCCTCACGGCGCGCACGGTGGCCATCTTCGGCTCGCTGGTGATCGCGCCGCTGATCATCGTCTATCTATTCAGCCTGGAGTTCCTGAACCGCGGCATCGACAGCTGGTTCAAGGTGGAGATCAAGCAGGGCCTGACCGACGCGCTGGAGCTGTCGAAGGCCGCGATGGACGTGCGCATGCGCGAGTACGCGCGCAGTACCGAGCTGTTCGCGGGCGAGCTGGCCACCACCCCGGTGTCCGACTGGGACCTGGCCACCGACACGCAGCGCGTCGAGAGCGGCGCCATCGAGATCGTGGTGTACGGTTCGCTGGGCCGCGTGCTCGCGGCCAGCAGCGCCGGCGACATCTCGACCAACGTGCCGCGTTACGCCACGCCCGAGATGACGCGCGCGATGGCGGGCGGAAATACCTACTGGAGCCTGGAGCCGCTGTCGGAGGGCGACTACCTGATCAACACCGCGGCACCTATCGCGGCTGCTCCGGGATCGAGCGAAGGTCGCTTCGTGGTGGCCGTCTACCCGGTGCCGCCGCAGCTCGCGCGTTTATCCGAGGCCGTGCAACGATCCTATTCGCAGCACGGCGAGCTGTCAGCGCAACGCGAGCCGGTGAAGAACAGCTTTCGGATGACTTTGACGCTGGTGCTGCTGTTGGCAATGCTTACCGCGATATATGGCGCTATCTACTCCGCCGAGAAGCTCACGCGACCGGTGCAGGACCTGATCGCGGGTACCCGCGCGGTCGGCAAGGGCGACTTCGGCACGCGCCTGCCGCTGCCGTCGCGCGACGAGATGGGCTTCCTGGTGCATTCGTTCAACGACATGACCAAGCGGCTGCGCCGCGCGCGCGAGGAGACCACGCGCAGCCAGACGGCGGTGGAACGAGAACGCGAGCGGCTGTCGATCATCCTGGCGCGCCTGACTACCGGCGTCATCGCCATCGGCCGCGACCTGGTGCTGCGCAGCGCCAACCACGCGGCCAGCAGCATTCTCGGCGTCGACCTCGAGCAGGGCGTGGGCCAGCCGCTGGAGGCGCTCACCGCGGACAACCCGCGTTTCGCGCGCTTCGTCGGCGAAGTCAGCTCGCGCCTGGCGCGCGGCGAAGAGGAATGGCGCGAGCAGATGGACCTCAAGCCCGAGATGGCCGGCGCGCGCGTGCTGGTGTGCGCCTGCACGCCGCTGCCCGGCAACGAACACGCCGAGGACGACGCGGAGCGCCAGGGCGGATACGTCATCGTGTTCGACGACATCAGCGCGCTCCTGCAGGCGCAGCGCGACGCGGCATGGGGCGAGGTCGCGCGGCGCCTCGCGCACGAGATCAAGAATCCGCTGACACCCATCCAGCTGTCGGCCGAGCGCATGCGGCGCCGCTACCTGGAGCACATGAAGGGCGAGGACGCGCAGGTGCTGGACCGCGCGACCTACACCATCGTGCAGCAGGTGGAGGCCATGAAGGCCATGGTCAACGCCTTCAGCGAGTACGCGCGCGCACCGGACATGAAGGTGACCAAGTTCCCGCTCAATGCGCTGGTCGCCGAAGTGGCCGACCTGCACCGCGTGCAGGAAGCGGCGGTGCAGATCGAAGTCGACGCCGATCCGCACATCGACCTGGTCGAAGCCGACCGCGGCCGCGTGCGCCAGATCCTCAACAACCTCATCGTCAACGCGGTCGAGGCCGTGGAACATTCGCCTTCCGGGCGGGTCATGGTGGCTACGAGGCTGGAAACCGCGGCCGGGGCCGAGTACGCCACGATTACGGTAAGTGACAATGGTCCCGGCTTCACGCGCGAGGTACTGGGGCGAGTATTCGACCCCTATGTGACCAGCAAGCCGAAGGGCACCGGCCTGGGGCTCGCGATTGTAAAAAAGATCGTCGAGGAACACGGCGGCCGCGTGGAGGCCGACAATCGGCCGGAAGGTGGCGCGCGCGTGCGTGTATCCTTGCCGGTAACTGACGGAACCCGACAGACAGTGGCGCGCGAAAGGCGCGCCGAACCCAGGAAGGAGCGAGCATGAGCGCCGCACACATTCTGGTCGTCGACGACGAAGCAGACATTCGAGGCCTCCTCAAGGAAATCCTCTCCGAGGAGGGTTACGACGTGGACGTGGCCGGGGATGCCGGCCAGGCGCGCGCCTCGCGCGCCCGCCAGTTGCCCGACCTCGTGCTGCTCGACATCTGGATGCCGGACACCGACGGCATCACGCTGCTGCGCGAATGGTCCGGGCAGTCGGCGGAGTCGTCGTGCCCGGTGGTCATGATGTCCGGCCACGGCACGGTGGAAACCGCGGTCGAGGCCACGCGGCTAGGCGCATTCGATTTCGTCGAGAAGCCGCTGTCGCTGCAGAAGCTGCTGCGCACCGTGGAACGCGCCCTCGAAGCCGGCAAGCGCAAGCGTCACGCGGGCAAGTTGCTGGCCGCCTCGCCCGGCGTGCCCGTGGGCCGCAGCCGCGTCATGCAGCAGCTGCGCGCCGATCTCGCGCAGATCGCCACCAATGATTCCCCCGTGCTGCTGGTCGGCGAGACCGGTACGGGACGCGAAGCCTTCGCGCGCTTCATCCACGACGCCAGCCCGCGCGCCTCGCGCCCGTTCGTCACGCTGATCTCGAGCACGCTGCGCGGTGACGGCGCCGAGCAGGTGCTGTTCGGCACCGAGTCCAACGGGCAGATCGCGCCCGGCGTGCTGGAGCGCGCCGGCGCCGGAACGCTTTTCATCAACGAGCTGGAAGACCTGCCGCCGCAGGCGCAGCGCGCGCTGCTCGGCACTCTCGAGAGCGGCCAGTTCATGCGCGTCGGCGGCAACACGCCGGTCACCTTCAAGGCGCGGTTGTTGTCCTCGGCCCGGCCCGGCATCGAAACCCGCAGCGACGAGTTCCGCCGCGACCTGCTCGCCCATCTCAACACGCTCATCGTGCGCGTGCCGCCGCTGCGCGAGTACACCGAGGACGTGCCCGACCTGCTGCGCCACTACGTGGACCGCTTCGTCGACGGCGAAGGCCTCACGTTCCGCAAGTTCAGCGTCGCCGCGCAGAATCGCCTGCGCAACTATCCGTGGCCCGACAACGTCCGCGAGCTCAAGAACCTGGTGCAGCGGCTGCTCCTGCAGGGCGGCAGCGAGGAGATCCGCCTCGACGAGATCGAGCGCGAGCTCGCGGCGCAGGCGCCGACCGCCGAACCGCTGGTCAAGCAGGACCTGCTGGCGCTGCCGCTGCGCGAAGCGCGCGAGCAGTTCGAGCGCGCCTACCTGCAGCAGCAGCTCCTGCTCTGCAACGGCAAGGTGGGGCAGCTCGCCAAGCGCGTCGGCATGGAACGCACGCACCTGTACCGCAAGCTGCGCTCGCTGGGCGTCGACTTTCGCAACATCACCGACGACGCGGAGTAGTTTGACGTTGCGCCGCCGCGGCTAGCCGGGCGGGACGCGCCGGAACTCGACGGCGGGCTGGTCGTCGAAACTCACGCTCCCGTACCCCAGGACGAATTCGCGCAGCTGCTCGCTCGAGGCGGTCACCGTCTTGCTGCCTTCAATGCCGGATTCGTCCGCCTTGCCAGGCAGCAGCTCGTTCGTCCACGTAGATGATCAGCAGGTCCGGCGAAACGACGTCGTATCGGAACAGGACCCAGTTCGCCCCTTCCTTTGCCGGATCGGTGACGCTGGCGAACGTCTGCCGCTCGAGCCTGGCGGTGACCAGGCGGAAATCTTCCGATTTCGGTTCCTGGCCTGCTTCCGTGGTGGTCATGACGACCAGGCCTTCCTCACCGGCGCGTCGGATCTCCATGTCCACCGTTCCTTCTTTTCCCTCGGCGTGCCAGCGACCGGCGAGCCGGTCGTCGAACCTCTGGCCATTCTCGGCCACGATGGGATTCTCGAAACGCGCGCAGGCGCTGCACGCGAGCATCAGCGCAGCGAGCAGGGTGAGCTTGATGGCGGATGGCAAGGCGACACCTCGGTTTGATTACGGCACGGCGCGACGCGAAAGCGCGCCATCCTCGCGGATCTGCAGCAGGCCGTCGGGAAACGCGGTGGCAGTCAGGGTGCGCAGAAGGTCGATGACCGTCTTCGACGGGTCCAGGGTAGGACCAGCCGGGCGGACTTGCGTCGTCGCCTCGACCTGCCCGGACACGAAGCGCCCGTCATCGTCGAGCGTCAGCAGCAGGATGGGCGCGATGCCGCGATTGCCTTCCACGCTGATGCCGTAGTACGTCGCGAAATTTCCCAGGCTGTAGGCGATGAAACGGTCGCGGTACAGTTCCATGGCCCGCACCACGTGCGGCCCGTGGCCGATGACCACGTCCGCACCCGCATCCACCATGGAGCGCGCAAACTCGACCACGTTGCCGCGATCCTCGCCGGCGAAGATCTCGCGCACGAACGGCAGCACCTCCGCGCCATTGCCCTCGGCACCGCCGTGGAAGGACACGATCACGATGTTGTGCGTGGCGGCCAGCTGGCTCACCAGCGGCAGGCCGATCTGCGGATCGTTGAGCGAGTTCGCGCCGACGTTGGGCGCGAACGCCACCAGCGCCACGCGCCGTCCGTTGGCGATCCAGCTCGCCACGGTCCCTTCGCGCCCCGAGTGCAGGATGCCGACGGCGTCGAGCGCGGCCATGCTCGAGGAGCGGCCTTCCTCGCCGAAGTCGCGCGCGTGGTTGTTGGCGAGGCTCATGACGTCGAAGCCCGCCGCCTTGAGATACGCGGCATACCGCGTGGGCGAGCGGAACAGGAAGCAGATCTTCGGGTTCTTGCATTGCTTCACCGGCTCGCCGCCGTCCATCAGCACGCCTTCGAGGTTGCCGAAGGTCACGTCCGGCGCGGAAAGGATGGGCGTCACCGCCTGCAGGAAGCCGACGCCGTCGTCGTCCGGCAGGATGTTCTCGGGGAAATCCGTGCCCAGCATGATGTCGCCAACCGCTGCCAGCGTGAGACCGGGGTGCGTGGGCGGCGGCAACGGTGCGGGCTTCGGTGCCTCGGGCGGTGGCGGCGCGGGCGCCGGGGCCGGCGGCTGCGTGGCGCAGCCCGCCAGCGCCAGCAACACGCCAGCCGCGAAGCAAAATCGCAGTGGCGCGTTCGCCATGCTCATTCGCCGACGCGGATCACGAGCGGATCGAGATCCGCGGCGCGCAGGCGCGCGTGCAGGCGATTCACCTCGTCGAGGTCGGTGATCGGGCCGATGCGCACGCGGTACCAGACGTCGTCGTCCACGGCCACGCGCTGCACGTTGGCGTCGATGCCCTGGCGCTTGAGCTGCTCGCGCTTGCGGTCGGCGATTTCCTGCTGCCGGTACGAGCCGGCCTGCAGCACGTAGACGCCGGGCCGTTCCACTTTCGCCGGTGCCGCGGTGCGCTGGTTCGACACCTCGCCATCCTTCTCGGGCACCACGACCTCGAAGTTCGGCAGCATGTCGTAGAAGTCGTAGTTCTTGGCGCTGTCCTCGGCTTCTCCGGCGGCCGCGGACTTGTCGGGTCGCGGTTCGGGACGCGGCACCTCGGCGGCGGCCCGGGCGGCTTCCTTCTCGCGGTAGTTCTGCCAGACCAGCACGAACAGGGACAGCGACAGGCCTGCGGCCAGGCCCACGGCGAACTCGCGCCAGCGGCCGACGTCCAGGCGCAGCCCGCCCGAACGGGAGCGCTTGAAATCGCGGCTGGTGATTTTCGCGACCAGGGCGGGCTCCCTCACATGCTCTCGGGCGCCGACACGCCGAGCAGGGCCAGGCCGTTGCGCACCACCTGCTGCACGGCCAGGACCAGGGTGATGCGCGCGTTACGCACGGCGGAATCCTCGACGATCCATTTTTCCGCGTTGTAATAGGTGTGCAGCGTGTTCGCAAGGTCGCGCAGGTAATGCACCAGCGTGTGCGGCGTGCGATCGAGCGCGGCGCGCTCCACGATCTCGGGATAGCGGGTGATGGCGGTGATCACCGCCTGTTCGTGGGCATTGCCGAGCTGCGCGAGGTTGGCCGCGCCGGCCGCGGCATCGTATTCGTGGCCGCGCGCGGCCAGCTCCTTCATCACCGAGCAGACGCGGGCGTGCGCGTATTGCACGTAGTACACCGGGTTCTCGTTGCTGCGCGATTTCGCCAGTTCAAGGTCGAAGTCCAGCGCCTGGTCGTGGCTGCGCATGAGATAGAAGAAGCGGCAGGCGTCGTTGCCCACCTCGTTGCGCAGGTCGCGCAGCGTGACGAAGTTGCCCTCGCGCTTGCCCATGGACAGCTTCTCGCCGCCGCGGAACAGGCTCACGAGCTGCATGAGCGTGACCTCGAAGCAATCTCCCGGGTTGCCCAGCGCCTGCAGCGCGCCGCGCACGCGCGTCACGTAGCCGTGGTGATCGGCGCCCCACACGTCGATCAGCAGGTCATGGCCGCGCTGCCGCTTGTCGTAGTGATAGGCGATGTCCGAGGCGAAGTAGGTCTTCTCGCCGTTGGCGCGGATGACCACGCGGTCCTCGTCGTCGCCGTAGTCGGTGCTCTTGAACCACTCGGCGCCGTCCCTGGTGTACATGTGGCCCGACTTGCGCAGCGCCTCGATGGCGCGGTCCACGGCGCCGGACCGGTTCAATTCGCGCTCCGAGTACCAGTTGTCGAAGGTGACGCGGAACTCGTCGAGATCGTTGCGGATGTCGGCCAGCATCGCGTCGCGCGCGAACAGCACGATGGAATCGAACTCCGCGGCACCGAGCAATTTACGCGAGTTCTCGATGAGCCCGTCGATGTGCTTGTCCTTGTCGCCGGCCGGTGCGTCCGGCGGCGCGCCGCGCGCGACGTCGACGGCAGGGCGCTTCAGGGCCTCGGCGCGTTTTGCATGCAGCGCCTTCGCCACCGGCAGGATGTAGTCGGCCTTGTAGCCGTTCGACGGAAAGGCCACCGGCTCGCCGCAGAGCTCGAGGTAACGCAGGTAGACGCTGACCGCCAGGATGTCGATCTGCCGGCCGGCATCGTTGATGTAGTACTCGCGGTAGAGGTCGTGGCCCGTGGCCTCGAGCAGATTGCCCAGCGTCGCGCCGTAAGCCGCGCCGCGCCCGTGGCCCACGTGCATGGGGCCGGTGGGGTTCGCCGAGACGAATTCGATCATCACCTTGCGGCGTGCGCCGACCTCGCTGCGTCCGTAGGCTTCACCCTGTGCGGCGACGGACTTGAGCGCCGCGAACCAGGCGTCCTTGGCCAGCCGGAAATTGATGAAACCCGCGCCGGCGATTTCCGCGGATGCGACCAGCTGGTTCGCGGGCAATGCCTTGACGATGGCCTGCGCGACCTCGCGCGGATTCTTGCGTGCCGCCTTGGCGAGCCGCATGGCGATGTTGCTGGCGAAGTCGCCGTGGGCCGGATCACGAGTGCGCTCCACCACCACCTGCGATTCGTCGGCGGGCTCGGGCAATACGGCGGGAACAAGTGTTCGCAGCGCCTCACGCAGCAGGCGCTCTAGCTCGGATTTCACGGGGGAACCTGTCTGGAACTCGATGAAACGGCCCGAATCTTAGCAAGGACCCGCGGTTTCCCGCGCCTTCCCGCCGCGGGAGGGTGTCAACCGGGAAGCGGCGGGTGCGTTGAGACCGGTGCAGGCCTCATTTTCATTTCCAGGAGATACCCGATGAAGACCACCCTCTCGACCTGCGCGCTGGCAGTTGCTGCGCTGCTCGCCACCCACGCCTTTGCCGGCGACTCGCCGCGCAGCGACGCGCCGCGTGGCGACGAAATGCGCGCCGACAAGGACGGCGACGGCCGAGTGTCCCGGGCCGAGGCGAATGCCGCGGCCACGGAGCGCACCAATGAATGGTTCGAAAAGCTGGACCTCGACAAGGACGGCTACGTCACGCCCGAGGAAACCAAGCAGGCCCGCGAGACGCGCCGCGGCAAGATGCGCGAGGCCTTCGACGACCGCTTCAAGGAGGCCGACGCCAACGCGGACGGATCCCTGTCGCTCGACGAAGTGCAGTCCAACATGCCGAAACTGGCCGAGCGCTTCAGCACGCTCGACAAGGACAAGAACGGCCTGTTGAGCAAGGAAGAACTGCAGCGCGGGGGCGGACATCGCCGCGGCCCTGAACCCAAGACCTGATACCCCGGCCGGCAAATGAAGACGGCGGGACCCTCGCGGGCCCCGCCGTTTTTCTTTGCGCGAACGTTACTGCTGCGGAGACGTGCTCACCGAGGCATTGGCATTGGCATCGGCATTCGCGTTGGCATCTGCCGAGGCCTGCACCGGGGAAGCAAAGCCCGAGGACTGGCTGCTGCCAGTCGCCGGTGCCGTGTCGCTCTTGATCAGCGAACCCGAAGCACTGCCGTTCGCATTGCCGTGGGCATTGCCCGAGGCCTGCGGATTCACCGCCGGCAGGCCGGGCAGAGCAGGCGTGGCCGGCGCGCTCGGAGCCGCAGGGGCACTTGGCGCGGTGGGCATCTCGCCCGGCAAGGTGGGAACCGCCACCGGCGCCGAGTTGATCGAGCCCGTGAGGTCGCCCGCCGCGTTGCCCGCGGCATTGCCGTTGACGTTGCTGCCCGCGGCCGAGGCCGACTGCTGGACCGCACCCGCCGCGGAACCCGTGGTGTTCACCGTACCAGCGATGCCATTGCCGGCCGAGTTGGCCGCGCCGTTGACGGCGCCACTGGCCGTGGCCTGCGCCGAGGACGCCGCCGATTCGCTGGTGCCGCGCACCGTGTCGCGCGTGCTGGCCGCGCGATCACGCACGCGGCGGGTGGCTTCGCGGGTGTGATCCATCGCGCCCGTGGTGGTCCGGCGCAGCGTGCCTGTGCCGTCAAGACCGCCACCGAGCGAACCCGACGCAGCGCCATTGCCGGCGCCGCCGATCGACCCCATGCCGCCACCCAGCGTGCCATTGAGGCCGCCGCCAAGACCGCCCGCGGCACCGCCGCCGAGCACCTGCGCCTGGATCAGCGGCGCGCCACAGATGAGCGCGAACACCGCGACCCGCTTGATGAAATGCTTGTTCATGAATCTCTCCTGAGGTTTGCGCCGCGGGTGATCCGCAGCTCTCAGGAGGTACTACGACCGGGGCGGGCGATTTCTTCCCTGGAGCATCGACGATGCCGTAACCATCTGATCCGTAAAAGTTTATCGCTGGCTGGACAGAGGCGCCACGTCGGTGCCGACCAAGCCCGCTCCATATATATCGTCGCGCCCGCGGGGCCCCAGGTCTTCGGCGCTGCCGGCCAGCGCGGCGACCGCTTGATCACGCGCGGCGGAGTCGGGGCGGGCCAGCGTGCGCGCCAGCAGGCCGGCAACAATCGGCGCGGCGAATGACGTGCCGCGCACCGACGCAAAGGCATCCGTCTGCCCGGACTGGCCGAGAGTTGCGGCGGACATGTCCGCGCCCGGCGCAGCGAGGTCGAGATGTTTGCCGCGGCACGCTTCGATCAGCACGCGGTGCCGGGCGTCGACCGCGGTGACGCCCATGACGCCGTCATACGCGGCCGGGTACAGCGGCGGAGCCGCCGGCCCGTCGTTGCCGACGGCCGCGACGATGAGAAAACCGCGGCTCACCAGTGAGGCGACCACGCGTTCCAGCAAGGCATTTCGCGGTCCGACCAGGCTCACGTTGATGACGGCGACGCGTTCGCGCGCCATCCAACCCAGCGCGGCGGCGAGACGATCGACCGCACCGCCGGCCGGCAGCCCGCAGTACACATCCGCGGCAAACAACTCGGCCTGCGGCGCGGCGCCGTGGAAATCGCCGGCGGATCCGGCGAGCAGTGACGCCACCGCGGTGCCGTGGGCGCTCGGCACACGCGCTTCGCCGCAGCCGAACAGGTGCACGGTGTTGCCCCGCAAGGTCACGTGCGAGGTGTCGACGCCGCCGTCGATGAGCCCGACGCGAATGGCGCCACTGGCGGACGGGGCATCCGCGGCGGCAGCGGCAGGCCGGGTTGCTCCGGCCTGCATGGCACCGCTGTCGAGATACACATGGTTGAAGTCGTAGGTGCCCTCGGGATCCAGCTTGCGCAGTTTCCTGAGTCCGCGGCTGGCGCTCATGCCTTCAGGCGTCTGCAGCACGGTGACCTTAACGCCGAGGTCGGGCAGTTCTTCGGTTCGCAGCACGCGAAAGTCCGCTTTCACGGCCCTGGCCAGCGCCGCTTCGGTGACGTCGATGCCGACCACTTCGGCGCGCACCACGAGCTCGCCCCGCGGATCGCGATCGAGTTCGGCGCGATGCGCGCGCGCCAGGTCTTCGACGCGCAACCGGCGCACGGCGGAGAGTTGCTCGAGCGTGCCGCCCAGCGCGCGCCTGGCGTCAGGCAACGAGGGCGTGGGCACTCCCGGCACCTGCACCGGCGGCAATTGCACTTGCGGCAGTTGCGCGCGGGCCCCTCCGGCCAGTGCCAGGGCGAGCAGCAGGGCGCAGGTGCGGGGCAATTTACGGGCGGCGCGTCGCATCGGCTTTCCCATGGAAGAAAACGAACTTGCCGGTCGTATGATCCATCATGAAAGCATGACATCGTCTCCGGAGGAAATCGGTGAACTCATCGTCGCCCTGCTGCCGCGGCTGCGGCGCTTCGCCCGCTCGTTGTCGCGCAACCAGCACGACGCCGACGACCTCGCGCAGGTCGCGGTGGAACGCGCGTTGCGTCACCGCGGGCAGTTCCGCGCGGGCGCGAACCTGTCTTCCTGGCTGTTCGGCATCATGAAGAACGCGTGGCTCGACGACCGCAGGGCGCGCGCGCGGCGCGCCGAGGTCGCCTTGCCCGACGACAGCGGCGAACATCCGGCGGTGACACCCGCCGATACCAACACTTCCCTGTGGTCCGTGTCCGAGGCCATGGACAAACTACCCGAAGAGCAACGCCTGGCCATCGCCTGCGTGCTGGTCGAAGGCATGTCGTACAAGGAGGCCGCGGAAGTGCTGGAGATTCCCATCGGCACGTTGACCAGCCGCCTGGCCCGCGGCCGGACGGCGCTGGCCGCCGCGCTCGCCGACGAAAAGGTGGGAGCCGCAACGTGAAATACGACGACGACACTCTCATGGCTTTCGCCGACGGCGAACTCGACGAGGTGAAACGCGCCGAGATCGCGGCCGCCGTGGAAAACGATCCCGAGCTCGCGCGCCGCGTCGCGCAGCACCGCGCATTGCGCGACCGCGTGGCGGGCGCCTTCGGGCCCGTGCTCGGTCAGCCCGTGCCGGAACGCCTCGTGAACACGGCGCGTGGCGCGGAGCCGGCGCGTCGCGGCGAAGTGGTGCAGTTCCCGGTCCGCGGCAAACCTCCCGGCATGCCGTGGCGCGCCCGCGAGTGGGGCGCGATGGCGGCGAGCCTGGCGCTGGGCGCCGTCATTTCCTGGAAGCTGCTGTCGCCGGCCGAACCTCTCATGACGGCGAGCAACGGCTCGCTGGTGGCGCGCGGCGCGCTGGCCGCGGCGCTGGAGCGGCAGCTCGCCGGCACGCAGACCGAGGCCGACCCGGTGCGCATCGGGCTGTCGTTCGAGACCCGTGACGGGCATTTCTGCCGCAGCTTTCAGTTGCGCGATGCCGGCACGGCAGGCCTGGGCTGCCGCATCGCAGGCGAATGGCGCATCCCGGTGACCACCGAGGCGGCGGCCGGCGACCTGCGGCAGGCAGCCTCGCCGCCGCCTGCGGTGCTGCAGGCCATCGAGGCGCGGATCGCCGGCGAGGCGCTCGATGCCACGGGCGAAGAAAAAGCCCGCGACGCGGGCTGGGATCCGGTGCGGCGCTAGAAGAGCTCGAGCGGATCCACGTCCAGCGACCAGCGCAGGTCGCGCGGATGCTTGAGCGCTTCGACGGCCGGCAGCCAGGCGCCCAGGGCCCGATGCAGCGGCGCTCGCTCGCGTGATTCGAGCAACACCTGCGCGTGGTAACGCCCGGCACGCTTGGTCATGGCCGCGGGCGCCGGTCCCAGCAGCTTGAGACCGCGCGGCAGGCGCGCGAGCGCACGCGCCTGGCGCAGGAAATCCGTGGCCGCCGCGAGGGTCGATGCCGAGGCGCGCAGCGCCGCGACGTGCGCGAACGGTGGCCAGCCCGCGGCGGCGCGTTCGGCGAGCGCCGTGCGTGCGAAGCCGTCATAGCCCTCCTCGAGCAGGCTGCGCAGCAGCGGATGGCCGGGATATTCAGTCTGGATCAGCACCTCGCCCGGCCGGTCGCCGCGGCCGGCGCGGCCCGCGACCTGGATGATGGTCTGGGCCACGCGCTCCGGCGCGCGGAAGTCGGTGCTGAACAGGCCCTGGTCGGCGTTGAGCACCACGACGAGCGTGACGCTGGGGAAGTCGTGGCCTTTAGTGACCATCTGCGTGCCGACCAGGATGCGCGCCTCGCCGCTCGCGATGCGTCCCACCACCGACTCGAGGTCGCCGCGCTTGCGCACCACGTCGCGGTCGAGGCGCGCGATGGGCATGGCGGGAAAGAGTGCGGCCAGCGTCTCCTCGACGCGTTCGGTGCCCTGGCCGACGTGGCGCACGGCGTAACCACATTGCGGGCAGTTCTCGGGCAACGGCGCCTCGGCGCCGCAGTGATGGCAGCGCAGTTTCGCGGCCGCGAGATGCACGGTGAGCCGCGCGTCGCAATCGCGGCAGGGCGCAATCCAGCCGCACGCCGTGCAGGCCAGCGTCGGCGAGTAGCCGCGCCGGTTGATGTACACCAGTACCTGGCCACCCGCGTCCAGGTGACGCTGCATGGCCTCGACGGCCGGCGTCGACATGCCGGCGCGCACCACATGCTCGCGCAGGTCGATGACCGCCGCGCGCGGCGGCAACGCCTGCCCGGTTCGCCGCGGCAACGACAGGCGCGTGTACTTGCCGCTCGCCACGTTCTGCAGGCTCTCGAGCGAGGGCGTGGCCGAGCCCAGCACGATGGGTACGCCGGCGCGCTGCGCCCGCAGGATGGCGAGGTCGCGCGCCGAGTAGCGAAAACCGCTCTCGTGCTGCTTGAACGAGGCGTCGTGTTCTTCGTCGACGATGACCATGCCGAGGTTGGCCGCCGGGGCGAACACCGCCGAGCGCGTGCCGAGCACGATGCGCGCGGCGCCGCTCACGCATTCGCGCCAGGCCGCGAGGCGTTCGCCGTCGGTGAGGCCGGAGTGCAGCACCGCGACGGTCACCGCGAAGCGCGCGCGGAAGCGTCCCACGAGCTGGGGCGTCAGCCCGATCTCGGGCACCAGCACCAGCGCTCGCTTCCCCTGGCGCAGGCAGTGCTCCACGGCGTGCAGGTACACCTCGGTCTTGCCGCTGCCGGTGATGCCGTGCAACAGGAAGGGCGCGAACTTCCCGGCGGCGTTGTCGACGGCCGTGACGGCCGCGGCTTGCTCGGCACTCAGCGCCGGCCCGGCCGAACGCAGCAGCGGCTGCTCGGCCGCCGGCGCTTCTTCATCGGCCACTTCCGCCGACGAGACGAACCCGCGTCCCACCAGCGCGCGCATGGCGGGCCGCCAGTCTTCGAGACGTTGCGTGAGCTCGGTGGCAGCGATGCCGGGCTCGGCGCACAGGATGCCGAGCAGCTCGCGCTGCTTCTTCGCCCTCCCGAGTTCGTTGCCTTCGAGGGCCCTGGCGCCCGCCTCGGAGGGATACCACCGCTCGGTCAGCGCGCGGGACGCCGCGCCTTCACGCGCCAGCTTCGGCAGCGCCGCGGCGATCACTTCACCGAGCGGGTGGTGGTAGTACTGCGCGGCGAACTCGATGAGCTCCATGACGCCGGCGTCGATGACCGGCTCGGCATCGAGGATCTCGAGCAATGGCTTGAGTTTTTCGCGCGGCACGTCCGAGCTTTCCGCCCAGGAGTGCACCACGCCGACCAGCCGCTGCCGGCCGAAGGGAACGCGCACGCGCGCGCCGGGTTGCGGATCGAAAGTGGCGTCACGCGCAGGCAGGTAATCGAAGAGTCGGCGCAGCGGTGTGTCGAGTGCGACGCGCACCATGGTCCGCGTCAAGGGGGCGCCTTCAGGGTTTTCCACAGTGCGTGTGGATAAGTCTGTGGATGGAGTCGGACGCAGCCGACAAAAATGCGGTGTTTTTGCAGTTTCTCGTTTCTCTGGTCGAATCGTGAGCACATATGCGGCTTTCCAGTCGAAACAACCAGTTATGGGATTGGACGTCCGCGGCCTTTTGTCACATGACGGACACGTGACAGGCAGCCTGCGAGAGTGTTCGTAAGTTCCTGATTCACGGAAACGCAGTGCGGCAGCGACGCGGTCAACGCATCGCCGTGCAGCGCGTTACACCGCTCATGACCGCGTTTGTTACGCTCGCCGGCGTTTATAACACGCCCGAACATGCGCCTGATTTCGGGGCCGAGCGAAGTCGGGACCAGGAGAGGATGAGTAGCCGCGCGCTCGAACAGTTTCTGTCCGGTGTCGAGAAGCGCGCCTTCAAGATTGCGCAGCTGAGCCTGCGCAATGACGACGATGCGCTCGACGCGGTACAGGACTCCATGATGAAGCTGGTGCAGTCCTATGCCTCGCGCAGCAGCGAGGAGTGGCGGCCGCTGTTCTACCGCATCCTCGCCAACTGCATTCGCGACTTCCAGCGGCGGCGCACGGTACGCGGCCGCATCATGGCCTGGTTGCCGTCACGCGATGCCGAGGACGACGAGGAATACGACCCGATCGCGCAGGCGCCCGGCCATGAACCGACGCCGGCGCGGCGGCTGGAGCTGGACGAAGCCATCGGCGTGCTCGAAACCGCCGTGGCCGAGCTGCCGGCGCGCCAGAAGCAGGCCTTCCTGCTCCGGAATTTCGAGGGGCTCGACGTCAGCGAGACGGCGAGCGCCATGGGCTGCTCAGAGGGCAGCGTGAAGACGCATTATTTCCGCGCGCTCGAGACGTTGCGCGCGCGGTTGGGCGAAGTGATCTAAGGTCCGCACATGAACCAGGAAACACAGGACAGCGGCTTCGAGAAACGCACGCGCGAAGTGCTCGACGAGAGCGCCTCGCGCCTCGACGGCCGCACCTTGTCGAAGCTGACGCAGGCGCGCCACGCGGCGCTCGAACAATTGCAGCGCCCGGCGCGGTCACGCTGGTGGTTCTTCGCGCCGGCCGGCGCCGCGGCGGCCGTGGCCGTGCTCGCCGTGATGACGTGGACCGGCGGCACGCGGCCGACCGCGACCGCGCCCGTCGCCGCGCTGAACGAGGACCTGGAATTCCTGAGCGACGCCGACGCGGAGATCGTGGCCGAGGGCGAAGACCTCGAGTTCTATGAATGGGCCGCGGGCGAAGTGGAATCGTGAGCGATCCGCAGGACAAGAAAGATGAGCCCGAGGAAGACCTGCTGGAGTTCCTCGGTGGCATCGACGAGGTCAACGATGAATCGCAGGGCGAAGATTTCTCCGATTTCCTCGCGAATGGTGATTTCGAAAGGATCGCCGGCACGCGCAAGCCGCAGCCCAAGGCGCCGCCGCCCCGGAACGATGAGAACGACGAGCCCGACAAATGAGTAAGCCGCGAAATTTCTCACCCACCCGCCGCGCGGCGCTGGCCGCGCTGGTCGCGGTCGGCCTGAATCTCGCGCTGGTAGGGCGCAGCCGCGCCGAATCGCCGGCCGCCGAGCCGCCGGCGCGTGTCGAGTGGAAGTCGCTGAGCGCGGAGGAGCAGAAGCTACTCAGCCGTTACAGCGATCGCTGGGACACGCTTCCCCCCGACCAGCAGCAACGCCTGATGCGCGGCACGCGCCGCTGGATGTCGATGACGCCCGAACAGCGGGAACGCGCGCGGGCGCGCTTCCAGCGCTGGCAGGAACTCACGCCCGAGCAACGCGAGCTTGCTCGAAAGCGCTGGCACCGCTTCCGCGACCTGCCGCCCGAGCAGCAGCAGCGCGTGCGCGAGGGTTATCGCGACTTCAAGAAGCTGACGCCGGAACAGCGCCGTCGCCTGCGCGAACGCTGGCACAACGCCACGCCGGAGGAACGCCAGCGCTGGCTGGAGCGCCGCCGTGCCCGGCGTCCGCAGCCTCCGCCGCAGTGAGGGCGCAGGCCGCCCGGCACCAGCAGGCTATTGGACGCTGGGGCCCGAGGGCGGTTTCGGGATCTGCTTCGTTCCGCCGGCCGTGCTCTTCCAGTTGATGACGAAGTAGCTGGCCGGCCCGTCGCCGACGTTCTGCACCGCGTGTGGCTGCATCGAGGCGAAGAACAACACCGATCCCGGCCCGACGACGATCTCCCTGCCGTTCACGTGCGCCTGCAGCGTGCCCTCGCGCACGATGACCATCTCCTCGTTGGGATGCGTGTGCGGCGCATGCGAGGCGGTGTGCGGATTCAGCGTGGTGATGTGCATCTCGAGTTCGTCGAGCGTGCGCGTGGGCTCGCGCACGACCGATCGCAGTTCGCCGACGTCGGTCTTCTTCGCCGGCATGTCCTCCCATTTCCAGGCCGTCGAATCGAGCAGCTTGGCGGGCTGCTGGGCGATGGAAACACAGGCCAGCGTGATGGCCGAGGCGGCCAGGGCGGTGAAGAGATCGCGGCGCTTGAGCATGTGATACCTCCGTGTCGAGAGGAGCCTACCAACCGGCATCGTTTGGCTACAATACGCGCGCCTCGTCAACAGCCGGAGCGTGCCAGTGGCGTCCAAGTCTGAAGAAATTTTCGAAAAGGTCCTGTTCAGTTCGCGCTGGTTGCTCGCGCCCTTGTTCCTGGGCCTTTCACTGGCGCTGTTGGCATTGGGCGTAAAGTTTTTCCAGGCGGCCTGGGAGGTTTTCCACGGCCTGCTGGAAATGGAAGAGCAGGACCTGGTGCTCACCGTGCTAGCCATGATCGACATCGTCCTCGTCGGCAGCCTCATCGTCATGGTTATGTTCTCGGGCTACGAGAACTTCGTGTCCACCATCGACGCCAAAGGTTCGGACTCGCTCAGCTGGTTGGGCAAACTCGATGCCGGCACGCTCAAGCTCAAGGTGGCGGCCAGCATCGTGGCGATTTCCTCGATCCACCTGTTGCGAATCTTCATGAAGGTTGGAACCCAGGAAGACAGCACGTACACGGACGCGCAGATCATGTGGTACATCATCCTGCACATGACCTTCGTCCTGTCGGCCGTATTGCTCGGCGTGCTCGACCGCATCGCCTTCGCCAAGCACCGCGATCACTGATCTCGATGCCGCTGAGATGCCGCATAAGAAATCTCCAAGGAGCAGCTGATTGGCCAAGCCCCTCTGGCACGGCGTCTATCCCGCGGCAACCACGCAATTCGCCGCCGACCTTTCACTGGATATTCCCGCCTGCCACAGGACGCTGACCGCCCTGGTCGCGGACGGCGTCGACGGCTTGGTGCTGCTCGGCACCGTGGGAGAGAACAATTCACTGCAGCCCGAGGAGAAACGGCTGGCGCTGCGCGCCGGCATCGACGCGGTCGGCGGGCGCGTGCCGCTGGTGGCAGGTGTATCCGAGCTGACCACGGATCGCGCCGTGGAATTCGCGCGCGACGCCGAGAAACTCGGCATCGGCGCCCTGATGGTGCTGCCGGCGATGGTGTACGTGCCGACGCCCGCCGAGTTGTACGCACATTTCCGCGCGGTGGCGGAAGCCACCGCGCTGCCCATCATGCTGTACAACAATCCGCCGGCGTACCGCGTGTCGATCGGGGTCGAAACGCTCGAGCGGCTGGCGGCCATCCCCAACATCGTGGCGCTCAAGGAGAGCGCGCCGGATCCGCGCCGCTTCACCGACATCATCAATCGCTTCGGCGATCGCTACACGTTGCTCGCGGGGCTCGACGACGTGGCGCTGGAAGGACTCCTGCTGGGAGCACGCGGCTGGGTCTCGGGGCTCACCAGTGCATTCCCGCGCGAGTCCGTGGCCATGGTCGCGGCGGCGCGACGCGGCGACTGGGACGAGGCGCGGCGCATCTACCGCTGGTTCATGCCGCTGCTGCACCTCGATGCCGACCATGACCTGGTGCAGTCCATCAAGCTCGCCGAGCAGATCATGGGCCGCGGTTCGGAGCGGGTTCGCATGCCGCGCCTGCCGCTGGAAGGTGCGCGCCGCGCCGACGTGATCGCGCGCGTCGAGCAATGCAAGGCCACGCGGCCCGTTCTGCCATCGCTCAGCGGGACTTCTGCGCGCAGTGGAGATTGCGCCGCTGGCTGACCTGCACGCGGTAAGGCGGCAGCCCCACCGAGGCGCGCCGCGCATCGAGGTTCTCGGGTGAGTCGACCTGGGGCGCGAGCCATTCTCCGTCCACGCATTCCATCTGCGTGGCATAGGTCTGCGGCTCGCCGGAGCGCACCGCGACGTGGTCGCTGAGGAACGCGAAGTTCTGCGGATTGGTCTCGTGGGTCGTGGCTTTCGGGGCGAGCACGCTGACGATGTACGCCTGGTAGGCATGGTCGCCGTCGGCATGCTGCACCATGAGCCACGCCGCCTGGTCGGCGGCGGCGCCGTAGCGGCTGATGTCGAACCAGCCATTACGCGCCACCTGGCCGCGCAGCCAGCGGAGATTGTCCTCGTCGGCCGTGCACATGAGATTGAACAGGTATTCGTCGTAGGCGCGCAGCGCGGCCGCGGCGCGCGTCTTGCCGTAGATCTTCGCGCCGTCGAACGCGCTCAGCGAGGCGCGGATGCCCTGGTCGACCAGCGTGCGTTCCAGCAACTCGCGCGTCGCCGGGTCCTTGGCGCGTTCCCAATCGCTGATCCAGTGGCCCAGGTGCGAAAAGCGCTTGCGCCAGTTGCCGCTCGAACGCGCAGACGACAGCGCCGTGCGCAGTGCGGTCGTCAGGCGGCGGTATTCGGCGGCCAGCGCGCGGTAGGCCTTGCTGTCGTAGGACGCGCGCGCGAGGCCGAGCTGGGCGCCCAGCTCGAACTCATCGCCCCGCAGGCAGCCGGCGAACAGCGGCGGCTGGCCTGACTGGCGGCGCGCCTCGGCCCGGGTCGCGGCCTGCGTGCTCAGCGCAAGCAGCGTGGCGTCGGCATTGCGTGAATTGCGGATGGCAGCCAGCGTGTTTTCACGCTGCTTTGCGTTGAGCGTGATCAGGGACTCGACGGTGGGCGCGGAATCCTGCGCGCAGGCGGCCCCGGCTGCCACGAGGCAGGCAAGAAACAGGCCCATGCGCCGATGCGACAAGCTGGCTCCCCAGCGCTCCCTCGCCTACAACCTGCAGTCCCTGTGCAATTGCCTGGTAGCGCGCGAGCTCGGTGCCGTCCCCCGGCTCGCATCGCACCGAAAATATAGACCCCGGTGACCGCCGATGCACCTTTCCGAGGGAGGGGTTCGCCCCCGGATCTGCGGCTGCCTAGCCCACGGCCTTGACGGCGTTGACCAGCTCCGCGGCCGCCTTCTGGCCGTCGCCGTACAACATGCGCGTGTTGTCGAGGAAGAAGAGTGCGTTCTCGATGCCCGAGAAGCCCGCGCCCTGGCCGCGCTTGATGACGATGACGTTCTTCGCCTTGTCGGCGTTCAGGATCGGCATGCCGTAGATGGGGCTGGACTTGTCGGTGCGCGCCACCGGGTTGACGACGTCGTTGGCGCCGATGATGAGGGCCACGTCGGCGGTTTCGAACTCGGCGTTGATCTCATCGAGGTCGGAGATCAGGTCGTAGGGCACGCCCGCCTCGGCCAGCAGCACGTTCATGTGGCCGGGCATGCGGCCCGCCACCGGGTGGATGGCGAATTTCACCGTGACGCCGCGATCGATGAGCAGCTGGCACAGCTCCCAGACCTTGTGCTGGGCCTGCGCCACGGCCATGCCGTAGCCGGGAACGACGATGACCTTGCCGGCGAAGGCCATCATGACACCCACGTCCGAGGCCTCGATGGGCTTCATCGAACCCTTCACTTCCGTGGCGACCGCGCCGCCACCGGAGCCGAAGTCCGAGAACAGCACGTTGGCCAGCGAACGGTTCATGGCCTTGGCCATGAGCTGCGTGAGCAGCGTGCCGGCCGAGCCGACGACCGTGCCCGCGATGATCATCGCGGCGTTGTTCATGACGAAGCCTTCGAATGCGACGGCGAGGCCGGTGAGCGCGTTGTACAGCGATATCACCACCGGCATGTCGGCGCCGCCGATGGGCAGCGTCATGGCGATGCCGAACAGCAGCGCCAGCGCGAAGATCAGCGAGACGTGCAGGGGATCAGCGCCATGGTGCATCACCACGATCACGCCCACGCCCAGCGAGCCGAGGAACAGCGCGCCGTTCACAATCTTCTGGCCGCCGAAGCGCACGGTCTTGTTGATCACGCCCTGCAGCTTGGCCCAGGCGATCAAACTACCGCTGAAGGAGATGGCGCCGATGATGCCGCCGACCACGGCCAGCGACATGACCACGGTGCTGTGCGCCACGGCCTGGTTCGCCTGGTTCGCGAAGGCCGCGCGGTACAGCTCCACCGCGGCGATGGCCGCGGCCGCGCCGCCGCCCATGCCGTTGTACAGCGCGATCATCTGCGGCATGTCGGTCATGGCGACCTTCTTGCCGCTCCACCAGGCGATGATGGTGCCCACGACAATCGCGGCGATGATGAGCTCGAAGTTGCCCATCCCCGGGTAGATGAATGTGACGAGCGTGGCCACGAGCATGCCCGCGCCGGCCCACAGGATGCCGCTGCGTGCGGTCACGGGCGAACTCATGCGCTTGAGGCCCATGATGAACAGCACGGCCGTGAGGAAGTAGCTGATGTCGATGACCAGGTATCGCGTCGCGAACCCCGGCGCTTGCATGACCTCTTCCATTAGTGCCCGCCCTTGTTTTCTGCCTGGGTCTTCCTGGCGCCGGACGACTTGAACATCTCGAGCATGCGCTCGGTGACCACGTAGCCACCGACCGCGTTGCCCGCGGCCAGCAGCACGCCGATGAAGCCGATGACCTTCTCGAGCGGCGTCACCGCGCCACCGAGCGCCACCATGGCGCCCACCAGCACGATGCCGTGCACGAAGTTGGATCCCGACATCAGCGGGGTGTGCAGGATGACCGGCACCTTGGCGATGATTTCGTAGCCGGTGAAGGCCGCGAGCATGAAGATGTAGAGCGCAACGATTCCGGTCATGTCTTATCCCTCCACGGCCTTGCGCGTGGCTTCGTGCCTGATGACGCCGTCATGCGTGAGCACGGCGCCGGCGAACACTTCGTCGTTCCAGTCGATCTTCAGCTCGCCCGACTTGTCGATGGCGGGCTTGAGGAAGTTGAACAGGTTCCGGGCGTACATTTCGCTGGCGTTGTAGGCCAGGCTGCCGGGCAGGTTCACGGGCCCGATGACCTTCACGCCATTGGCGCTGACCACGGTTTCGCCGGCCTTGGTCAGCTCGCAGTTGCCACCCTGCTCGGCGGCAATGTCGACGATCACCGAGCCGGCGCGCATGCGCTCGACGGCACCCTTCGAAATGATGACCGGGGCCTTGCGGCCGGGCACCGAGGCCGTCGAAATGACCGCGTCGGCGGCTGCAATCCGTGAATCCAGGGCCTCCTGCTGCCTGGCCTTCTCCTCGGGGGTGAGCTCGCGCGCGTAGCCGCCGGCGCCGTCGGCGCTGACCCCGGTCTCGACGAACTTGGCGCCCAGCGATTTCACCTGTTCGCGAGTGGCGCTGCGGACGTCGTAGGCCTCGACCACCGCGCCCAGGCGGCGTGCCGTGGCGATGGCCTGCAGGCCGGCCACACCGGCGCCGATGACCAGCGCCTGGGCCGGGCGGATGGTGCCGGCGGCCGTGGTCAGCATGGGCATGAACTTTTCGAGGTTGTTAGCGGCGATGAGCACGGCCTTGTAACCCGCCAGGGCCGCCTGCGAGGACAGGCCATCCATGCTCTGGGCACGGGAAATGCGCGGGATCAGCTCCACGGCGAAGCTGGTGATCTTGCGGTCGCGCAGGGCCTTGACCTCGGCCTGCCGGGCATGCGGCTGCAGGAAGCCCACCACCACGGCGCCGGGCTTGAGCTGGCCGATCTGTTCGAGGCCGAGGGGAGCGACGGTCAGCAGCACGTCGGCCTGCGAGAGGATGGCGGCCGAACTACCGGCCCATTCACCTTTCTTGTAGAGCGCATCCGGGAACTGGGCGCGCGCGCCGGCCCCCGGTTCCAGCACGACCCGGACGCCGGCAGCCGTGAACTTGTCCACGACTTCGGGCACGAGACTGACGCGAGTTTCACCAGGCGCGCTTTCCTTCAGCGCACCGATCGTGATGGGCATTTGACTGGACTCCCCGTGAAACCTGTGGCCCGTGAGCCAAAGGGCCTTGTTTTCCCGTGTTAAATGAATGTCTTGCGGCGTTGAATTCTCGCACAGGACTGGCTTATCTTACATGCCAAATGCTGGGCATCGATCTGGAAAAGGCGGATCGTGGAGACCTCTCCGATCTGCGCCTCATCGCGGGCTACTCGAGCCGCGCGCTCTCCCAGCTCGTGCTCCGAACGGACGTGTCCGGCATGCCGCTGGAGTGGATCGACTACAAGGAAGCGGCGCGGCTGTATCACCAGGAACAGGTGGCGTACACCTGCGGCAGCCCGCTGTTCAAGCTCTACGGCGGCGTGAGTGCGCGCTCGGGCCTGCGTACCGTGCTCGAAGTGAATTCCATCGTCGCCACCATCGGGCACACCGGCAATCCCGGGAACACGCGCCACGATTACGTGCCGCCGCTGAACAACCAGACGCTGTTCCGCCGCGACGCGCACTTCTGCATGTACTGCGCGCAGCGCTTCCCGGTGCGCGAGTTGTCGCGCGATCACATCCGGCCGTTCAGCCAGGGTGGCCGCGACGTGTGGACCAACGTGGTCGCGGCCTGCCGCCGCTGCAACAACCTCAAGGCGTCGCGCACGCCCGAGCAGGCGAAGATGCAGCTCATCGCGGTACCGTTCACGCCGACCTACGCGGAGTACATCTTCCTGAAGGGACGGCGCGTGCTGGCCGACCAGATGGAATACCTGCGCGCGCACTTCCCGCGGCACTCGCCGCTGCACGCGCGGATCAAGAAGTACCTGAGCTGACGATCGCCGGGCGGCGCGATCACATTCCCGCTTGCTACTCGGTGACGCGCAGCCAGAAGCGCGCCACGACTTCTTCGTGCTCGGGGGAGTGGCCCCGCACGATGACGTCGTAGTCACCGGCCTCCAGTTGCTCGGGCTCGCTCAGCACGAACGACAGCACGGAACCGGACGTCGGCAACTGTCGCGGGGAGCGCCATGCCACGTGCGACACCTGGCGGCTCACGAGTTCCATCTCGTATTCGGGATACTGCGGAGTCTGCGGCGCGGCGCCACCGGCGCATTCCAGCTCGAGCCTGCCATCGGGGCAGGTGAGCACAACGACTTCGGGCTCGATGGTGAGTTCGCTCGGCGGCGTGAGGCGCGACACCAGGATGTCGGGGGTCGTCTCCAGGCTACGGACCGCGCCGAGACGCACGATGCGCGGCAGCGATGGCTTCACCGGCGTGGTGCTGGCGGTTGTCCGGGATTCGTCGGATGAGCCACTGGGCAACACGAAAGTCACGCCCATCAGCAGCAGAGACACGACCACGCTCGCGGCGATGGCCATGCGCCAGCGCTGTTCGCGGGCCTCCGGCACCGGCTCGGTGCCGCGCTTCAGCCATCCGCGCCGTGCCGCGCTCGCGATGCCACGCCGCAGGCGGCGTTCCATCTCGACCTCGGCAGCCAGTTCGGGGGATGCCACCAGCCAGGCCTCGAACTCGGCCCGTTCCGAACGCGACAGGTCGCCCGCGACATAACGCGATACCAGGCGCGCCTGTTCTTCCAGCGATTGGCGATCAAGAGACTTCATGAGTGACATGTGTCACCAGGAGCCAAAATCTCTCACCCAAAACGTGAAAGAAATCGCCAATGGGAGCAAAACAGCCGAGATTCGCGGCACCAGGGCCAGGTGCGGTGCGCGCCGTTCGACGATGTTGCGCAGCCGCGTACGGGCCCGCATCAGCACACGGTCGAAATGCTTAGGGGAAAGTCCGAGTTCGCGGCACAGCTGCTGCTTGTCGGTGCCGTCTAGATAGAACCGTACCAGCACCTCGCGGTCCCGCTGCGTGGGTAGTTCGTCCAGCAGCGCCATGACGGCCTGGGCCAGGTGGCGGTCGTCCGCCTCCGACATGTCGCCGGGCTCGGTTTCCATGTTCTGCGCCAGCTCGTCGACCAGCTCGGAGTCGACCACGGTCTGCTGGCGCAGCATCTTGCGCGCGGCGTTCAGCGCCATGTTGCGCGCGGTCGCCGCGGCGAAGGCGAACACCTTGCGCGGATCGTCGATGGTCCGCGCGCGCACGCGTTCCACGACCACCTGCAGGGTTTCCTGCGTCAGGTCCTCGGCGTCGATCCAGCGGTGAAATGCCCCGAAACGCAGCACCGCGAGCACGCCCGGCCGCAGCGCCGCCAGCATGCGCGACTCGGCCTGGCGGTCGCCGTCGAGCGCCGCCGCCACGACTTTCTCGATTTCGTCGAGGGAAAGCGCGCTCACGGGGTGCCCCGCGCGCGCCGGTAGTTAGGTGCAGCCGAGCGCTTCCATGGCCGCGTGGCAGTCCGCGCCCGCGCCGACCGAACCGAGTTCACCGAGAAAATCGACATTGATCCATGGGTACCGCGACGAGTTGCTGGACTTGCTCCTGCAGAACAGCAACTGTTTTATCTGCTGGGCGTCGCATTTGTTGAGCGGCGGGCTGCCCCAGACCAGGGCTACCGCGCCCGAAACGTAGGCCGCGGCGCTCGATGCGCCGGCTGCCTCGGACAGCGCGTAACCTTGCGCGGAATTCTCGGTCGTTGTCACCACGATGTCCACGCCGGGTGCCTGAATCCTGCCGTCCGTCGCACTTGGGCGGCCCTCGGGATTGAACAGATCGCGCCCGCGCATGTCCGTGGGCACGGCCGCGACCACGCCGGGCAGGCAACGGTAGCGGGAGGGGAAGTACTCGCGCACCGTCTCGTCGCGCTGCAGGCTGGTGGCATAGCCGGTGACCACCAGCCGGCGGGTGGAGGAATTCCCGCCCACTGCCGCGTAGATGGCGGCGGAAATCGCGCGGCTGTCCACGGGCCACTTGGCGCTGATGTTGATCACGTCGGCGCCGCCCCGCACCGCAGCATCGATGCCCTCGGCGATGGTGGACAGGCGCGCCAGCAGTCCGTGGTCGACCCGGCTGATGACGATGGGCAGCAGCCGGCTGTTCGGTGCGACGCCGGCGACACCAATGCCATTGTCCATGCGGCCGCCGATGGTGCCGGCCATCTCGGTGCCGTGCGGATAACACAGGCCGCTGGTGGCGCACTGCGCATTCAGGCGGCTGCCCTGCGAGCCGCGCGGCTCGCCGGGAATGTCGATCAACACGTTGCTCGCGAGGTCCTCGTGCGCAGCATCGATGCCTGAATCCAGCACGGCGACGATGCGCGGCAGCGAACGCCGCGCAATGTCGGAATTCCAGCCGATCTTCGTGTGTCCCCACAGCTCGTCGATGCAGGGATCGTTGGGAAACGTGGTACGCGCGGCACGCTGCCAGCAACTCGAGCCGTCGCGCCCGTAGTCGAGCAGTTCGATGGAGGTGGTGAGGAAATCCGGCCCGTCGCAGTCGGGCTCGGCGTAATCGACCAGGGGATCGTCGAGGACACGTCGCAGCCGGCGCGTCGAAACCTGCCGGTCGAACGATGCGACCACGAACCGGCTGGCGGTTTCCACGCTGTAGACGTGGTTATCCCGCTTCAGGTGCGAGGCCAGCGCCTGCATTTCCACGTCCGGTGCGGGAAACACGATGAAGCGTGCCGGGACGGGGTCACCGCGCGCGCCATCGTTTGCGCGACGCCGGCGGTCTGAATTCGTCCCTGCCCAGGAGGCGCAGGCGTCGCGCAAATCGAATCGTGTGCTGCCGGACAGTGAATCGAGGTAGGCCGTTACCGCCGCCGGCGCCCGCAGTCCGTTCGGGCTCCCGGCCTGGTTGCGGCCGCAGATTCCGGGTTCGTTCGCCTGCGCGAGGCCCCCCGCCAGTGCGGCCGAGGCCGCGAAAGGCAGGAGGATGGTGAAGAAGCCCCGCGCAAGAGAACGGCTCGTCAAGGCTACTCGCCGATGATGTGCCCGGCGTGCGTCACGCGCGACGGAGAATCCAGCAGGATCGAGATCGAATGCTTCTTGTCCGCGCCGGGCTGCAGCAGGAACACGATCACGTCGTGCAGTTCCACGGCGTCCTTGGCGGCGGCCGCGTGCAGCGCGACGTCGTGGCTGCGCAGGCGGTGGCACGTGGACAGCACTTCGGCGTCACCGGTCTTCACCTCGTCGTCGGAGCAATAACGCTCGCCACGCACCACGTTCAGCGCCACGGCGCAGGGCACGGCGAGATCCATCTTCCACACCGCGCGCTTGGTCGGGACCGAACGCGTGCAAACGCGCACCACGTCGTCTTCACCGTCGTAGACGAAGGTGAGCTTGCCGCCTGGCGGCACATGATCACCCAGCGTCGACGACGTGATGGTGATCTCCTTGCCGAGCCACGGCGCGACGGCTGGGTCCGGATCGCCCGCGAGCGCGGACGCGCTTGTGAACGCCGTCGCTGCGAGGCACAGGCGGGCAAGACTGCGAAATCGAAATGGGATCTTGATCATCGGGGTCTCCTTGGGCAAATCAGGGAAATTCGTTGGCGCGGACGACGAAACTCGTCCATGCGACGCCACCGCGTTCGTGCAGCTGGGCGGTGCGTAACGCGTCGGCGGCGCGGCCGGTCTTGCGATACGCGTCGTAGAACTCCTTCATGAAACGCGCGGTGGACGCGTCCTGGATGGGCCACAACGAGGCCACGACCGAACGCGAGCCGTTCGCGAGGAAGGCATAGGTGAGTCCGAGCACACCCTCGCCGCGCACCGCGCCGCCGTCGCCGGTGGCGCAGGCCGACAGCACCACGAGGTCCGCGCGCAGGCCGGTGCGCGAGATTTCATCCGCGGTGAGCCGCGACTCGGCGATCGACCGGCCGCTGGCGCTGTACTCGCTGAGATAGAGCGCCGACTGCTCGGGCGAATCGCGCCTGATCCGCGCGTGCGTGGCGAAGTGCAGCACCGACAGGGGCTGGGAACGCAGCGCCAGCACGCGTTCCGGCGTGGCGTCGAAGCCGCTGATCTCGACGGTGTCGCGGCCGGCGAACGCGCGCGCGACGGTGCGCCCTTCGAGGCCGGAATACTGCAGGCGCGTCAGCCTGTCGCGCGGCTGTTCGCCGCTGCGATAGGCACTGGCGTCGTCCGCCAACGCGAGCCGCAGCCGGCTGTCGTCCTGCGCGTACACCGGATCCGAGATCACGGCGACGCGTGTCGCGGTTCCCGCCGCCGACGGCGCGTGCATGGCCAGCGCCAGCGACGGTGCATAGGAAATCACGAAGCGCTCGACCAACACACCCGGCGAACTCGCCGCGGGCTGCAGCGCGGCGAACGGCACGGCGTACAGCGGACCATCGGCGATGACCAGCAGGCGTTTCGCCGTGACGTGGTCGAGCAGCGATCCGAGCAGGTTGCGGCCGGCCGCGCGCGAGGCGGGCGTCACGGCGCCGCTGCGGCTCGCGGCGACGAAGGCATCGACCGTGCGTTGCAATCCGGTACGTCCCGCCAGCGTGGCGTGCTGCAGCGAGTCGCGCGTCAGCAGCCATGCGTGGCTGTTCTCGTCGCCGACGAAATAGGCCAGCACGGCGGTGTCGGCCGGGATCGCGGCCTGCACGTCGCGCAGCTGGCCGGAAATCCTGGCGGCGGCTGCCGACACTCCGGAAATATCCCGCCGCCGCAATTCGTTCGCGACGATGCGCGCGCGCGTCTCCTCGATGGAGCGCCGCAGTTCGCTGAGTTCTGCGGGGTCGGCGCCGCCGCGATCCATCCGGCTTTCGAGTCGCAGCTGCTGTGCGGTGAGTTCCGCGCGCAACGCGTTGCCGGCCGGGTCCACTTCGGTCACCGCCCGGCTCGACCGGAGATCCATCCGCGCCGCGAGCTGCTCGGCGAGCGAACGTGCGCGCACGGTCTCGGTGGTGCGAAAAGCCTGCCAGGCTGCATCGTCGCCGCCGGCCGCGAGCTCGGCGGCTATACGCGCCTCGTAGGGCGAATAACGTTCAGCAAGGAAGCGCGCGCGCCACTCCGGGTTGGCGGATCCGACGCGAATGCGCTGCTCGATGGCAATCGCCGCGTTGGCTGCCGCCAGTGCCTCGCGCGCGTTGCCGAGGGCGATCAGGGACTGCGACATCACCGTGTGGGTCTCGATGCGGTCGAAGTCCAGCCCGAGTGATTCGTACGATGCGTCCGCGGCACGCGCATCGGCCAGCGCCGCGGAGAAATCGCGCTGCGCACGCCGCAGCCGGGCACGCTCCGCCGTGGCATTGGCGCGCGTCAGCTCACTGCCATCCCGCTGTGCTTCGACCAGTTCGCGCTCCGCGCCGCGCAGGTCGCCGAGCGCGCGCAGCTGTGCTGCGATCAATACCCGGGTCCTCGCCACGGCCTCGGGCTGAGCGTCTTGCTCCATCGATTCGCGCAGGTAGACGAGTGCCCCGCGCGGATCCCCGAGTGCGCCTGCGACGTTGCCCGCCATGCGCAGGGCCGCGGCGCGCGCCCAGCCGGCGCCCACCTTGCCGTGCACCTCAATGGCCGTGCGCAGTGTCGACAGCGCGCGTTCGAGCTCGCCGACGCGGATGTAGAGCCCGCCGAGTGCATTGAGCTGCTTGCCGCGGTCCGCGTCGGCTCCGCGGGTGGCGAATACTTCGAGGGCCTGCGTGTGCAGCGTCAGCGCGCGGTCGAACTCGCCGAGCGCGATCAGGCACTGGCCGTAGTTGGTGATCGTGGTTGCGTACATGTCGGCGTCGCGATCACGGTCCAGCAGCGGCATCAACGCCTGGTATTCGCTCGCCGCGCGCGCAATCTCGCCGCGGCGCTGATGGATCCAGGCCAGGTTGCTGAGCGTCTTCACCTCCAGCGTCGAATCCTGGTTGCGGCGCGCGAGTTCGCCTGCCTGCGCGAAGAACTCCGCGGCGCGTGCGTCGTTGCCGGCGCTGTAGAAGCCGACGCCGCGCATGTTAATGCTGTAGGCCTCGTCGATCGCGGCGCCATCCTTGCCGAAGTACGCGGCCGCATCGCGCAGCCGCCGATCGATCGACTCGAACAGCGCGTTGCGCTCGGCGGTTTGAGAGCTCGCGCTCATTCCGCGGGCGATTTCGATCTCGGCGGAAGCCCGCAGCACGCCGGCGCGGTGCCGGCCGGTCTCGTCGTCGAGCGATTCGTAGCCGTCGGCGGCGGTGTCGGCGGCGCGGATCGCCGCCTGCCACTGCATGCGCAGCAGGTACTCCAGGCTTCCCAGCGAATACTCGGCCTGCGCGCGCGCCGGCTCGTCCGCGGCCTCCGCGAACAGGGCGCTGGCGCGGCGCAGCTGCTGCGCGGCGCGCTCCCAGCCGGCGGGTTCACCGCGCGCCGTCTCGCGGCCGCCGGCGCCGAAGGCCGTGAAGCCGTTCTCCAGCTCGTCCGGCGCCGTGTCCACCGGGTATTTCCAGCGCGACACGCGCACCTGCGCGCTGCCGCGCTTGCCGCCGTAGTCGGCACTGCGTGCCTCGATGCGCAGTGCCGCGGGCTGTCGCAGTCTAACTACGTCGGCGTGCAGGCCGTGGCGCTGCACGCCGTCCTCGAGCTCCGCGTGGCTGCCGGCCGCGTCGATGACCACGCGCAGGTCGACGTCCCGTTCGCGCACTTCGACCAGGTACACGCCCGGCGGAAGCTGCGGTGCGGCATTCGCGGGCGCGTCGGGGCCCACCGGCAGATCGCTGGACAGGACTTCGGTAAGCTCCCGACCGGATCCACCGGTGCACGCGGCCATCATGAACGCGCAGGCGGCGCAGAAAACCGTGACGACGCCGGTCCGCGGATTCAGGGCGAAATCAATGGCGACTCGATCGCGGAAGGACATGCAAGCGGACCCCCCGCGGCGGGGGTAAGTGTTGACTGGCACAGGCATTGTGCCGCAATTGAGCGTCGATTTCGTAGGCAGGGTTTGTAGTAAGTCCGGCGAGAAAAAATCTTCGCGGCCTGCGGTTGCAGGTGGGAGAAATCGCGAAGTCGTGACACTTATAACGAATGGCCGCCGGGTTTTGGGCGGCCGGGGCGACGCGGCTCCCGGCCGCGAGCGCCCGCCCGGGCCCGCCGGTTCCAGGTAGTTAGGGGGCCTGCCGGCCGCGCGCGTTCAGGGCAGGCTGTTGGACCGCACCACGAAACTCGACCAGACGGTGGGCCCGGTCTTGTTGCGGCCGCGCAGTTGCGCGGCGCGCAACGCCTCGGCGGCGTGTCCCGTCGCACGGTACGCCGTGTAGAACTCTTCCATGAACCGCGCGGTCAGCGCGTCCTCCACCGGCCACAACGATGCCACGACGGTATTGGAACCATTGGCGAGGAAGCCGTAGGTGAGCCCGAGCACGCCTTCGCCGCGCAGCTCGCGGCCATCGCCGGTGGCGCAGCCGGAGAGCACCACGATGTCGGCACGCAGGCCGCTGCGCGTGATGTCGTCGGCGGTGAGGCGGTCCGCGGCCACCGGTGAACCGTCGGCGGCGTATTCACTGAGGAACAGCGCGGACTGCTCCGGTGCGTCCTCGCGGATCACGGCGTGCGTGGCGAAATGCAGCACGTCGAGATCCTTCGACGGCAGCGCGACCACGCGGCGCGCGGTGGCGTCGAAGCCGTTGAGCGCGATGATGCGCGCGCCGTCGAAGACGCGCATCACCGAACGCGCCTCGATGGCCGAGTAGGGCAGGCGCGCCAGGCGGTGCGACTCGCCGTCGTCACCGCGGAACAATGCCGCGTCTCCGGTCGCGACGGTCAGCCGCCGGTCGTCCGAGGTGTAGACCGGGTCGGAGATCACCGCCACCAGCGTCCCGTCATCGCGGTGCCGCGGCGCCGGACGCAGTGCCACGGCGAGCGAAGGCGCGCCGGCGATCACGAACCGGTCGATCAGCAGCTCCCGCGACGTTCCGCGCGGCAGCGGGATGGTCGCGAACGGCATGCCGTGCAGCGGGCCGTCGGGAAGGATCAGCAGCCGCTTCGCGGCCACGCCCTGCAGCAGTGAATCCAGCATCGGCGTGAAGGCGTTCACCGCCGGTGATTTCACCGTCGCGCGTTGTTGCGAGATGGTGGCCGCGACGAGCTCGTTGAGCACGGCGCGCCCGGGCAGCACCGCGTGCCGCAGCTCGCGATGGGTCAGCAGCCAGCCATGCGAGCGGCGCTCGCCCACGAAGAACGCCAGCACGGCCGCGTCATCGGGCAGCAGCGACTGCGCCGAGGCACGCGATTCGGGAATGCCGGTCTGGATGGATGCCTGCACGCCATCCTGGCGCAGCAGGCGTGCCTCGAGGCGCGCCTGCGTGGCGTCGATGCGCCGCCGCGTCTCCATCAGTGCCCGCGCGTCGACGCCGTCCTCCGACATCCTGTCGAGATCCAGTTGCAGCGACGCCATGGTCTGTCGCAGCCCGTCGATCTCGGCGTCGCGTCGCGTGGGGCCGCGCGAGGTCTGCGCCAGCCGGTCGGCGAGCGATCGCGCGCGCACGGCCTCGGCCGTGCGAAAGGCGCGCCACACCGCGTCGCGATCGGATGTCGCACCGGCGAGGTCGACCTCGATACGCGCTTCGTAGGGCGAGTAACTGGCCGACAGGAAACGCGCCCGCATCTCGGGGTTGGAGGCCCTGGCGCGGATGCGGCGTTCCAAGGCCACCGCGATGTCGGCAGCCTTGCCCGCGCCCGGGATGTCACCCGCATCCAGCAGCGCCAGCGACAGCGCCGAGCTCGACTCGATGCGCCTGAAGTCGAGCTTGAGCTGCGAGTAACGCGCGTCGGCGGCGCGCAGGTCGGCGAGGGCTTCGCGTTGCCGCAGCTGGTGCATGCGCAATTGCGCGCGTTCCGCCAGCGTGTCTGCGTGCACCGCCTCGTTCCGCGTCTGCAGCGCCTTGGCGAGCATTTCTTCCGCGCCGCCCAGGTTGCCGAGCAGGCGCATTTCACGGGCGATGAGCACGCGTGTGCGATCGACGCTGGAACCGTGGCGATCGAGGCGCTCGGCCGTGCGCAGGTACCCGAGGGCCTGCTCGTGTCGCCCGAGTGCGGCGGCGGCGTTGCCGGCGACCTGCAGGGCCGAGACCTTGCCTTCCAGGTCGCGTGTGCTCTCGTACACCGGCAGCGCAGACTGGACGATGTGCAGGGCGCGCTCCACGCTCCCGGTACTCAACCGCAGCGACGCCAGCGCGACGAGTTCGCGCGCCATCGCGCTGTCGTCACCGCGCGCAGAGAACACGCCCAGGGCTTCCGAGTGGAGCGCCTGCGCCCGGTCGAATTCACCGCGCGCCAGTAGCGCGGTCCCGAGCCGGGAAATCAACCTCGCGTACAACTCCGGGTTGCGGTCGCGATCGATCGACGGCAGCGCACCCTCGTACAGCGCAGCGGCCTGCACCAGATCACCGCGCCGCTGCGCGATGTCGCCGAGGTCCATCGCGGCGACCGCCTCGAAGTACCGATCGCCGCGCGCCCGCGCGCGCTGGCGGATGTTTTCGTGGACCGTGACGTTCTCATCGCAACGTCCCAGCAGCTTCTCGCGGGTGCGCGACCAGCCCATCGCGGCCAGGACATCGGACTGCAGGTCCCGCCTTTCGAAGAACACCAGCGCCTGGGTCATGCGCCGCGCCGCCGTGTTGAGCAGCGCAAGTTGTTCGGTGCGCCGCACTCGCGGTCCCATGTTCGCGGCCACGCCGAATTCCGCCTGGCCCAGCAGGACTCCTGCCCGATGCGCGCCCACCGCGTCGCCGCTGTGGCGGAAATGGGCCAGGGCCGACGCCGCGGTCCGGCGGCTCGCGCCGTGGTCGTGCAGCAGTCCCAGCTCGATCCAGGCGCGCTGGTATTCCGCCTCCGCCAGCGACTGGATGTCACCGGCCGCCTGGAACTGCCGCTCGGCCTCGCGCAGCGGACCCAGCGCCGAGCGCCACGCCCCGGCGTTGTCCTGCGCGGCGACTGCGCTGCCTTCTCCCAGTGCGCGGAATCCGAGCAGGCGGTGGTCGGGCTCCGCATCCGGCTCGCTCGCGGGCCAGCGCAGGATGCGTACCGCGGCGGCGCCCTTCCACTCGCGCTGGTCGGTGCTGACCAGCGTCACTTCGAACCGCGACCGTTCCGGCAGGCTAACTACCATGCGGTGCACGCCGTGGCGCAGGAAGGCATCGGCGAGTTCGGTGCGCGCCCCGCCGGCCTCCACCTTCACGCGCAGGTCGACATCGCGTTCACGGACCTCGAGCAGCCATGTACCCGCGTCCAGCTGGCGGGCGATGGAATGCGGCTGCGCGCCGCCGACCACCACCTCGGTGGAGAATTCGACGAGTGGTTCGGTCTCGAAGCTTCCGGTGCAGGCACAAAGGCACAGCACCCAGGCGGTACACAGTGTCTGGAACAATGCGCGCAGGCGTTTTTTATTGGCGTTTTCGGCGCCGGCGCAGGCGCGCATGACCTCGAGTCCCCTTGTTGCAACGCCAATGTTTACAGGCACCTGCGTCACGCTGCAACGGAATTGGAGAATGGAGGCAGGGTTTGTAGTAAGTCTTTGATTGAAAATAGTTTGTGGTTATGACAGCGCCAAGTGAGAGAAACCCTGAACTCGTGACACTACATAGGCAAGACCAGTTTGCCGCGCCACGACCACAGGCCAAGGGATGAACAGCGCCGACGTTTTCTCGCTCGAGTTCGACGTTCTCACGCGGTCCTCGGCGCTGGCCGGGACGATGGAGTGGTTTCGCGGCAACGCGCTCGGCGCGGCGACACATCGGCAACTTCTCCTCGAGCTCAACTACGTCATCAACGTGCACTCGCGGCTGCGCGAGATCGCCGCCGACGTCGTTCCGGCCGAAGACTGGAGCGCCTGGCAGGAGCTGCTGTCCGTTCCCGCGCTGGCCTTCCACCAGGGTCGTTCGTTTCTCGACGACCTGCGCTCGCTCGGGCTGAATTCGCTCGACAGCGTGTCACTCACGCCGCTGCCACAGACCATCGCGCTGGCCGCGTACGCCCACTACCAGCTGGTCGAACGTGCCGCGGTGGGACTCGTGGGCTACCTGTGGTTCTTCGAGCGCATGCCGCGCGTGCTCTACCCGTTGTGGCACCAGGCTTCGTTGCGGGGCGGAGTCACCGACAAGGCATTGCGCGCGCTCGCGGAAGGATCCGTGGTCGACAGCGTGCGCGACAACCAGGTTTCCAGCTGCTGCCAGCAGATCGTGCGCCGGCCGCGGGATCTCGGGCTGGCGACGCAGAGCCTCGACGACACCGCGGTGCTGTTCGCGACCATGGTGGACGCGGCCGTGCAGCGCGCCGAGCGGCGCCAGGCCGCGCCGTTGGAAAGCGCCATTCCCGGCGGCATGGGGCAGGTGGCACTCACCGGCTGAGCGCGTGTCCGGGCAGCCGGACGCGATGGAAGTGCGGCTTTCGGAGTCCGCCGTTACCATCCGCACGTGATCTATCTCATCGACGCCTCGGTGTACGTGTTCCGCGCGTACTACTCGATGCCACCCGACATGACCGACCGCGACGGGCAGCCTGCGCACGCCACCTTCGGCTTCGCGCGATTCCTCGGCGACCTCATCGAACGCGCCCGGCCGCATTACATCGCGGTGGCCTTCGACGAGAGCCTGACGACCTCGTTCCGCAACCAGATTTACCCGGCCTACAAGGCCAATCGCGAGCCGCCGCCCGCGGATCTCAAGGTGCAGTTCGCGAGTTGCCGCGAGTTCTGCCGGCACGTCGGCGTGCCTGCGTTCAGCCACGCCGAGTACGAAGCCGACGACATCGTCGGGACGCTCATGACGCGCTGCCGGCGCGCAGGGCTGCCGGCCACGCTGGTCACGCGCGACAAGGATTTCGCGCAGCTGATCCGCGACGGCGACGTGTACTGGGATTACACCGACAACGCGCACTATCGCTACCACCAGATCGAGGAACGGTTCGGCGTGGCGCCAGAGCGCTTCGCGGACTTCCTCGCGCTCATGGGCGACAGCGTCGACAACATCAAGGGTGTGCCCGGCGTCGGCCCGAAGACCGCGGCCGCGCTGATGAAGGAATTCGCCTCGCTCGAGGAGCTCTACGACAACCTCGACGAGGTGGCGAAAATTCCCGTGCGCGGCGCCGGCAAACTCGCCGCGAAACTGCTGGAACACCGCGAGGCGGCGTTCCTCGCGCGGCGGCTCACCGAGATCGCCTGCGACATGCCGCTCGAGATCGCGCATCCCGAGCTGGCGCGGCGCACGCCGGACATCGCCGCGCTCACCGAATTCTTCGACCGCCACAATTTCGGGCCGATGCTGCGCCGCCAGGCCGAACGCCTGGCGCTCCTGCCGCTCAACGCTGGCGCGTGACGCGCGCCATCAACAGGGTCAGCAGGCCGACGATCACCATCGAGGCCGCCACGTCGCTCACGAAGTGATCGTTCGCGTTGACTCGCGCGATGGCGATGAACCACGGCGCCAGGATCAGCGGCCAGCGCCAGCGCGGGAACAACCACGCCAGCGGCAGGAACAGGCCGAAGTAATAGCCCGCGTGCCCGGATGGAAATGCGGTTCCGTCCACGAACCACACGTGGCTCCAGTCGCCGCGCTCCAGCACCTGGAAGGGCCGCAGGCGGTCGAAGAAGTTCTTGGCGACCCCCGTGACCAGCGTGCCCAGCAGCTGCACGCTGCCGACGAACAGCGTGCTCCAGCCGAGCCTGCGGCTCCGCGGCACCGCCAGCATCACGAGCGCGGCGGCGATGAGCACCAGCCCCGGCAGGAACTTGGAGATGTCCTTGCCGGTGACCGTGTCGAACAGGATCGTGCCCTGGACGAACAGCCACGCGCCCTGGTGACCGGACTCGTGGAAATACACGGCCACCAGACGATCGAGGCCGAGCAGTCCCGCGATCATCAGGATGGTCGACACCGCCAGGTGCCAGCCCTGGAATTGCTCCCGCGCCGTCATGGCCATTCCCGCTAGTCCTGCTTGTTGTCTGGAATGGTGACCCGGCCGCCGATGCCGTCGTGGTCGATGCTGCCCGAGCTGTCCTCACTGACCGTGAAGTTGCCGGTAACGCGGGCGGCATAGATGTCGCCCGAGCTGTCGGACTTCACGTCGACATTGCCCTTGACGTTCTCGACGCGGATGCTGCCCGAGCTGTCCTGCTCGATCACCACGCTGCCGTCGACGTGGTTGATCTCCATGTCGCCGGAGCTGTCCATCTGCACGACGACGTCGGCCGTCACCGCGTCTATCTCGATGTCCCCGGAGCTGTCGCGCAGCCGCACGCTGCCCGCGTTCCGGATGCGCAGGTCGCCGGAACTGTCGGTGACCTCGATCGCGCCCGCGATCCGCGCGAGCGTCAGGTCGCCGGAGCTGTCCTGCATGACCAGCGAGTGGAGATCTTCCAGCGTTGCGTCGCCGCTGGAATCGATCGCGTCCACCGGCACGCCCGAAGGCAGCGCGACATCGAGGTCGATGCCGGCGTAGTCGTTCTTGCCCCAGGACCAGCTGTCATCGTTCTGCGGCAAGGTGGTCTCGACGTAGACCACGTTGCCTTCGCGGCGCACGCTGATCTGCGAGGCGTCCAGCATTTCCTGCTTGCCCGCACAGGCCACGCCGTGCGCCTCGATGCGGGCCGCGTTCGAGCGCCCCGTGACCTTGAGGTCGCCGGCCCCCGCGCGGATGATCACTTTTTCCACGCCCTTGGCATCGGTACCGCCGGTGCGGTCGGCGCGGAATTTACAATTGTCGTCGGAGGCGATGGCGGCCATGGGGGCCAGGGCCAGCAGGGCCAGCCAGAATGTCGAGCGCATGATGAGTCTCCCAGGTATGCGGGTTCGTCCCCTTCAGACTGCCCAAGAGGCGTTTCGGTTTACACTCGGACCGTGAATCAACAAAACATCAAATCCGTTCTCGTAGAAGAACGAAGCTTCCCCCCTTCCGCCGAATTCACCGCCCGGGCCCGCCTGAAGCCCGAGGACCTGGCTTCCATGCGCAGCGAGGCGGAGGCCAACTACAAGGGTTTCTGGGCCCGCCAGGCGCAAAACGAGCTGCGCTGGCACAAGCCGTTCACAGTCACCCTCGACGAGTCGCGGGCCCCGAACTACCGCTGGTTCGTCGACGGCGAGCTCAACGTCTCCTTCAACTGCCTGGACGTGCATCTCGAGGAGCGCGGGCACAAGACGGCCCTGACCTTCGTGGGCGAGCCCGGCGACGTGCGCCACGTCTCGTACCGCGAGCTGCACGCCGACGTGTGCCGCTTCGCCAATGCCCTGGCGTCGCTGGGCGTGAAGCACGGCGACAGGGTGGTCATCTACATGCCGATGACCGCCGAGGCCATCGTCGCCATGCATGCCTGCGCCCGCATCGGCGCCATCCATTCGGTGGTGTTCGGCGGCTTTTCCGCCATGTCGCTCAAGGATCGCATCGAAGACGCCCAGGCGACCGTGCTGGTGACGGCCGACGGCGGCTGGCGTGCCGGCAAGGTCATCGAGCTCAAGGACGCCGCCGACAAGGCGCTGTCACAGGGCTGCAAGTCGGTTCGCAAGGTCGTGGTGCTCAAGCGCACCGGCCACGACGTGAACATGAAGGAAGGCCGCGACATCTGGTGGCACGACGTCATCGAAGGCCAGAGCCCCGTGTGCGAGCCCGTGTGGGTCAATGCCGAGCACCCGCTGTTCCTGCTGTACACCTCGGGCTCCACGGGCAAACCCAAGGGCATCCAGCACTCGAGCGCCGGCTACCTCCTGGGCTCCAAGCTTTCCTGCAAGTGGGTATTCGATCTCCGTGACGAGGACGTCTTCTGGTGCACCGCCGACATCGGCTGGGTGACCGGCCACAGCTACGTGGCCTACGGGCCGCTGGCGGCCGGCGCCAGCGTGGTGATCTACGAAGGAGGTCCGACCACGCCGCACGCGGGACGCTTCTGGGAAATCATCGAACAACGCGGCGTCACCATCTTCTACACCGCGCCGACCGCGATCCGCGCACTGATGAAACTCGGCGATGACGTCCCGGCGCGATACGACCTGACGAAGCTGCGCCTGCTGGGCTCGGTGGGCGAGCCCATCAATCCCGAAGCCTGGATGTGGTACCACGAGCACATCGGCCGTGGCCGTTGTCCCATCGTCGACACCTGGTGGCAGACCGAGACCGGGGCCATCATGATTTCGCCGATCCCGGGCGCCATTGCCACCAAGCCGGGCTCGTGCACGCTGCCGCTGCCCGGCATCGATGCGGCCATCGTGGACGCGCAGGGTGAGGAAGTGCAGGGCGCCGACGCGGGCGGATTCCTCGTGATCCGCAAGCCCTGGCCCTCGATGTTGCGCACCATCTGGGGTGACAACGAGCGCTACCTGCGCACCTACTGGGAGACTTTCCAGAATCGATACTACGTGGCGGGCGACAGCGCGCACCGCGACAAGGATGGCTACTTCTGGATCATGGGCCGTATCGACGACGTGCTGAACGTCGCGGGCCATCGCCTCGGCACCATGGAAATCGAGTCCGCGCTGGTGGCGCATCCAAAGGTCGCCGAGGCCGCGGTGGTCGGCCGGCAGCACGAGATCAAGGGTGAATCCGTGTTCGCGTACGTGGTGTTGCGCGGCGAGCTGCCCACCGGCGCCCAGGCGGAGAAGTTCGCCAAGGTGCTGCGCGACTGGGTCAGCGAGCAGTTGGGCGCCATCGCGCGACCCGACGACATCCGCTTCGCCAACAACCTGCCCAAGACCCGCTCGGGCAAGATCATGCGCCGGCTGCTGCGCGCCATCGCGCGCAACGAGGACATCACGCAGGACCTGTCGACGCTGGAGAATCCCTCCATCATCGACCAGCTGCGCGGCGTGGAATCCGCGCCGGCGGCCGCGCCTGCGCCGAAGGCCGAGGCACCGCGACCCAAGCCCGCCGCGGCGAAACCGGCGGCGAAGGCGGCAGCCAAGGTGGTCAAGAAAGCCGCGGGCAAGCCGGCGAACAAGCCGGTGAAGAAAGTAGCGAAGAAAGCCGCGAAGAAAGCCGCGAAGAAAGCGCCGATGCGCGCTGCCAGGAACAGCGCAAAGAAAGTGGTGAAGAAACCCGTCAAGAAAACCGCGCGCAGGCCGGCAAAGAAGCGCGCCGCACCGCGCCGCAAGAAATGAGGTTCAGCCGGCGGGCGCCGACACCACGCTGAGCACGGCCGCGAAATGGCAGGCGACGCCGCCGAGCACGAACAGGTGCCACACGGCGTGCGTATAGCGGCGCGACTTCCACACGTAGAACGGCACGCCGGCGGTGTACACCACGCCGCCGGCTATGACCCATGCCAGCTCCGTGCTGGTCAGCGAATCCGCAACCGGCCGGATGGCGATGATGCATAACCAGCCCATGGCGAGGTACAGGAACACCGACAGCTTCGGGAAGCGGAAGCCCACCGCGGTCTTGGCGACGATGCCGAACACCGCCAGCGCCCAGATGGCGCCGAACAGCACCCAGCCCCAGGTATTGCGCATGGCCACCAGCGTGATCGGCGTGTACGTGCCCGCGATGAGTAGATAGATGGCGGCGTGGTCGAACTTGCGCAGCACCAGCTTGAGTTCCGGCGCGCGCGCCGCGTGGTAGACCACCGAGGTGACGAACATGGCCAGGGCGCTGGCCCCGAACACCAGCGCGGCGACCATGCGCGCCGCATCGCCGGCCGAGACCCAGGCCAGCCACGGAATGGCGACCGCGCAGGCGATGATGCCCAGCCCCGCCGTCAGGGCGTGGATCAACTCCTCGATTGGCGAATACGCGGGCGCGGCCGATGCCATGGCCGCGAGAGTAGCAGGCCAGGGCGCCGGCGGCGCAGGCCGCTAGCGGCGCACGGTCTGGCTGCCGTCGGCGAATTCGCCCGCGGGCAGCTTCACTTCGCCGGTCAGCACGCGCTTGAGATAGTCCGGCGCGATGAGCTGGCAGTACTGCCGGCCATTGCCGGGCGAGGGCCGCGAGCTTACGCGCGTGTTGCCATTCCCCGCACCGAGGCTCTTGGCGCGGATGCGCAGCGTGCCGCCGGCATCGGTCTGGACCATGGTGTATTCCTGCAGCCAGTCCGCCTCGCTGGCGGCCTGCAGGTCGGGCTCGAGCATCACCGGCACCGGGCCCTTGAACGGCATCTTCTTCTTCTGCCGTTCGGTCATCGTGGCCATGACGGCGTCCAGCGTGCGGCGATTGAGGCGCGCGCAGGACGTGGCTTCACCGGCGGCGGTGGCGCCGTATTCGGCGCGGATCCGGTCGGCGCTGTGCAGCTTGCAGGAGATCATGCGCGGGCGGGTCTTCTGCGCATCCGCGTAGACCACGAACTGCATGGTTTCGAGCGGCTTCACCTGGGGCGAGGCGCGCGAGAAGGCCTGGTAGTCGGTCACCAGCACGTTGCGCGCCGGCACCCGCGACGAGGCGACTTCCTTCTGCGCGACGGCGCAGTGTTCGTTGATATTGGGCAGCGTCAGCGGCTGGCCGACGACGACCGGGTCGGGATCGCTGGCACATCCGGCTGCGCCGAGGGCGGCTCCGGCCACGAGGGAGAGACAAGCCACATTGCCAAACGTAAGCTCCTGCCAGCGGCGGACAATGGATTTCATGGGCGCATTTCCCCTGGTGGATGAAGGGCTGCGATGCAGTACGAAAGCGGGCAATTCCTGCAGCGCGGCCGATTCTGGCGCCGCCTCGCCGCCGGATTCGCGGGCGCAGTTCTCATGACGGTAAGTTCAATCGCGGCGGCCGACCGCCCATTTGTCATAGCGCACCGTGGCGCCAGCGGTTACGTGCCGGAGCACACGCTGGCGGGGTACTTCATCGCCATTCAACAGGGTGCGGATTACGTGGAACCCGACCTGGTGTTCACGCGGGATGGCGCACTCGTGGTGCGGCACGAGAACGAGATCGGGGGAACCACGGACGTGGCGTCACACCCGGAGTTCGCGGCGCGCAAGACCACGAAGACGGTGGACGGAACCTCGCTCACCGGGTGGTTCACCGAAGACTTCACGCTCGCCGAGCTCAAGACGCTGCGCGCGCGCGAGCGGCTGCCGGAGCTGCGCAAGGCCAACACGCGTTACGACGGGGTGTTCGCGATCCCGACCTTCGAGGAGTTCCTGGATCTCGTGGACGCGGCCAATACGCAGCGCGCCGCGAAGGCACGCATCGCCGGGCTGCCGCCACCGCCGCGCATCGGCATCTATCCCGAAACCAAGCATCCCAGCTACTTCGCGAAGGCCGGTTTCCAGTTCGACCAGCCCATGCTCGAAGCCCTGGCCCGGCACGGCTACCAGCGCCGCTCGGATCCCTGCTGGATCCAGTCCTTCGAAGTGGCGAACCTCAAGGCGCTGCGCAGCCGCACCGACCTGCCATTGGTGCAACTCATGGAGCCGGGCGGCCAGCCCTTCGATTTCACGCTCGCGGGCGACAAGCGCAGCTACCTCGATCTCATGAGTGATGCCGGCCTGAAGGAAATCGCGACGTACGCCGATGCCATCGCCCCGCACAAGTGGGCGGTGGTGCAGTTCAAGGACGGCAGGATCGAGGACACCGGGCTGGCGCGGCGCGCGCACGCCGCGGGCCTGGGCGTGCACGTCTGGACGCTGCGCGCCGAGAACGAATTCCTGCCGCCCGACCTCAGGTCCGCGGGTGACGCCGCCACCCGGGGCGATATCGACCGGGAAATCCGCGCGCTGCTCGACGCCGGCATCAACGGCTTTTTCTCCGATTTCCCCGACCTGGCCGTGCGCGCGCGCGACGCCTGGTGGAACCGCCGCCAGTAGACAGGACGCGCATGCTGCAACCCTTTCATCTCGCCATCCCGGTTCACTCCCTTGCCGCCGCGCGCGATTTCTACGGGCGGCTGTTCGGCTGCCCCGAGGGGCGCAGCAGCGATGAGTGGGTGGACTTCGACTTCTTCGGCCACCAGGTGGTGGCGCATCTCGATCCGGGCCGCAAGGCCTACGTGCATCACAACGAGGTCGACGGCCACGACGTGCCGGTGCCGCATTTCGGCGTGGTGCTCGAGTGGCAGGCCTGGCACGCGCTCGCCGAGCGGTTGCGCCAGGCGGCGGTCCGCTTCGAGATCGAACCCGGCATCCGCTTCGCGGGCCAGGTGGGCGAGCAGGCGACGATGTTCCTCTACGACCCGTCCGGCAACGCGCTCGAGTTCAAGGCCTTCAAGGATCCTTCGCGCCTGTTTGCGAAGTAGCCGCCGGCTGTCGAGTCGCATTCAGCGCCAGCACCACGAGATCCGCGCTGATGCTCTCGCGCATGTCACGCGGCGTGCCGAGGCCCAGCCGCTCGAGGTAGGGCTGGTCGCGCGGATCCACGCGCGTGGTGAATGACCGGGCCACCATCTTCCAACGCTGCCAGCGCGTGCCCGTGTGTTCCTTGAGCCAGCGCAGCGCGCGCGCCAGTTCGATTTCCTCGCGTGTCAGGTCGGTGCCGAACGGATACTCCGAGAACAGGCCGGCGCGCCGCTGCGCGGTGAAGGCCGCGGCGAGGCGCTCGGGCGTGTTGTGGCGGCGTGATTCGGGGATGCGATAACCCGAATCGATCTTGTTGGCGCGTTTGGCCGCGGCGAGCAGTTCGTCCTGGAAGCGCGAATCGGCGATGTCGATCATGGCCGCGATGCACTCGGCGTCGGTGCGGCCGCGCAGGTCGGCCACGCCGTATTCCGTGATGGCGATGTCGCGCAGGTGGCGCGGGATGGTCGTGTTGCCGTAACCCGTGACGATGTTCGACGCCAGCCTGCCGTCCTTGCGGCGCGTGGCGCGCACGCAGAGGATGGAACGCGCGCCGGGCAGGGCATGCGCCATCGCGACGAAGTTGTACTGGCCGCCGACGCCCGACACCACGCGCCCGTCGGCCAGGCCGTCGGACACCGCGGCGCCGAGCGTGGTGAGCATCATCGTGGTGTTCACGAAGCGCGCATGGCTGCGCTGCGCGACGCGCAACGGCAGGTCCTCGCCGTAAAGCTGGTTGATGAAGGCCACGCCGCGCATGTCGAACAGCCGCCGCTCCGATTCCGGCAGCGCATTGAGCGCGGCATAGAAAGAGCGCGGACCGAGCAGGAAGCCGGCGTGCATCACGGTGCCGCCCTGCAGTTCCAATCCCAGGCACGCCGTCAACGCGGCGCGCGCCTTCGGACTGCCGAGGTCCGCCTCGATGCGCACGCCATCGGGCGACACGATGCAGCCATCCTCGAAACGGCACTCGCTGCGCAACACGCCGGCATGCCGGAGCGCGGCCACGTCTTCGGCGCCGAGCCGGGGTCCTGCGCCCGCGGCCAGCAGGGCGTCCAGCAAGCCGGCGTCCACGCGATTGCCCGAGCCGTTGGCGGCCAGCGCGCGCTGCAGCGGCAGGTAGTCGTAGACACGCCGGCGCAGGATCCCCGCGCGGTACAGGTCCAGCATCTGGTCGACGAACATCTCGGTGGCGCCGAACAGGCCGGTGGAGAACGGCGTGCGGCCGCCGACGGCGTCGACGAGGAGCGAGCCGGGTTCGCCACCCACGTCCGCCAGTGCGCGCCGCCAGGCCTCGTTCTGCTGGTGGCGCAACAGCAATGAATAGACGATGGAATCGCCGAGCTCGCCGATGCCGATCTGCAGCGTGCCGCCGTCGCGAACCAGGCTGCTGGCATGCAGGCCAATGGCATGGTCGACGATGGCCAGGGCCGGGTTCGGCGGCGCGAACAGGTCGTAGTCGTAGCGCGAGTGGTCGAGCAGCAGGTCGAAGGTGTCGGCGCCGACATTGGCCGCGCCCAGCATGAAGGGCATCTCGCGATGCACCTGGCCCAGCATCACGACGTTGTGCCCGGTGGCGCGCAACTGCTGCACGTGGGGCAGCAGGTCCACGGTGACGTCGGGATTGCTGCCCAGGCTGATCTCGGTGTTGCCGCCGGCCACGCGCTTCGCGACCACGTGCGCGATCACGTTCACGCCCCGGTGCAGCAGCTCGCGCGCGACATGCGTGTAGTTGGCCGCCAGGTAGTTCGACTGCGCATGCGGCACATCGAGCAACGATCCCGGCTCGAAGAAGAACTCGATGACGCGAACGTTGGGCGGCACGTCGCCGCGGCGGACCGCATCGAGGTAGTCGAGCTCGGGGTAGTTGCCGAAGATTCGCGCCGCCAGCGGCTCGATGAAACGCTTCTCGAGGTCGCTGGCGCCGGCGGGTTTGCGCAGCGACAGCGCCGTGAAGATGGTGAGGTCGAGGCCGGGGTCGGCGCATGCGCGCCGGAAGAACTCGTTGGCGATGAGGTTGGGCTTGCCGATGCCGAGCGGCAACGCCAGCACCACCTTCTTCCCCACGCGCCGCAGCGCCTCGTCAACGATTTCTCCCACGTCATCGAACATCTGCGGCATGGCGTTACACTTGCATGCGCAACCGCAGGAATCAATTCACATGGCACTGAAAAAACCGGCACTCGATCCGCAGACCGTCGAACCGCGCACCGGCTCCGGCTACCCGGAACCCTATCGTTCGCGCGTTCTGCCGCGCGAGAAGCGCGCACTCGGCAATGCGCTGGGCCTCACCAAGATTGGTATCAACCAGACCGTGCTGCCGCCGGGCAAGGAGTCCTCGATGCGTCACTGGCACACGCACGAGGAGGAGTTCGTCTACGTGTTGTCAGGCGAGGTGGTGCTGATCACCGATGCCGGCGAGCAGACGCTGACGCCCGGCACCTGCGCGGGATTCCCGCTCGGCACGCAGGACGGCCACCAGCTCGTGAACCGCGGCCCGGTGCCGGCGGTGTATCTCGAGATCAGCAACCGCGACCCGGCGGATGGCGCCGTCTATCCCGACGTCGACCTGCAGTTCCACGGTGTCAACGCCGAGGTCATGTTCACGCGCAAGGACGGCAGCCGGTTCTGAGGACTGTTCGCAAATCCCTAGTGCAGGCGCATCTCCGGGCGGCGATCGTGCCCGATGCGGTCGATGCCGATCACCGTGGCCTCGCCCTCGAGCGGGGCGGCGCGCCACAGCGTGAAGCGCTGGTTGACCGGCGACGCCATCGCCGCGGCGATGGCGCGATGGTCGAATCCGGGTAGCTTGTTGAGGTGCGCGACCAGGTCGTGCTCGGTGGCCAGCCGTTGTCCCACCAGCACGCCCGAGGTGCCGGTGCCGGCCAGGACGTAGAAATATTCCTCGGTGAGGTTCACTCCCTGGGTCACGACGATGGAGACCTCGCGCAATTCCTTCCAGCGCACGTACTCGGAGTCGCCGCGCGCGAGCTTGCGCAGCACGCCTTCGTCGGTGATCTGCAGCTCCTCGCCGCGCCGGCGCAGCTGCCAGGTGAGGAACCAGGGTTCCAGCGCCAGCACCAGGAACAGCGCGATAGCGGTGCCCGGCATCCACCAGCTGATGTGGTTGGCCCAGGCCGGCCAGGCCGAAATCGCCGCGATGGCCAGCGTCACGCCCATCCACACCCGACGCATCGAACCCGAGCCGGACATCCGGTCACTTCGCCCGCGTGAGCGGCACGCGGTATTGCAGCTTCACTTCGTCGCCCACCCACTCGGTGGAGCTCCAGTCGCCCTGTCCGACGCCGTAGTCGAGGCGCTTGATGGTGGCCTCGCCGGAGATCTCCACGCCGTCGGCGGTCTTGCGGATGGTGAGCGGTATGCGCAACGCGCGCGTCACGCCGTGCAGCGTCAGCTTGCCCACGGCCTCGACGCCGTTGCCGCGCCTGGCGAAGCTGGTGGCGTCGTACTCGGCGGTCGGGAATTTGCCGGCGTCCAGCAGCTCGGCGCTCTTCAGCGTGTCGTCGCGATCCTTGTCCTGCGTGTCGAGCGAGGCGATCTGCACCGTGACCTTGAGCCGGCTGACGGCCAGCTGCTGTTCGTCGTACTGCAGCTCGGTGGTGAATTGCCGGAAGCGGCCCTTGCCGGCGGCACCGGCCTGCACGAAATTGAATTCGAGGCTGCCGGCGTCCTTCGCCTGCACGTAGCGCGGTAGCCCGCCGGGCGCGGCCGGCGGCCTCGGGACTTCGGGGCTCGCGGCGGGCGCGGGCGCCGGCTTCGGCGCCGGGCCTTCGCCGGCCGAACACGCGGCGGTGAACAGCAGCGCGCCCGCGGCCAGCGATGCAATGTAGTTAGCCATGCAGGTCACTCGATGCGGCTGAAGGGCAACATGCGCCTCAGCACGTTGTTGCGGTCGATGAAATGATGCTTGAGGGCTCCCGCGGCATGCAGCAGCGCCACGGCCACCAGCACCTTGAACAGCAGGTGATGCGTGTCGTGCATCAGGTGGTAGAGGTGCTCATCCTTGCCGACCAGGTCGGGGAACTGGAACAGGTTGAACCAGCTCACGCCGAAGGCGCGCGCAGATGACATGAGCCAGCCGGTCAGTGGCATGGCGAAGATCAGCGCGTACAGCAAAAAGTGGGACATCTTCGCGAGTACGCGCTCCCATGGCCGCGTCTCGGCGGTGAGGTCCGGAACGGGGTTCGCCAGCCGCCAGCCGAGGCGCACAATCGCCAGCATGAAGATGGTCATGCCAAACCACTTGTGCCAGTTGAGCGTGGTGAACTTCTGGAATCCGGTCAGATCATCGGCGCGTTCGGCGATCACCCACTGGTTGATGATCAGCAGCACGATGAGCCAGTGCAGCCCTTTGGACAGAGAACCCCAGGAGCTCTTGGTGTTACGAAAGGGCATGTCCTTAAGCTAGCCGCGGTCGCGGGATGGGGTCAAAGAATGGAAAGCCGAATTCATGGAATGAGTGCGCCCTGGACCGCGCGGGGTTCCCGCATGTTGTTGGTTTGCGCGCTGCTATGGGGGCTGGCCGCGTGTCAGACAAGTCCCCCCCAACCACCGCCGACGGCCCCGTCCCCGCAACCCGCGCCGGGTGCGCTGCCCATCCCGGCCGGCGCCCGTGAGCTCAAGGTCAGCGCCGAAGACTCGCTGCTGCAGATCCTGGTGTACCGCGGCGGTGCCGTGGCCCGCCTCGGTCACAACCACGTGATCGCATCGCACCACCTGACGGGCTCGGTGTACCTGACGGAAGATCCGCTGGCCACCAGTTTCGACATCAGCTTCCCGGTCACCGAGCTCACGGTGGACGAGCCGGCCTTGCGCGAGGCGGCCGGTGCCGATTTCCCGCCGGCGGTGCCGCAGAGCGCGCGCGATGGCACGCGCAACAACCTGCTGTCGGAGGCGTTGCTCGACGCGGCAAACTACCCGTCGATCCGGCTGCGGGCCAGTGACATCAGGGCGGCCGGCGCCGGCTTCGATGCCGGCGTCGAGGTGACGTTCAAGGGCTCCGCCTACCCGTTGCGGGTGCCCGTGCAGCTGGAGCGCCGCGACGGCGGCATCGTCGCGCGCGGCGAATTCCCGTTGCGCCATTCCGAGCTCGGACTCGAGCCCTTCAGTGCGGCGATGGGCGCCCTCGTCGTGCTCGACGAGATGCACATCCGCTTCGAGATCACCGCGCGCGAGTAGCGCCGCTCCTGCCTACTTCGTCAGCTCCTCGAGCAGCGCATCGGCGCCGTAAACCTTGGCCAGCGCCTCGCGCATGATGGCCGGATGCACGGCGATCGCGCGGTTCTTCTCGGTGTCGAACCAGAACGAACCGGAGATCGAGTGGATGTTGCCGTCGAACAGCAGGCCGACCAGCTCGCCCTTCGCGTTGATGAGCGGGCTGCCCGAGTTGCCGCCGACGATGTCATTGTTGGTCGACAGGTTGAACGGCGTGTTCATGTCGAGCTTGTCTTTCACCTGCTGCCAGCTGTCCGGGATGCGGAACGGGTCCGCGCCGGTGGCACGTTCGAAGGCGCGTGACAGGCGGGTGAACGGCTCCACCGGCTTGCCGTTCTCGTTCCAGCCCTGGACCGTGCCGTAGTTGAGACGCAGCGTGAAGGTCGCGTCCGGGTACACGCTGGTGCCCAGCTCGGCGAAGCGCGCACGTGCGATGCGTTCGGCGGCGTCGCGCTCGGGCGCCTCGACGCCGTCTTCGTAGGTCTTGCGCACGGCGCGGGCCTCGGCATCGACGCTGCGCCACAGCTCGATCATCGGGTCGTTGGACGCCGCCACGGCGGCGCTGCCTCCCTTCCACAGCTGCATTCTCAGCGCGGGGTCCGCGAGCTTGCTGCCCGTGATCGCGCGGCGCGCCAGCTCCGCCGGCGACTCCTTCGCCAGCAGCTTGCGCACCACGGGGTGATCCGGTCCCAGCCACTCGCGCATGCGCTCGAGGCTGCTGCCGAGGCGCAGGATCTCGAGCTCCGGGTACACCGGCAACGACGCACCGAGCTGCTGCTCGAGCCGCGGCAGGGCCGCGTCGGTGTATTCGCGGAACCGCGTCTCGTTCGGCTTTTCGCGTTCCGCCGTGCCGCGCACCAGCGCACGCGCCAGGTTCATGAGACGGCCCTGGAAGCCGGCGCCGGCCTCCAGGTAGAGGTAGGGCAGGAAGATGGCGCGCTCGGTGGCCAGCGCCGCGTCGATGTCGGCCCAGGGGTTGCCGGTGTCCTTCCTGAGCTTCGCGTTCTTCGCGATGCTCTTCTCGAGCTCGGCCTGCTCGGCGGCCTTGCGCGCCAGCAGGTTGTCGTCGTGCAGGGCGTCGAGCTGCTTGCGGCGCACCTTGATGGAGTTCTCCACCGAGTTGAGCTGGTCCTCGGAGATGCGCGCGTTCTCCTCGCTCTGCGCGCCGAACTGGATCAGCCGGCCGCGGATCTCGGCATAACGAAGCAGCCACTCGGGCAGGTACAGGTTGCGGCGCTGCTTGAGCTGCGACAGCGTCAGCAGGCGCTCGGTGGTGCCGGGATGGCCGGAGACGAACACCGGCTCGCCGGCGGCCGGGCCGGCGAAGTTCATCCTGAGGTAGTTAGCCGGCTTCACCGGTGCGCCGTTCTCGTAGGCGCGCAGGATGCCCATGTCGAGGCACCAGCGCGGGAACTGGAAGTTGTCGGGGTCGCCGCCGAAGGAGGAGATGCCGGCCTCGGGCGCGAACACCAGGCGGATGTCGGTGTAACGCTTGTACTTGTAGAGCCAGTACTGCCCGCCCTCGTACAGCGTCACGCTCTGGCACTTGAGGCCGCTCGATTTCTCGCAGGCCTGTTCGAGCTGCGTGAGCGTCGCCTTGCGCGCATCGTTGGCCGCCGCGTCATCCTTGCCGGCGGTGGCCGCGGCGATCTTGCCCGTGATCTCTTCCATGTCGGTGAGCACGTCCGCGACCTGCGTCTGGCAGGCCTTCTCCTCCTCGCGGGTCTTGGCGAGGTAACCGTCCTGCACGTAGCTCTTGTCCTTGTTCGACAGCTCCGCGAGGCAGCCTTCGACGCAGTGGTGGTTGGTGAGGATCAGGCCGGTGTCCGAGACGAACGACCCGGTGCAGCCCGAGATGCGCACGGTGGAGGCGCGCACGCGGTCGAGCCAGGCCTGGTCGAGGCTGGTCTTGAGCCGGGCATTGGCCTTGGCGAACGGGAATCCGTGGAAAGTCCACATGCCCTCGTCGGCGCGGGCGGCGGAACAAACGAGCAGCGAAGCGGCACAGGCCGCGTAGAACCAACGCGTCATCGGGAGAGCTCCATTAGATTGTTTGCCGCACTGGGGCGACAGTGCGCGGATTATGGCGTGGATTCCGGCCGGTTTCCGGTCCCGGCGACCGCGAGGCGTCGCGCGGCCGCATCGGTTCGGCGCGGGGGCGGCGAGCCCGGAGCCGGGACAACCCTTATTCGACCGAATGCAGCAGCAGCAGCGCCGTGCCTTCCGGCGCCTGCAGCAGCGCGTTCTGCCGCGCATCGAGGCCGCGTGGCAGCGGGTCGATGAATTCGCAACCCAGGGTGCGCAGTTTCTCGATGCGCTCGCTCATGTCCGCCGCGGCGAACACCAGCATGGGCGCGTCGTGCAGGCGCGGACGATGCACGGCCAGGTCCAGGTAATCGCTGGTCATCGACATGCGCAGGTAGGGTGTGTCGGTTTCCTCCATCGCCACGAAGCCCAGCGGCTCCCAGAACTCGCGCAGCGCCTGGAATTCGCCGGCCGGCAGGCTGTATTCGGCGAAATCCCCGCACAGCGAAGGCTCGCCGTTCTCGCGGTCGCCGGCGAAATGCGTGGCCGCTTCCTGGATGCGCACCGCCTGGCCGGAAGGATCGAGGAAGCCGAATTCGTTGAACACCTCTTCACCGACGCGTTTCCACGCCAGCTCGATACCGAGTTTCTCGATCACATGCGCGTGCTGCTCGACGCCGGGGTGGACGTACGTGAGCGTGGGCGAGGGGAACTTGTACTGGTGCAGCCCGATGAAGATCTTGCCGTCGGTCATCACGCCGTAGGGATGCAGCCATGTGTCGGTGGTGCCGCAATGGCTGAAACCGAGCTTCTCGTAAAAGGCCACCGAGTCGGCGATGTCGGCCGTCTCGATACTGATTTCGTGGAACCGTCCCAGCACTGGCGTCGCAGTTTACGCGGCAACGCGCGCACTGCCTACGTGCGCGACGGCGAGTCTTCGCGCGACTCGAGCCGCCAGATGCTCACGCTGGTCAGCGCGGCACCGAGGGCGCAGAACCACAACGCCGGTTGCCAGCCCTGTGTCGGGACATAACCCATGGCTTGCACGGCGATCGCGGACAGCGCCAGCTGCGAAAAGCCGAACAGGCTCGACGCCACGCCGGTGTAATTGGGCGACAGGCGGATGCCATGCGCGATGAGATTCGGCAGCGCCAGTCCCTGCCCGAAGGCGAAAGTCATCATCGGGATGAACACCCACAGCGGATCCGTGTTTCCCAGGAGCACGAGCGCCAGCGCCGCGAACGAGCCCGCCACCTGCCAGACGAGTCCTGCATGCGTCTGGCGCGCGCGGTCGTGGTGCCCAGCGGAACGCGACACCATGAGATTGCCGGCGAAGAACCCGCTGGCCAGCAGCAGGTAGTACAGGCCGAAGCGGTCGCTGGGCATGCCCAGCACCGTGACCACCACGTGCGAGGCCTGCATCATGAAGACGAAGAACAGCGAATAAAGCAGCGCCACCTGCAGGACGTAGCCCATGAACATCGAGCTCTGCATGAGTGCGCGCGATTCGCGCCACAACACGCCGAAGCTGTCCGCATTGGCATCCGCGCGGCGCGTTTCGGGCAGCCAGCGCAGGCAGGCCGCCACGATGGCCGCCGAGGCCGCGGCCAGCAGCAGGAAACCCCACTCCCAGCCGGCGTAACGCGTCAGCAGGCCGCCGGCGTACGGCGCCAGCGCCGCGGCCGGCACCAGCGCCATGGTGAGGATGGCGTACATGCGCGCCAGCTCGCGCTCCTCGAACAGGTCGCCGACGCTGGCGCGTGACACCGTGATGCCTACGCCGCCCGCGAGGCCTTGCACGATGCGCGCGGCGACGAACCAGGCCATGTTGGGCGCGAGGTAACAGCCGATGCCTGCCACGCCGAAGATCGCGACCCCGAAGATGAGCAGCGGCCGCCGGCCATGTCGATCCGCCAGCGGACCGGACAGCAGCACGCCCAACGCGAACGCGACCATGTAGGCGGTGATGGTGAGCGCCGCGGTGCCTGTGCTCACCGAGAAATGCGCCGCGATCTGCGGCTGCGCCGGCACGAACAGGAAATTGCCGATCGAGCCGATGGCGCTGCAGGCGGCCAGCAGCGGGATGAGCCGACGCGCCGACTCGCTCATGGCGGGCGCGCGTTCAGATGCCGCCGACGCAGACGTACTTGAGCTCGGTGAACTCGAGGATGCCGTACTTCGAGCCTTCGCGGCCCGTGCCGCTCTCCTTCATGCCGCCGAAGGGCGCGACCTCGGTGGAGATCAGCCCGGTGTTCAGGCCGACGATGCCGTATTCCAGCGCCTCGGTGACTCGCCAGGAACGCGCCAGGTCACGCGTGTAGACGTAGGCCGCCAGCCCGAACTCGGTGTCGTTGGCGAGGCGGATGGCCTCCGCATCGTCTTCGACCTTGAACAGCGGCGCCACCGGGCCGAAGGTTTCTTCGCGTGCCAGGATCATGTCGCGGGTCACGTTGGTCAGCACCGTCGGCTCGTAAAACGTGCCGCCCAGTGCGTGGCGCTGGCCGCCTATGACCACGTTCGCGCCCTTGGCGCGCGCATCGGCCACGTGGTTTTCCACCTTGGCTAGAGCCTTGGCGTCGATCAACGGGCCCTGGTCGGTTTCGCCCCTGAGGCCGTCGCCGACGCGCAGGTTGCGTACCGCGGTGGCGAGCTTCTCGGCGAACAGTCCGTAGACCTTCGATTGCACGATGAAGCGATTGGCGCACACGCAGGTCTGGCCGGTGTTGCGGTACTTGCTGGCGATGGCGCCGGCCACGGCCGCATCGAGATCGGCATCGTCGAGCACGAGGAACGGCGCGTTGCCGCCGAGCTCGAGCGCGACTTTCTTCACCGACTTCGAGCATTGCGCCATGAGCAGTTTGCCGACCGCGGTCGAGCCGGTGAACGACAGCTTGCGCACCTTGTCGTTGCCGGTGAATTCACCGCCGATGGCCACGGCGTCGCCGGTCACGACGTTGACGACACCGTCGGGGATGCCGGCGCGCTTGGCGAGCTCGGCCATGGCCAGCGCCGAGAACGGCGTCTGCGGCGCGGGCTTGATCACGATGGGACAGCCGGCGCCGAGCGCCGGCCCGGCCTTGCGCGTGATCATGGCGGCCGGGAAATTCCAGGGCGTGATGGCGGCGACGACGCCGATGGGCTGGCGTAGCACCATGATGCGTTTGTCCGCCTGGTGACCGGGGATGATGTCGCCGTAGAGGCGCTTGCCTTCCTCGGCGAACCACTCGATGAACGAGGCGGCGTAGGCGATTTCACCGCGCGATTCCGCCAGCGGTTTGCCCTGCTCGGCGGTCATGATGATGGCCAGGTCTTCCTGGTTGGCCATCATGAGATCGAACCACCGGCGCATCAGTCGGGCTCGTTCTCCCGCCGTTTTCTTCGCCCATGGTGTCAATGCGGCATGCGCGGCCTCGATGGCGCGACGGGTTTCGGCGGCGCCCATGTGGGGAACGGAGCCCAGCACTTCGCCGCTGGCGGGGTTGCGGATCTCGGTGGCCTGCCCCGAATCGGCGGCCACCCACTGGCCCGCGATGAAGCCGCGTTCCTTGAACAGCGTCGGGTCCTTCAGTGTGATCATTTCTTCTCCATCCGCGCCTTCAGGAATGCCAGCGTGCGTTCACGCGCCAGGCGGGCACTGGCCGCGTCGTAGCTCCCGCGCTCGTCGCAGTTGAAACCATGGTCCGCCGGGTAGACATGGAATTCGCCGTTCGGATCCGCGGCGCGGATCTTCTCGATGTCGGCCGGCGGGATGTAGGGATCCTTCTCGCCGAAGTGATATTGCACCGGCCGCTTCGGATGCTTGTCGAGATGGTCCTTGGCGATCTGCCCGCCGTAATACGACACCGCGCAGAACACCGGCAGTTCGCAGGCCGCGAGGTAGGCGAGGGTGCCGCCCCAGCAATAACCGATCACCGCGACGCGCCCGGCATGCTTGACCACGTTGATGGACGCCGCGAGGTCGAGCAGCGTCTTCTCCTTGGGGATCTGCAGGCGGTAGCCGCGGCCCTGCTGCGTGTCGGCCTCGGAGTAACCGAGCTCGATACCGCGCCGGATGCGGTCGAACAGGCAGGGCGCGATCGCGAGGTAGCCGTCCGCCGCGAAGCCGTCGGCCACGCCGCGGATGTGATGGTTCACGCCGAAGATTTCCTGCGCGATGAGCACCGCGCCGCGCGCCGCGCCGCTGGGCGGCGTGAGCCAGGCATTGAACTCGTGGCCGTCGCGGGCCATGAGCGTGGTGAATTCACCCATGGGGGATGACTCCTGCCGATCGCGTGCGATGAGAAGAGCGCATTGTGCCACCGCCCGATCAGGGCTCCTGTCTCCCGAAGGTAGTATCTGCCGCTCCTGCGTGCAGGGAGATGCCCATGAAATCGTGCGTGATCGCCTTCGTGTTGCTTTGCACGGCTGCCAGCGCCTCAGCCGCGGAAGACCTCGCCAGCCTGGCCGGCCAGGTGCGCGCCACCGAGATCGCGTTTGCCAGGACCCTGGCGGATCGCGACGTGAGAACGTTCCGTCAGATGATCGCGCCCGATGTCATCTGGCTGGCGGATGTGCCGCTGCGCGGACCCGACGCCGTGCTGACCCGCTGGCAGAAATACTTCGACGGGCCGAAGGCGCCGTTCTCCTGGGCACCGGAACTGGTGGAAGTGCAGCAGGGCGGCAAACTCGCGCTGAGCACCGGCCCGGTGTTCGATCCCGCGGGAAAACGCGTCGGTACCTACACCTCGATCTGGCGGCGCGAGCCCTCGGGCGAGTGGAAGATCATCTTCGACCGCGGCTGCCCGGTTTGTGACTGCGCCGCTCCGTCGCCGGCGGCGAGTTCGCAGTAGCCGGCCGATCCGGGAACAGTCCGGCATCGCCGGCCGGCGACACGCGGTTGGCTTCCGCTGACTTTGCTGCGACGATTCTGGGGCGCCGTGACCCCGTCGTCCGGCGGGACGGAGCATGGTCACACGCAGAGCGGCTTTAAAAGGTGGCGTGGCACTGGGTGCCCTGGCGGCGAGCGTGATGCGCGCCGCTGGTGTCGAGCCGGAGGCGCGCAACGAAGGCGGCGCCTGGCGCCTCTGGTACCGGCAACCCGCCGAGCAGTGGACCGAGGCGCTGCCCATCGGCAACGGGCGCGTCGGCGCCATGGTGTTCGGCGGCGTGGCGCGCGAGCGCCTGCAGCTCAACGAGGACACGCTCTACGCCGGCGGTCCCTACGATCCTTCCAATCCCGAGGCACGCCTCGCGTTGCCGCGCGTGCGCGAACTGATCGCCGCGGGCAAGTACGCGGAGGCGCAGCAGCTCGCCAACGACAGGATGATGGGGCGGCCCATGCGCATGCCCTCGTACCAGACCGTGGGCGACTTGCTGCTGAGCCTGGCGCCGTCGTCGTTCGCGCAGGACTATCGGCGCGAGCTGGATCTCGACACCGGACTCGCGACGGTCCAGTTCCGCCAGGACGGCGTGAACTACCGGCGCGAGATCTTCGCATCCGCGGTGGACCAGGTGCTGGTGATGCGCATCAGCGCCGACAAGCCCGGCGCGGTCACGCTGCAGGCGGGATTCGAGACTCCGATGCCCGGCGCCGTGAGCGCAGCGGACGACACGCTGGTGCTCAGCGGCACGAACACCGAGCAGCAGGGCATCGCGGCCGCGCTGCGTTACGAGGCGCGCGCCCGCGTGTTGCCACAGGGCGGAACCCTCCGGGCCCGCGACGGCGAGATCGTGGTGAACGGCGCCGACTCGGTGATCCTGCTGGTGGCCATGGCGACCAACTACCGCCGCTTCGATGACGTGGGCGGGGACCCCTCCGCGATCACGCGTGCGCAGATCGCGGCGGCGTCCGGGAAATCCTTCGGCGTGTTGTTCGCCGCGCATGCCGGAGACCACCAGCGGCTGTTCCGCCGCGTGACGCTGGATCTCGGCACCACGCCCGCGAGTGAAAAACCCACCGACGTGCGCATCCGCGAATCGCAGGCCAGCGATGACCCGCAATTGGCAGCGCTGTATTTCCAGTACGCGCGGTACCTGCTGATCGGCTGCTCGCGTCCGGGCACGCAGCCGGCCAACCTGCAGGGACTGTGGAACGACAAGTTGTCGGCACCGTGGGGTTCGAAATACACCATCAACATCAACACCGAGATGAACTACTGGCCGGCGGAGCCGGCCAATCTCGCCGAGTGCGTGCAGCCGCTGGTTGCGATGGTCAAGGAACTCGCCATCGCCGGCGCGCGCACCGCCAGCGTCAACTACGGCGCGCGCGGCTGGGTGGCGCATCACAACACCGACGCCTGGCGCGCCACCGCGCCCATCGATGACGCGCGTTACGGCCTGTGGCCCACGGGCGGCGCCTGGCTGTGCAAGCACCTCTGGGATCACTACGACTACGGGCGCGACCGCGCGTACCTCGCCGACGTCTACCCGGTGATGAAGGGCGCGGCGGAATTCTTCCTCGACACGCTGGTGGAGGATCCGTCGGGAAAATTCCTGGTGACCAGCCCCTCGATGTCGCCGGAGAACCTGCATCCGCACGATGCGGCGGTCTGCGCCGGTCCCGCCATGGACAGCCAGATCCTGCGCGACCTGTTCGGCAACTGCATTCGCGCCGCGGAAATCCTCGGCCGCGACGCGGATTTCCGCGGCACCTGCGCGGCGGCGCGCGCGCGCCTGCCGCCGGACCGCATCGGCAAGGCCGGGCAGCTGCAGGAGTGGATGGAGGACTGGGACATGGAGGCGCCGGAGCCGCAGCACCGCCACGTCTCGCACCTGTACGCGTTGTTTCCCGGCGAGCAGATCGACACGCGGCGCACGCCGGAACTGGCGGCGGCCGCGAAGCGTTCGCTGGAGCTTCGCGGCGACCTGTCCACCGGCTGGGCCATCGCCTGGCGCATCAATCTCTGGGCGCGGCTTCGCGACGCCGAGCACACGCATGCCGTGCTCAAGCTGCTGCTGGATCCCTCGCGCACCTACCCGAACATGTTCGACGCGCATCCGCCGTTCCAGATCGACGGCAACTTCGGCGGCGCCAATGGCATCGCCGAGATGCTCCTGCAATGCGTCGACGGCGAGATCGAGCTGCTGCCGGCGCTGCCGCGCGCCTGGCCGACGGGTTCGGTGCGTGGTCTGCGCGCGCGCGGCGGTTTCGAGGTCGACATCCGCTGGCGCGACGGCACCTTGCTGGACGCGCAACTGCGCGGTTCGCCGGGCGGCGAGGCACGCCTGCGTTATCGCGACAAGGCGCATCGCATACGCGTCGCGGCCGGGCGCCGCGTCAGCCTGGACGCCTCGGCGTTCAAGTGACACCGGCGCCCGCGGGCGCGGGTATTCACTAGACTTGCCTCCATGGCAACCGACTACCCGGTGACGATGGCGATCCGCGTGCTGCGCCAGCATCGCGTCGAGTTCTCACCGCACCTGTACACCTGGGAAGCGCATGGCGGCACGGCCGCCTCGGCGCAGCACCTGGGCGTCGGAGAACACCAGGTGATCAAGACGCTGATCTTCGAAGACGAGGCCAAGAAGCCGCTGTGCATCCTCATGCACGGCGACCGCGAGGTGTCAGCGAAGAACCTCGCGCGGCACATCGGCGTGAAGTCGGTGGCACCCTGCCAGCCCGCGGTGGCCGACCGCCACTCGGGCTACCAGGTGGGGGGCACTTCGCCCTTCGGCCTGCGCCGCGCCATGCCGGTGTACTGCGAGAAATCCATCACGGCGCTGGAGCGCATCTACATCAACGGCGGCGCGCGCGGCTTCCTGGTGGGCATCAGCCCGCCCGATCTCGAACGCGTGTTGTCGCCGGTGCTGGTCGAGGTGGCGATCCCCTGATCGCGGTTCAGCCGCCGGCGCGCACCACGCGGTTGTCGAGCGTGCCGAAGATGTTGTGGCCGTCGGCACTGCGCATCTCGATGGACACGCGGTCGCCGAACTTGAGGAATGGCGTGCGTGGCTTGCCGGACTCGATCTGCTCCAGCATGCGCTTTTCCGCGAGGCAACTGGCGCCGCGCGAGCGGTCGTAGTTCGACACGGTGCCCGACCCCACGATGGCGCCGGCGCCGAGCCGCCGCGTCTTCGTGACATGCGCGATGAGCTGCGCGAAGTCGAAGGTCATGTCGGTGCCGGCGTCGGGCCGGCCGAAGTCGACGCCGTTGATGCGGCTCAGCAGCGGCAAGTGCACCTTGTTGTCCCGCCAGGCATCGCCGAGCTCATCCGGTGTCACGGCCACGGGCGCGAAGGATGTCGACGGCTTGGACTGGTAGAAGCCGAAGCCCTTGGCAAGCTCACCGGGGATCAGGTTGCGCAGCGACCAGTCGTTGACCAGCGTGAGTAGTTTGATGTGCGTGCCCGCCGCCTCCGGCGTGGTCGCCATGGGGACGTCGTCGGTGATCACGGCGATCTCGGCCTCGAGATCGATGCCCCAGGCTTCGTCGCCGAAGGGCACCTCGTCGTGTGCGCCCAGCAGGTCGTCGGATCCGCCCTGGTAGACCAGCGGGTCGGTCCAGAACGAGGCGGGCATTTCCGCGCCGCGCGCCTTGCGCACCAGCTCGACGTGGTTGACGTAGGCGCTGCCATCGACCCAGTGGTAGGCGCGCGGCAGCGGCGCGGCGCAGGCCGCGGCGGCGAAGGCCATGGAGTCGGGCATGGTGGGGCTGGCTTCGAGCGCTGCCGCAGCTTCGGCGAGCCGCGGCGCCACCGACGCCCAGTCATCGAGGGCCGCCTGCAGCGTCGGCGCGATGCCGGACACGGGCAGGCAACGCGTGAGATCGCGGCTAACTACCACCAGGCGGCCGTCGCGGCCGCCACTTTTCAGGCTGGCGAGCTTCACGGCCGACTCACCCCGCGGTCTTCCAGCTGTCCACGTAACCCGGCCATTCGACGCTCTGCGCCGCGGGCGCGATCTCGAGCGCGTCGCGCGTGTCGATCATGACGGCGTATTCGTCGGTGGCCGGCTTGGCCTGCTGCAACACGTTCTTGAGCGCCTTGGGATGCGGGCCATGCGTGAAGCCACCCGGATGCAGCGTGATCATGCCGGGGTGGATGTTGTCGCGGCTGAAGAAATTGCCGGCGTGGTAGAAGATGACTTCATCGTAGTCGTCGTTGTTGTGGAAGAAAGGCACCTTCATCGCGCCGGGATCGGTCTCGAAGGGCCGCGGCACGAAGGTGCACACCACGAAGCGATCCGCGAGGAACGTGGTGTGCGCGGACGGCGGCAGGTGATAGCGATGGCTCATGAGCGGGCGCAGGTCGCGCACGTTGATGCGCGCCACGGACAGGTCGCCATGCCAGCCCACCGCGTCCAGCGGATTGAACGGGTAGGTCACCGTCGAGATGGCATTGCGCCGCTTGATGGCCACGCGCCACTCGGCGCCATCCTGCTGCTCGCGGAAGGCATCGTCGATGCGCGGGGTGTCCAGCATGGCGGCGTCGAAGATGGCGTGCGGCCCCACCAGTCCCTTGTCGGGCAGCCGGTACGAGGTGTTGGTGGCCTCGATGAGCAGCGCGCTCAGCGGCTCGCCGCAGGCGATGCGCCACATGGTTCCGCGCGGGACCAGCACGTAGTCGCCGGCCTCGATGGCGAGGTGCCCGTAGTCGCAGAAGAAATCACCGCGGCCCGCGTGGATGAACAGCAGCTCGTCGCCGTCGGCATTACGTGCCAGCGCCGGCATGTCCGCCTGGCAGCGCCAGAAGCGCACGCGCACCGACGCGTTGTACAGCAACTCTGGCGCGGCCCAGGGTGAATCCTGGCTGCCGGAAAGCTTCATGCAATCGAAGGCATGCGGCCGCAGCGGCCCTTCGAAATTCACCCAGCCGGTGGGCGGGTGCCGGTGATAGAGATGCGCGGCCGGGCCGAAGAATCCTTCCTTGCTGATCTCACGCTCGTAGGTGCCCGCCGGCAGGTCGGCATGCGCCTGCCGCGACGCCTGGCCTTCGACCTTCGGGAAATGGACGTAACGCTTCATGGACCACCTGCCTCCGAACCGCGGCAGTCAATTTAGTTTCATCTGAAACCAATTGGAAGGGGAGCTTCCCTCAGGCCTTTTCCAGGATCGCTACCACGCCCATGCCGCCCGCGGTGCACACCGAAATCAGGCCGCGGCGGGCGGTGGCGGATTCCGACAGCTGCTTGGCGAGCTGCGCGACGATACGCGTGCCCGTGGCCGCGAACGGGTGGCCGATGGCGACGCTGGAGCCGTTCACGTTGAGTTTCGCGCGGTCGATGCTGCCGAGCGGCTGGTCGAGTCCCAGCCGTTCCTTGCAGTACTCGGGCGACTCCCAGGCCTTGAGCGTGCACAACACCTGCGCCGCGAAGGCCTCGTGGATCTCGTAGAAATCGAAATCCTGCAGCGTGAGGTTGGCGTCCTTGAGCATGGACGGCACCGCATAGGCGGGCGCCATTAGCAATCCTTCCTTGCCGCCGACGTAGTCCACCGCCCATTGCTTGCTGTAGCTGAACCACGCCAGGATGGGCAGGTTGCGCTTGCGGGCCCATTCCTCGCTGGCCAACAACACGGCCGAGGCGCCGTCGGTGAGCGGCGTGGAATTGCCGGCGGTGAGCGTGCCCTGGCCGCTGCGCCGGTCGAAGGCCGGCTTGAGCGTCGCCAGCTTCTCGACGGTGCTGTCGGCGCGCACATTGTTGTCCATGGTGAGCCCCTGGTATTCGCTCACCACGAGATCGCTGAAGAAGCCACGCTTCCATGCGGCGCCGGCATTCACGTGGCTGGCATTCGCCAGCGCATCCTGGTCGGCGCGCGGGATCTTCCAGGTCTTGGCCATCTGCTCGCAGTGTTCACCCATCGACAGGCCGGTGCGCGGCTCGAGCACGCCGGGCATGACGGGCTTGAAGTGTTTCGGCCGCAATCCGAAGAAGGGGCTGATGCGTTGCCACGCGCTCTTGCCGCGGTATGCGCGCAGCAGCAGCTGCTGGTAGGAGCGCGGGTACACGATGGGCGGATCGCTGACCGTGTCGAAGCCACCCGCGATGCCCGCGTCCATCTGCCCGAGTGCGATCTTCATCGCGATCGTAATGGCGGCGTCGAGGCCGGTGCCGCAGGCGCGCTGCATGTCGATGCCGGGCGTCGCCGGGTCCAGCCCGGAGGACAACACGCACTCGCGCACCAGGTTGAAGTCCTTGGAATGCTTGAGCACCGCGCCGCCGGTCACGTCACCGAGGCGCTCGCCGGCGATGCGGTACTTGGCCACGAGCGCCTGCAGCACCGCGGTGAACATGTCCTGGTTGCCGACGCGCGCATAGGCGCCATGGCCGCGGGCGAAGGGGATGCGCATGCCGCCGACCACGGCGACGCGACGAACATTGGGACCAACGAGCATTGGACGACTCCGGGAAACCAGGCTCGTTAGGATGCCACGGGCTTTCTCAAAAATCGCAATCGAGCTTGTATTCGGCCTTCACCCGGGCTGCCTCTTCGGGTTTCTCCTCGGTGAGCAGCGCACACAGCGTGTAGTTGCCGTGCATCTTGCGGGTCTCCCGATCGAAGTAAATCCAGTCGACGATGTCGTCACGGTGGAAGGAATACACGTCGCCCAGCTTCCATTTCCGGGTCATCTCGACGTCGTTGTTGATGGTGCCGCTGAACTTGCCGGACTTGTCGGACCGGAAGTCGACGATCCACACGTACTCGGTGCCGTCGCCGGTATCCAGCCCCACCTTGAGTGCAAAACCCACGTGGTTCCGGCCGGGCGCCTGCGCCAGCGTCAGGAACTCGTCGAGGCCGGCTTTCGCCCTGGCGAAAGCCCTGGCCATCACAGGGTGCTCGTCGCCCATGAACACCACGCCATCTTCGCCCGCCGGCGGCAGCTCCGCGCGCACCGGGGTGGCGCCGCCCAGGCACACGACTAATGCGAAACCCGCGCAGATGATCGGCTTCACGAATACCTCCCGCCCGGGGAGGTCTAGCACTGTTTGGCGCCTGTTACCATGCCGCGCATGAAACAAGCTGCAACCCTGCTGGCGGCCGCGGTGGCGGCCCTCGCCGGCTGCGCCGGGACGCCGCCACAAGGCACGCCCGATGCCACGCTCAACGCGCTGGTCGAGGAGTACTTCGAGCGGCAGCTCGAGCTGTCGCCAATGAATGCCACGGCGATCGGCGACGCGCGTTACGACGACCGGCTCGATGAGTCGACCAGCCCGGGATTCCGCGAAAAGGTGTTCGGCATCGAACGCGCCTTCCTCGACCGCGCGCGCCGCATCGACGCGGCGCAGCTCTCGCCGTCCTCGCGCATCACCTACGAGATCTTCACCACCGAGCGCGAGCACGCGCTCGCGGGGCAGAAGTTCCACGAAGAGTACATGCCACTGAACCAGATGGCCGGGCTGCCGATGGATCTCGCCGTGTACGGCTCGGGCACCGGGCCGCAGCCCTTCAAGACCGCGGACGATTACCGGCGCTTCCTCGCGCGCATGAAGCAGTTCCCGCGCTGGGTCGACGGCGCGATCACGCAGATGCGCACCGGCATGACGCGGGGCATCACGCTGCCGAGGCCCGCGGTCGCCAAGGTGGTGCCGCAGCTGCGGGGCATCGTCACGCCGACGCCCGAGGCGAGCATCTTCTGGGGCCCGATCACCGACATGCCCGCGGCCATCCCCGAAGCCGAGCGCGAGCGCATCAGCCGGGACTACGCCGCGGCACTTCGCCAGGAAGTGCTGCCCGCCTACTCGCGCCTCGCGGACTTCTTCGAGCACCACTATCTACCCGCCGCGCGCACCAGCGTGGGCTGGAACGACCTGCCCGACGGCGCGGCCTGGTACCGCTGGCGCATCCGCGGTGCCACCACCATGGACCTGCCGCCCGAGCAGATCCACGAGCTGGGCCTGAAGGAAGTGGCGCGCATCCGCGCGGAGATGCTGGCCGTCAAGGAGCAGGTGGGATTCCAGGGCGATCTCGACGCCTTCTTCAAGCACCTCGAAGACGACCCGCAGTTCTATTTCAACAGCGAGCAGGAACTGCTCGATGCCTATCGCGACGTGAAGCGGCGCATCGACGCGCTGCTGCCGAAGCTTTTTTCGGACTTCCCCAAGGCCGACTACGAGATCCGCCCGGTGGAGGCTTTCCGCGCGGCTTCGGCCGCCGGCGGTTCGTACCAGGCGCCGTCCGCGGACGGCACCCGTCCCGGCATCTTCTACATCAACACGCACAACCTGCGCGCGCAGCCGCGCTTCGGACTGGAGACGCTGTCATTGCACGAGGCGGCGCCGGGCCACCATTTCCAGATCGCCATCCAGCAGGAGCTCACCGGCCTGCCGCGCTTCCGGCGGTTCAACAACTACGTGTCGTACGCGGAAGGCTGGGCGCTGTACGCCGAGTCGCTCGGCAAGGAGCTCGGCGTGTTCACCGATCCCTACCAGTGGTACGGCCGCCTGTCGGATGAAATGCTGCGCGCCATGCGGCTGGTGGTCGACACCGGGCTGCATTCCAAGGGCTGGACGCGCGAGCAGGCCATCCAGTACATGCTCGACAACTCCTCGCTGGCCGAGAGCGACGTGACCGCGGAGGTGGAGCGTTACATCGTGTGGCCCGGGCAGGCGCTGGGCTACAAGTTGGGCCAGCTGCACATCACCGAGCTGCGCGCCAAGGCGCAGGCCGAGCTCGGCGCCAGATTCGACGTGCGCGAATTCCACAGCCAGGTGCTGCGCGACGGCGCGGTGCCGATGGACGTGTTGACGGCGAAGATCGAGCGCTGGACCGCGAGCAAGATGTAGATAAGGAAAGACGGTGCCGGAAAGACGGTGCCGGGCCGGCATTTCGGCATTACGGCTCCTGTCACGGGCGGCGAGATGTTCCGGACGTAATGCCGAAATGCCGGCCCGGCACCGTCTTTCCGGCACCGTCTTTCCTACTTGATGTAGCCGTAGCCGAGCGTCTCGATCTCGACGACGTAACCGGCTTCGAACACCACGCGGTGCATGAGCTTGTTAGGCCCGAAATTGTAGATCCAGGCTTCGATCGGTATCTCGACGTAGTTCTCGCCGATGAAGTAGGGCCGGCCGTTGGTCCAGATCACCGGGCGGCGGAACACGCTGCGCAGGTTGACGACTTCGGCCGGCTCGCCGCATTTCGCGGCCACCTCGGAGCGGGTCAGTCCTTCGTCGATGATCTTGCTGCCGCAGCGCATGGAGGCAAACGCCGGGGAAGCGGCCAGGAGGCCCAGGACGACGATGGCGATACCGCGCTTCATGGGTCGGACGATAGGCCGATCGGCCTTAACCGGCAATGAACAAAGTCGCCGGAACGGGTTCCCGGTGAGCTCCGCTGCTACGATGGGCCGGCGAACCTTTTCGCCCGGCGACGGCACTCATCAAGCATGCGACTGGCGAGGCAATGGACGGCGCTTGCTGCGCTCCTGGGCGCCTGCCTGGGCAGGGACGCGACGGCCGGCGAATTCAGCCTCACGCCTGACGAGACCCGCCGCGTCGCCGCGCGGCAGATCGTGGTGCGCGCCGAGCTGGACGCCGGCCAGCGCCGCGGCACGGTTCGCGCCGCGTTGCGCATCGAGGCGCCACCCGAGCTGGTCTTCCAGATGATGATCCGCTGCGACGACGCCCTGCATTACGTGCCGCATCTCGAGGCCTGCGAAGTGCTCGACCGGGCGGCGGACGACAGCTGGCTGCTGGTCGAGCACCAGATCGATTTCGGCTGGTATGCGCCGGCCGTCAACTGGACCTTCCGCGCCGACCTGTCTGCCGATCGCAGCATCAAGTTCCACCAGGTCACCGGGGACTTCAAGGCCAACGAGGGCAGCTGGGAACTCGAGCCCACTCCCGACGGCGCCACCACCCTGCTGCTGTACCGTGCCTACATCGATCCGCCCGGCTTCGTGCCGAACTGGCTGGCGCGTTCCACCTTCCGGCGCGAATTGCCGCAGATGCTGAAAGACCTGCGGCGACGTTGTGAGGCCGAACAGACCCTGCGAGCCACCGCGGGCGCCTCTCCCCATTGACCGATTGCGTATCTCTGCCGCAAGGCGGCAAGATGCCGGCCCCGCATGAGAGCCGCCATCGATCGCAAGTTCGAGCAGACCCTGGCCGCGCTGATCAACAGCGGCGAACCGCAGATCATCCAGGGCGGCCGCAAGGGCGTCGAAAAGGAGTCGCTGCGGGTGACGCCGGATGGTCGCATCGCGCTCACGCCCCATCCGCGCGCGCTGGGTTCGGCGCTCACGAACGAGCACATCACCACCGACTACTCGGAAGCGCTGATCGAGCTGGTGTCGCCGACCTTCCGCACCTCGTGGGAGTTGCTGCAATACCTGCTCGACCTGCACCAGTTCGTCTACCAGCACCTCGGCGACGAGCTGCTGTGGGCGACCTCGATGCCGTCCATCATCGATGGCGACGCCAACATCCCCATCGCGCAGTACGGCAGCTCGAACGTCGGCCGCATGAAGACCGTGTACCGCGAGGGTCTCGGGGTGCGGTACGGCCGCATGATGCAGGCCATCTCCGGCGTGCACTACAACTATTCCTTCCCGGAGGGCATGTGGGGCCCATGGGCCGACCTCGTGCAGTCGCGGCTGCGCGGGCAGGAGTTCATCTCCGAGCGCTACTTCCACCTGCTGCGCAACTACCGCCGCCACGGCTGGATCGTGCTGTACCTGTTCGGCGTCTCGCCGGTGGTGTGCAACAGTTTCCTGCGCGGCCGCAACGTGACGCTGCCGCGGCTCACGCGGGACACCTCGTACGAGCCGTACGCCACCAGCCTGCGCATGAGCGACCTCGGGTACCGCAACCGCAACCAGGCGGGGCTGTCGGTGTCGGTCAACAGCCTCGACGAGTACGTGCGCGACCTGCAGCGAGCCATCACCACGCGCCACGAGCCGTACGAGAAGTTAGGCGTGAAGGTGGACGGCGAGTACCGCCAGCTCAACGCCAACATCCTGCAGATCGAGAACGAGTACTACAGCTTCATCCGCCCGAAACGCGTGGCGCGATCCGGCGAGCGGCCCACCAAGGCGCTGCTGCGCGCCGGCGTCGAATACGTGGAAGTGCGCGCGCTCGACGTCAGCGCCTTCGACCCGGTGGGCGTCAACCAGAACAAGCTGCGATTCCTCGAGGTGTTCCTCGCGTTGTGCCTCATGAAGGATTCGCCGCCCATCGACGTCTCCGAGCAGGACCTGCTCGATGCGAACCACGTGACCGTCGCGCGGCGCGGCCGTGAGCCGGGCCTCACGCTCACCCGCGACGGGCGCGCGGTTCCGATGCAGGCCTGGGCGCGCGAGCTGGTCGATTCGATGCAGGGCATCGCCGAAATATTCGACCGCGGCGATCCCGCACGGCCCTATTCGGCGGCGCTGGCCGTGCAGGCGGCGAAAGTCGACGATGTTTCGCTCACACCGTCGGCGCGCATGCTCGCGGAACTGGAGTCCACCGGCGAGTCGTTCTTCGACCTGGCGCTGCGCATGTCACGACTCCACAAGGAATATTTCCTGGCGTTGTATCCGCCCAACGTCGAACGCCTGGCGGAATTCCGCGCCGAGGCTGAGGAGTCCCTAAGGGCGCAGGCCGCGATCGAAGCCGCCGACAGACTCAGTTTCGACCAGTATCTCGCCCAATATGCGGCGGGCTGAAAAGTGTGACGCAGTTCTTAAGTCTTTACATATGCCGAAAACATCGGCGTCCCACCCGTAATTTTCCGACCGCGGCGTAATAGAATCCCTGCCCAGACGATGGTCGACGGTTCAGGGAACGACATGAAAACCAAGAATCAGACCGAGCAGAAATTGCTCGAGTTGGCGGCGACGAAGGCAGCGAATGATGACGGGGTCTCGCCCGAGGTGGCGAACGAAGAAACCGCTGTCGAACGCAAGCAGGCGTGGAGTCCGTTCGAAGTGTGGCGTACGCGCGTGAGAGCGCCGTTGAATCACACCAAGCCCACGACGTTCTGAGATGGCCGCGCGGCAGTTGCTTCGCAACCGCCGAACACATACAAAGCAGTCCTGACTTCATCAGGGAGGGGCCGACGCAGGCTCGCGTTGCATGGCGCCCACGGCAAACTCGTCGCCAAACAGCTCGGCCGCAGCACGCTTGCTCGTGAGCGGTTTCCGCTACCTCCGTTTCCCCGAACCCCTCGAATCCGATTTCCGCGCCGAACACCGCGCGCGCCTGCGTGCCTGGAACCGCGTGGCCATCATCGTTGCGGCCTGCACCGTCACCGGTTACGCCATCCTCGACCACTTCGTGCTGTCGGCGGAGCATTCGCGCGTCGCGAACCTGGTCCGCTTCGGCATGCACGTGCCGGCGGTGCTGCTCATGCTGGTGTGCACGTCGAAGCGCTTCTACGACCGCTGGTACGAGCCCGGCATCAGCATCATCGCGCCGGTGTTCGGCATCGGCACGGTGATCATGGCGGCCTCGTCGCTGCCCAACGAAGTGCCGCTGATCGGTGGGCGGCTGCTGCTGGCGTCGTTCTTCTTCTATTTCATGGTCGGGCTGCGGTTGCGCGAGGCGCTGCGCGCCAATGGCATCGTGTTCTTCGCTCTGCTGGTGGCGGCGTTTTCAGACACCATGCCCACCGAGACCGCGACCTACCTGGCATTCACGCTGTTCTGCGCCAACATCATCGGCTGCGCCGGTTCGTACGCGCTGGAACACGCCAACCGCACCGCCTTTCTCGAGCATCGCCAGCTCACCGAGGTGGCGGCGCACGATGGGCTGACCACGCTGCTCAACCGCGCGGCGTTCGAGGACCAGATCCGGCGCGTGTGGCAGCAGGCGCAGCGCGACCGCCAGACCGTGGCGGTCATCATGATCGACATCGACGACTTCAAGGCCTACAACGATCACTACGGGCACGTGGCCGGCGACGACTGCCTGCGCCGCGTGTGCAGCGCGCTGCGCGACGCGGCGCGCCGCCGCCCGCTGGATTTCGTCGCGCGCTACGGCGGCGAGGAGCTGGTCGCGGTGCTGTACGGCGCCGATCGCGCGCACGGCGAGAACATCTCGCAGAGCCTGCTGGCCGCGGTGCGCGAGCTGCGCATCCCGCATGCCGCCTCGCAGACGCAGTCCTACGTCACGGTGAGCATCGGCGTTGTGGCGGTGGACGCCTATCGCATGGCCAGCCACGACGCGGCGGTGGAGCTCGCCGACCAGGCGCTCTACGAAGCCAAGAACCAGGGCCGCGACCGCTTCATCGGCATCGACCCCGACGCCAAGCGCCTCGACCCAGGCGCCGCCCGCGCCCCGCGCGCCACCCTCCGCGAAGCCTCCGGCAGCTAAATGTAAATGGGGACATTCCTCGTTTCCTAGCAAACGGGGACGGGGGTGCGGTGGTGGTGCGGCCGGCACATGCGCCTATCATGAGTGCGCTTTTCGCCGGGCCCTTCGCTGATTGTTTCGCAAGGTTAGGGCCGCCGCTCTTTGGTCCACGATTCGGGCGCAGGTACGGCTAACCGTTAGTTAGCACTAGCCATCACCCGGTCGGGGACGGCTTCGTGCCTTGCGAGATCAGGTAGTCCCGGCCCGCGCACTCATGATAGGCGCATATACCGGCCGCCCCACTGTCATCGCAAGCTCGTGCGCGCTCACGAGCAAACGAAGAGCGCGAGTGCCGATGCTTCAGGTCTGTCCCCGTTTGCTAGGAAACGAGGAATGTCCCCATTTATTCCCGGTAGATAGCCACTTCGTGGCGCCCCTTCGAGGTGCGCACGCCGCGGAACATTCCTTCGCTGTTGAACTCGAGCACGATGTCGCCCCTGGCGTCGATGGCGATGACGCCGCCGTTGCCGCCGAGTTCCTGCATCCGGCCGTTGAGCACGTTGTCCACGGCCTGCGCCAGCGGGATCTTCAGGTACTCGACCTGCGCGCAGATGTCGTGGGCGACCACGGTGCGGATGAAATATTCGCCGTGCCCCGTGGCCGACACCGCGCAGCTCCGGTTGTTCGCGTATGTGCCCGCGCCGATGATGGGTGAGTCGCCGACGCGGCCCCAGCGCTTGCCGGTCATGCCGCCGGTGGACGTGGCCGCGGCCAGGTTGCCGTCGAGATCCAGCGCCACCGCGCCCACCGTGCCGAAGGCCTGCAATTCGTTCTCGCGGGCCACGTCCCCACGCAGGTTGCGTTCCAGCTGCCGCTGACGCGCCGGCGTGCGGAAGTATTCGTTGGACACCATCTCGATGCCCTGCGTGCGCGCGAATTCCTCGGCGCCCGCGCCGACCAGCATCACGTGCGGCGATTTCTCCATGACCAGCCGCGCGAGGTCGATGGGATTCCTGATGTGCTTCAGCCCGCTGACGGCACCCGCACCCAATGTCCTGCCGTCCATCACCGAGGCATCGAGCTCGGCCATGCCGTCCCGGGTCAGGACAGCGCCGCGTCCTGCGTTGAACAGCGGGTTGTCCTCGAGGACACGCACCGCGGCCACCGCGGCATCGAGGCTGCTGCCGCCGCGAGTGAGCACGGCGTAACCGGCGCTCAGCGCTTCGTCGAGCCCCGCGCGGTACTCGGCCTCCTGCACCGGCGACATGTCTTTGCGGGACAGGGTTCCGGCCCCGCCGTGGATGGCAATCGCGAACATCTTTCCTCCCGGGTCCGGCGCGAGGGCATCATCGGCGCGCACAACACAAGTGCATGCGAGCGTTATCAGCACCGCAATGATCGTGGAGCATCGGCTGGCAATTTTTCCGGCCATTTTCCCCGGCATGCTGGCGGCTCCTGCGGCTATGCTTCGCGGCCCGGGGAATCATATTAGAAGTAGCCATTCATGCTGAGCCGTATTCGGAGCCTGCTGGTCGCCAACCGCGGTGAAATCGCCATCCGCGTGATGCGCGCCGCCAGCGAGCTGGGTATCCGCACCATCGCCGTCTATTCGCAGGAGGACCGGTTCTCGCTGCACCGGACCAAGGCCGACGAAGCCTACCTGGTGGGACGCGGCAAACCGCCGGTGGATGCCTACCTCGACATCGAGGACATCCTGCGCGTCGCGGCCGAGGCGAAGGCCGACGCGATTCATCCCGGCTATGGCTTCCTCTCCGAGAACCCGGAGTTCGTCGAAGCCTGCAATCGCGATGGCGTGATATTCGTCGGCCCGACGCCGCAGATCATGCGCACGCTGGGCAACAAGGTGGCGGCGCGCAATCTCGCCACTTCGGCCGGCGTGCCGGTGATGCCCGCGACGCCGCCGCTGCCTGCGGACATCGAAGCCTGCAAGCGCAAGGCGGCCGAGGTCGGTTACCCGGTGATGCTCAAGGCGAGCTGGGGCGGCGGTGGCCGTGGCATGCGCGTGATCGAAAGCGACGCGCAGCTGGCCGAACTGTTGCCCGTGGCGCGCCGCGAGGCCAAGGCGGCCTTCGGCAACGACGAGGTGTACCTCGAGAAGCTGGTGCGCAAGGCGCGGCACATCGAGGTGCAGATTCTCGGCGACACGCACGGCAATCTCGTGCACCTTTACGAGCGCGACTGCACCGTCCAGCGGCGCAACCAGAAGGTCGTCGAGCGCGCGCCCGCCGCGTTCCTGAACGACGCGCAGCGCGAGGAAATCTGCGGCTACGGCCTGCAGATCGGCAAGGCGGTGAGCTACAGCAATGCCGGCACGGTGGAATTCCTGCAGGACGCCGAGACGGGCAAGTTCTATTTCATCGAGGTGAATCCTCGCATCCAGGTGGAACACACGGTGACCGAGGCCGTCACCGGCATCGACCTGGTGAAGGCCCAGATCCGCATCGCCGACGGCGCGAAGATCGGCGACGAAGCCAGCGGGGTGCCGAAGCAGCAGGACATCCACGTCACCTCGCACGCGCTGCAATGCCGCGTGACCACCGAGGATCCCGAGAACAACTTCACGCCCGACTACGGCAAGATCACCGCGTACCGTTCGCCCGCGGGCTTCGGCATCCGCCTCGACGCGGGCACGGCCTACGCCGGCGCCATCCTCACGCGCTCGTACGACTCGATGCTGGTCAAGGTCACGGCCTGGGCGCCGAACCCGGCGGAGGCCATTGCGCGCATGCACCGCGCGCTTTGGGAGTTCCGCATCCGCGGCGTGTCCACGAACCTGCGCTTCCTCGACCAGGTGATCACGCACCCGAAGTTCGCGAACGCCGAGTATACGACCAGGTTCATCGACGAGACGCCCGAGCTCTTCAAGTGGGAGAAGAAGCGCGACCGCGCCACGCGCATCCTGAGCTTCATCGGCGAGACCATCGTCAACGGCAACCCGGAAGTGAAGGGCCGCCTGAAGCCGAAGCAGATGACGCTGGCGCGCCTGCCGAAGGTCAACGTCGCCAAGGCGCCGCCGCCCGGCACCAAGCAGAAGCTCGACGAGCTCGGCGCGGCAGGCTTCGCCAAGTGGATGCTCGCGCAGCAGCAGGTGCTCATCACCGACACCACGATGCGCGATGCGCACCAGTCGCTGCTCGCGACGCGCATGCGCCAGCCGGACATGGTGGCCATCGCTCCTTACTACGCGCACATGCTGCCGCAGCTGTTCTCGATGGAATGCTGGGGCGGCGCGACTTTCGACGTGGCCATGCGTTTCCTCAAGGAAGATCCGTGGAGCCGCCTGGAGCAGCTGCGCGCGGCCATGCCGAACCTGCTGCTGCAGATGCTCCTGCGCTCGGCCAACGCGGTGGGTTACACCAACTACCCGGACAACGTCGTGCGCGCCTTCGTGAAACAGGCGGCGATTTCCGGCATCGACGTGTTCCGCGTGTTCGACTCGCTCAACTGGGTCGACAACATGCGCGTGGCCATCGACGCCGTGCTCGAGACCGGCAAGCTCTGCGAAGCCGCGATCTGCTACTCGGGGAATCTCTCTTCGCCGAAGGAAACCAAGTACACGCTCGACTACTACCTGCGCATGGGCGAGAAGCTCAAGGCCGCCGGCACGCACATCCTCGGCATCAAGGACATGGCGGGCCTGTGCCAGCCGAACGCGGCGTACACGCTGGTCAAGGCGCTCAAGGACGAGCTCGAGCTGCCCGTGCACTTCCACACGCACGATACCTCGGGCATCGCCGCGGCCAGCGTGCTCGCGGCCGTGGCCGCGGGTTGCGACGCGGTGGACGGCGCGATCGATGCGATGTCGGGGTTCACCTCGCAGCCCAACCTCGGCTCCATCATCGAGGCGTTGCGCTACAGCGAGCGCGATCCCGGCATCGATCACGCCGCGGTGCGCGCGATCTCCATGTACTGGGAGCAGGTGCGCAAGAACTACCTGGCGTTCGAGAGCGACATGCGCGCCGGCGCGTCCGAAGTGTACGTGCACGCCATGCCAGGCGGGCAGTACACCAACCTCAAGGAACAGGCGCGCAGTGTCGGCCTCGACGACTCACGCTGGCCCGAAGTTGCGCAGGCCTATGCGGACGTCAATGAAATGTTCGGCAACATCGTCAAGGTCACGCCGTCGTCGAAGGTGGTCGGCGACATGGCCATCATGATGGTGTCGTCGGGCCTGACGAAAGAGCAGGTAACCGACCCCGATTTCGAAGTGGCCTTCCCCGAATCCGTGGTGCAGATGATGCGCGGCGACCTGGGCCGCCCCGAGGGCGGCTGGCCCGAGGGCATCCAGAAGAAGGTGCTGAAGGGGCAGAAGCCGCTGACCGACCGTCCCGGCGCCAACATGAAGCCGCTGGACCTCGCCGCGGAACGCAAGTCGCTGGACGGGAAGTTAGGCCGGCCCGCGACCGACACGCAGTTCGCGTCGTATCTCATGTATCCCAAGGTGTTCCTGGACTACGCGCGCGACCGCGCGGCGTTCGGCGATTGCGCCATCCTGCCGACGCCGGTGTTCTTCTACGGCATGGAGCCGGGCGACGAGGTCAGCGTCGACATCGAGCGCGGCAAGACCCTGATCGTGCGCTTCGTGACCGTCTCCGACGTGCACGACGATGGCACGCGCACGGTGTTCTTCGAGCTGAACGGCCAGCCGCGCTCCATCGTGGTCACCGATCGCTCGCAGGTGGCGAAGCGGCCGCCGCAACGGAAAGTGGAAGCCGGGAATCCCAGGCACGTGGGCGCACCCATGCCGGGCACCGTCGCCACGGTGAAGGCCATGGTGGGGCAGAAGGTGGCCAAGGGCGACCTGCTGCTCACCATGGAAGCCATGAAGATGGAAACCAGCGTGCGTGCGGAAGTCGACGGCACGGTTGCCGAGGTGCTGGCCAAGCCGGGATTGCAGGTGGACGCGAAGGACTTGCTGGTCGTCCTCGGCTGAGCGGCCGCCACACCCCCGGTAAGCGCGAATTGCGTCAGGCATCCGCCGGCGGATAATCCCCGGCGCGAATCTCGTGTTGCCCTCGTCAGGGGTGAGCGTAATGAAGAAGCCAGTTCGTCGCGCGCTCTGTATCACGCTGGCCGTCGTGCCATTGACAGCGCTTGGGGAATGCCGCGTGACCCTTGCCTCCGAGTCGCCGGTCACGGCGCCACACGCCAAGGGCGGTGGCCTTTACGGCAGCGACGCGCTGGCGGTGCACCTTCCACGCGACGGCAAGTGGCGCGGGCTCGGATCGAAGCACAACTACCGCGACAAACTGTGGTTCTGGCGCCTGGGTTATGACGCGGCGGCCGAAGCCCGGCCGGACCTGGTCCTGAAGGGCGTGAAACTGTCCGATCCCTCCGGCGAAGAAACCATCGAGGTCCGCAGGGCCACCAACGCCATCGGCATGGGCGAAACCTGGCAGGAGATGCTCATGCTGGTCGAGTTTCCCAGTGCGGGATGCTGGCGGCTGACCGCGACCTATGTTCTCCCGGACATCGAGCGCAACCTGACTTTCGTGGTCGACGTCGGCGATCACTAACTACAACGCTCAGCGGTAGCGGTAGAACCGCACCTTCTGGATCTGCGGCTTGCCGGGTGGCAGGCGGATGTGCCGCCCCTGGTGCGTCTGGTCGCCGTTGAGCCGGCGGCCGGGTACCCACTTGCCCTGCGCATCGAACACGCCTTCGTCGGCGAAGTCGATGCCCACCAGCGGCGGACCGTCGTCCGCGCCCTTGAAGGTGATGGTGATGCCCTGGCCCGCGAACCAGAAATCCTCGTTGCCGGCGTAGATCATGAGGCCGCCATGGTTGGCGACGGTCTGCTGGTCGCGTGCCGTCCAGGGATCGATGAGCGTCACGGTGAATTCGATGCCGCCCAGGGTGGTTTTCACGGGCGCATCGACCACGGAGCCGTCTTCATTGATCTGCGCGCGGAATCCGGCCATGCGATTGCGGCCGCGATTCTCGAGGATCATCGGCGACAGCTGGCGCAGCATGTCGTACGACTGAGACAGCGCATTCGGCGCATCCCCCAGAGATTCGATCGAGAACGGCGAGAAGCCGAAGGCATCCAGTTCACCGAAGGCATAAAACGCGTTCGCAGGGCCCTGCGGATTCGTCGCGTTGCTGGCCTCGGGTATGAACAACACGTTGTCGTCGCGTTCGAAACGCGCCGCCAGTTGCGCAAAGTTCGGGAAATAGATGTCGGGCGACAGGAAGTCGAGGCTGGGCGCGCCGGCCTTCCACACATCGAGCAGGTGCGGGATGGGGCCGCCGGCGGGATATTCCCCCGGCTTGCGGCCGGCGCGGTTCAGGGCCGCGTTCACGAACATGGGGATGTCGTAACGTGCCTTGCCGGCCTTCACCAGCGCCTCGGTGAAACGCGCGTAATGCCATGCGGTGAACACCTCCTGGCCCCACTCGTCGTCGCCGAAGACCTGCGCCCAGTTGCCGTCGGCCTTGCGGCCGTTCTTCTGCCAACGCTCGCGCAGCTCGGGCTCGAGCGCGTCGCCACGGTGCGCGAGCCACGCCAGCAGTTCCTTCGGCACGGGCGCGCCGAAGGCGCGGTCCGCCACTTCGCCGCGTTCGCGTGCAATGGGCAACATGCCGATCTCGTTCTCCACCTGCACCATGAGCACGGTGTTGTCGCTCGCGTCGACCTGCGCGAGGTGATCCATGAAAGCCGCGAATGCGCGCGCATCGGCGTCCAGCGTGTTGCGCGAGAACGCGGAGAGGATCTCCACGCCGGCGCCATTGGCGAGCAGCGCGCGCGGAAAACGCTTCTGGTCGCGCTTCACCCACGACGGCACGTAGGTCGACATGCTGTTCTTCCACGCGCCGAACCACAGGATCACCAGTTTCAGGTCGTTGGCGCGTGCGTCGCGCAGCAGCGCGTCGACCGATGTCCAGTCGAACTTGCCCTCGGCGGGCTCGATGAGTTCCCAGGATACCGGTGCCAGCACGGTGTTGAGGTTCATGGCCCGCAGGCGCGGCCAGTGCGGCTTCATGTATTCCGTGCTCGAGGCGCTGGAATTGCCGAGTTCGCCGCCCAGCACCAGGAAGGGCTTGTCCTGCACGACGAGTTGCAGGGTCTTGGCGTGCGTGTCGAGGCGCGGCGGCGCCGCCGCGGCCACGGCGATCGACGCCACGAACGCGGCGAATCGCGATACGGATTTCATGCCGCGCATGTTACGCGTTCAGCGCTGCCTCGTTTCGAGGTGAGCCGCGAAGAAGGGCAGCAGCTTCGTGGTGATGCGCTCGTGGATGCGGTTCAGATGGTCGCCGTCGTAGCTCTCGTAGCCGTGCGCGATGGAATAATTTTCCAGCAGCGCGTGCAATTGTTTCGTGCCCTCCGCCGAGACCGGATCCTTTTCGCCGGCTTCCAGGCCGATGGCCTTGTAGGAGCGCAACGCGGGCAGGTACTGGTGCGCCATCACCGTGGGCATGTTCGCGTTCCAGAGCATGACGATGTCCTGGGCGACCCGGCCATCGCGCAGTGGCAGGTCGATGTACAACGGCGGCTTGTGCGGATTCGGCGACCAGGCCGCGGCCGAGGCCAGCATCGCCTTGGTGAAGAAGTCCGCGGCGGCGATGTCCTGGTCCGTGCGTACCCGGGCGGCGGATTCGAACATCCTGGGATCGGAATTCGGATTCGGAACCAGGCAGCAGGAGCTCATCGCGTAAATCGACGAGAACACGCCGGGCTGCTTCATCGCGATGCGCAGCGTGCCGTAGCCGCCCATCGAGTGACCCGCGAGGCCACGGCTCGCCGGCTTCGCAATCGTGCGGTAATGCGCGTCCACCCAGGCCACCAGCTCGCGCGCCACGAAGGTTTCCCAGTCGCCCACCGCGGCGGAGTTCGAGTACATGCTGCCCTGGTACTTCGTGAATGCGTTCGGCATCACGAGGATGAATTCGCTCACGCCGGCGGCCCAGGCGGCGTCAGCCGCCTGCGGCACGTTCACGAAGTGCTGGCCCGAGCGCCCGAACCAGTTGCTGTCGGAATCGGTGAAGCCGTGCAGCAGGTAGATCACGGGGAAGAGTCGCTTCGGATCCTTGCCGTAGCCGGGTGGCAGGTAGATAGACACCGGCCGGTCGGCGGAATCCCCCTCGAGATTTCCCTCGAGCGACTTGCCATGCACCGTCACGCGTTCGTAACGACCCGCTTCCGTGGGCGGCGATGCCGCGTGCGCGCCGATGACAGAACCCAGTAGAACGGCGGCCCACGCGGCCGCGCCGGGAATGCGCTTCATCTCGACCCCCTCGGAATTTCCGGCCGTCAGCATATCGCAGGGATTGGTCGGCGACCGATGCCAAAAGCACAATCGGTTGACAGCCGCGGGCCGGTGAACACAACATCCGCCCCGTGCATCGGTTCGCGCGCGAGCGCGATGAAAAGGGAATGCGGTGCGCACATCTTGCAGGATGTGCCAATCCGCAGCTGCCCCCGCAACTGTAGACCGCGAGCGGTCGCCGCAATCTTCACCGGAAGGTTGTCGGGTCACTGGGAGCCTCGGCTCCTGGGAAGGCCAGGCGAAACGTGTTCGAGCGGTGAGCCAGGAGACCTGCCGGGCACACTTTGAAACTACTGATCGGACGGGGTGTGCCGGCAGCAGCGTCGATCTTGCTGCCGCCCGCAGAAGCTCGCGCCGCTCCCTCACCCCGACAAAAGGAGAGGCGATGGCAGGCGAAACCGTTTCCGGCGTGCGCGCGAAGATGGCGTCGCGCAAGAGCGCGCAAAAGAACACGCGCAAGTGCGCGCAGAAAATCACCCGAGTCACCGCGGCCACGCCGGGCATCGACTGTGCCAAGGCGGCGCGCGCCGCCATGCACGTCGACATCGATCCCGCGCGTGATGCGCTGCTGACGAATTTCGGCCGCGCCACCCTGGCCGACCGTTACCTGCTGCCCGGCGAGACCCCGCAGCACCTGTTCGCACGCGTGGCCCGCGCCTATGCCGACGACGCGGCGCACGCGCAGCGCCTGTACGACTACATGTCGAAGTTGTGGTTCATGCCCGCCACGCCCATCCTCTCGAACGGCGGCACCGAGCGCGGACTGCCGATTTCCTGCTTCCTCAACGCCGTCGAGGACAATCTCGACGGCATCGTGGGCACCTGGACCGAGAACGTCTGGCTGGCGTCGAACGGTGGCGGCATCGGCACGTATTGGGGCGGCGTGCGCAGCATCGGCGAGACGGTGAAGGGCTGCGGCCAGACCTCGGGGATCATCCCCTTCGTGCGCGTGATGGACTCGCTGACGCTGGCCATCTCGCAGGGTTCGTTGCGGCGCGGCTCCGCCGCCGTGTACCTCGACGTGCACCACCCGGAGATCGAGGAATTCATCGAGATCCGCAAGCCCTCGGGCGACTTCAACCGCAAGAGCCTCAACCTGCACCACGGAGTCTGCATCACCGACGAGTTCATGCTCGCGGTGCGCGACGACCTGCCATTCGCGCTGCGCAGTCCGAAGAACGGCGAGGCGCTGCGCACCATCAATGCCCGAAAGCTCTGGCAGAAGATCCTCGAGACGCGGCTGCAGACCGGCGAGCCTTATCTCCTGTTCAGCGACACGGCCAATCGCCAGCTCGCCGCGCACCAGCGCGAGGCGGGTCTTCGGGTGCGCCAGTCGAATCTCTGCAGCGAGATCCTGCTGCCCACCGGCGTCGATCACGCCGGCAACGCGCGCACGGCCGTGTGCTGCCTGTCCTCGGTGAACTTCGAGACCTGGGACCAGTGGAGCGGGCACGCGCGTTTCATCGAAGACGTGCTGCGCATGCTCGACAACGTGTTGCAGGACTTCATCGACCACGCGCCGGACAGCATGAAGCAGGCGAAATACTCCGCCATGCGCGAACGCTCGGTGGGGCTGGGCGCGATGGGATTTCATTCGTATTTGCAGGACAAGGGCATTCCGTTCGAGAGCGCACTCGCGCGCGCCGCCAACCTGCGCATGTTCAAGCACCTGCGCGGTGAGGCCGACGCGGCCTCGCAACTTCTCGCAGGGCAACGCGGCGCCTGTCCCGACGCCGCGGAGCGCGGCGTCGCCGAGCGCTTCAGCCACAAGCTGGCCATCGCACCCACCGCCAGCATTTCCGTGATCTGCGGCGGCACCAGCGCCTGCATCGAGCCCATCCCGGCCAACATCTACACGCACAAGACGCTGTCCGGTTCGTTCACCGTGCGCAATCCCGCGCTCACACGGCTCCTCGAGTCACGCGGCGCGAACCGCGACGACACCTGGCAATCCATCCTCGCGCACGAAGGCTCCGTGCAGCACCTCGACTGCCTGACCGACGACGAAAAGTCGGTGTTCCGCACCGCCTTCGAAATCGACCAGCGCTGGGTAGTCGAACTCGCCGCCGACCGCGCCCCGCTCATCTGCCAGGGCCAATCCCTCAACCTCTACCTGCGCAGCGACATCCACAAATGGGACCTCCTCATGCTCCACTGGACCGCCTGGGAACGCGGCGTGAAGTCCCTCTACTACTGCCGCAGCAAAAGCGTCCAACGCGCCGGCTTCGCCGGCGTAGAAGCCGACAACACCCGCGCCTGGCCCAAGAAGCCGATCGGC
>DASUGK010000114.1:0-23071 GCA_036274075.1 Steroidobacteraceae bacterium | reverse complement strand
GGTCCCGGCGGTTATACCGCCGCGTTCCGTGCCGCCGATCTCGGCCTCAAGGTCACGCTGGTGGAGCGCTGGCCCATGCTGGGCGGCGTGTGCCTCAACGTGGGCTGCATCCCGTCCAAGGCGCTGCTGCACGCGGCCAAGGTCATCGACGAAGTCGGCGAGATGCGCGCGCATGGCATCGACTTCGGCGCGCCGAAGATCGAGCTGCCGAAGCTGCTCGAATGGAAAAACAAGGTCGTTGGCAAGCTGGTCGGCGGGCTTTCGGTGCTGGCGAAGCAGCGCAAGGTCGAAGTGGTGCAGGGCACCGGCAAGTTCGCCAGCCCGCACGTCATGGAAGTGACCCGCGCCGACGGCAAGGTCGAGAATATCCGCTTCGAGCAGTGCATCATCGCGGCCGGTTCCGAGCCCATCAAACTACCGTTCATCCCCGATGACCCGCGGGTCATCGATTCCACCGGCGCGCTGGAGCTCGGTGGCGTGCCGAAGCGGCTGCTGGTCATCGGCGGCGGCATCATCGGCCTCGAGATGGCCACGGTGTATGCCTCGCTGGGAGCGAAGCTGTCGGTGGTGGAGCTCACGCCGCAGCTCATGCCCGGCGCGGACCCGGACCTCGTGCGGCCGCTCGAGAAGCGTCTCAAGGCGCGTTACGAGCAGATCCTGCTGAACACCAGGGTCACGGCCGTTGCCGCGAAACCGGAAGGCCTCGAAGTCACGTTCGAAGACGCGAACGGCAAGCGCAATGACACCTTCGATCGCGTACTGGTGGCCGTGGGACGCACCTCCAACGGCAAGCGCATCGGCCTCGAGAATGCCGACATCGACGTAAGCGACCGGGGCATCATCCCGGTCGACAAGCAGATGCGCACCAACCTGCCGCATGTGTTCGCCATCGGCGATCTCGTGCCGGGTCCGATGCTGGCGCACAAGGCCATGCACGAGGCCAAGGTGGCGGCCGAAGTCGCCGCGGGCCACAAGAGTTACTTCGATGCGCGCGTGATCCCGTCGGTGGCGTACACCGACCCGGAAGTCGCCTGGGCAGGCCTCACGGAGACCGACGCGAAGAAGAACGGCACGGCCTACAAGAAGGGCCAGTTCCCCTGGGTGGCCAGCGGCCGTTCACTCGCGCTGGGACGTGACGAGGGCTTCACCAAGCTGTTGTTCGACCCCGTGAGCCACCGGGTACTGGGTGGCGGCATGGTGGGCCCGAACGCGGGAGAGCTGGTCGCCGAAGTGGCGCTGGCCATCGAGATGGGAGCGGATGCGTCCGACATCGGACTCACCATCCATCCGCATCCGACGCTGTCCGAAACGGTGGGGCTGTCGGCCGAGGCGTTCGAAGGAACGCTGACCGATCTCTACATTCCCAAGAAGGCCTGACAGACCTTACAGGGTGTGTGCGTTCGGGGCCGCCGCCGTGAGCTCGGTCGCGGGCGGCTTGGCAGTGGCGTACTCGACGATCATGCGTACCGCGAGCGTGTCCTCGACGCTCCAGTTGGCGACGTCGAGACACACCGAGCGCAATTCCGGATCGATGGGAAATTCCGCGGGTGCGGCGCCGATGTGCAGGTTGCCGATGCTGGTGGCGCCGGCGTCGCGCTCCTGCCACGGAGCCTCGCTCTTCGGCACGCGTGCTTGGACGCGGATGTTCGAAGTCTGCGCATCGGCCGGAATCGCGGCGCAAAGCGCGATCGGCTGCGCGTCGCGTTCGGTGCAGATCACCGGGCCTACTTCATCGGGATGTGCGTCGATCTTGCAGGGCGGCAGCTGGGCCACCGATTCGGCGGCGCCGGCATCGCGATTCCCCGAGGCGAGCGTTCCGCCAGCCGGATCCGTGGTTGCCGCCGGCTGGTTCTGGCGGGCCGCGAACTCGGCGAACTGGCGCGTGAATTCTTCCTGCATGGTGGCGCGCATTTCTTCCTTGGCGCTCACCGCGCGCAGCGCAGACCAGGCGTAACCGCCGACGATGCAGCCGATCATCAGGGCGATCGTGGCGAGCACCGAGCGCGTACGGTTCTTCTTCGGACGCGTTTCGCTCGGCGCACGGTTGCGCACGAGCTGGAAGATCGCGGTTCCCATGGTGGCGAGCGCGCCGATGATCGCAGCGACAATGGTTTCGGAAAGGCCCATTACTTAAGCCACCTGAAGCAAGCTGCCGACGAGTGTATTCCGGGCCCTGCGCGCCGCAGCGCGGGGGCTTTCCGAGGTGGGCACTGGTTCACAGTTTGCCGTCAGGGCCCGTCCTGCGCGCCAGGCTCGGGTTTGCCGCGGTCAGGTCAGCTGCCGCAGGCGATCGAGGTAGACGTTCTCGTCCGGCGGCCTGCCGCTGCGCTGGGCTTCCCAGAGTTGCTCGGCCAGCACTTCCAGCATGCGGTGTTCGGCCTCGTGCGCGCCGCCGGCGCGGGCCGCGAGTTTCGCGTGCACCTCGGCGATTCCCGCGGGCCGGTTGGTGCTCACCTGTTCACGGATCGCAAGGTGCAGGCCCATGTGCAGCCAGGGATTGAGCTGGCCGCTGCGCGGCGAGTAGTTGGCGAGGTCGGCGGCCGCGGACTCGATGATCACGCGGTACTCGGGATGTTCGCTGATCACCGCCACGATCTGCTTCTCGAGCGGCGACAACGGCAGCTGCGAGCGGTACTTGCGCCACGCCGCGCGATACATCTCGCGCAGGTTGTCGCGCGACATGCCGCCGAAGATCATCGACTGCTCCTGGAGGCGCTGGCGATGATCCTGAGGCGGGGTGCGTACTCGCACAGGTCGTTTACCAGGCACGTTGCGCAGGCGGGCTTCAGAGCCTTGCATACGTAACGCCCATGCAGAATGAGCCAGTGGTGTGCGTCATGCGCGAATTCCCCGGGAACGAACTTCAACAACGCATTTTCCACGTCTCGCGGCGTCTTCCCCGGCGCGAGCTTCGTGCGGTTGGCAACGCGGAATATGTGCGTATCCACCGCTATTGTGGGCTCTCCGAAAATCGTATTTAGGACGACGTTCGCAGTTTTGCGTCCCACTCCCGGCAAATTTTCCAGCGCCTCGCGCGTGCGCGGCACTTCGCCGCCATGCTCCTTGACAATAGTCGACGCGGTCGCGACCACGTTCTTCGCCTTGGCTTTCCATAAGCCTATGGTGCGTATGTATTTCGCCAGGCCGTCGACGCCCAGTTCCGCGATGGCCTGCGGAGTGCGCGCCACGGGGAACAGCTTACGGGTTACCGCATTCACGCTCTTGTCGGTGGCCTGCGCGGACAGGATCACGGCCACGAGCAATTCGAACGGCGTGTGGTATTCCAGTTCCGTGGTGGGATGCGGATTGGCGGCCCTGAAGCGCTCGAAGATGGCGCGGCGTTTCTGTGCATTCATGCGAGGAGTTTCAGGTCGACGGATGCGCGCCGCGTTTCTTGTCGGCGAGCACGGCGGCGCGCTCCTTGGCACGCCGCGCGATGCGTTCGTTGTGTGCCTCGTAGCGCGCGCGGCTGGCCTCGGCCGGTGGTAGTGCCAGCGCCGCGTGCGCGGGACTGGCGAGCAGCGGGATCATCGAAATGCAATCCACCGGGCAGGGCGCGATGCACAGCTCGCAGCCCGTGCACATATCGGCGATGACGGTGTGCATGAGCCGTGGCGCACCAACAATCGCATCCACCGGGCAGGGCGGCAGGCACTTGGTGCAGCCGATGCAGCGCTCCTCGTCGATGAAGGCGACCATGGGCGCCGACTCGACGCCATTGTCCTGGTTGAGCGGGGCGACCTCGCGGCCCGTGAGGGCCGCCAGCGCGATGAGAGTCTCCGTTCCGCCGGGCGGGCACTGGTTGATATCGGCCTCGCCGTTCGCGATGGCCTCGGCATACGGACGGCAGCCGGCGTAACCGCAGCGCGTGCATTGCGTCTGCGGCAGCAGTGCATCGATGGCCTGCGCCGAAACTGTCTCCGACATGGTTCCTCAGCGCCGCGGCGGGGGATTCAGCCGTTCCAGGATTTCCTCGAGCAGCGCCGGGCCACGATATACGAAGCCCGTGTACAGCTGAACCAGGTTGGCGCCGGCCTGCAGGCGAGCGACCACGTCATCGGCGCTCATTACGCCGCCGACGCTGACGATGGGGAATTCCGCGCCCAACGCGGCGCGCAGTCTCCGCAGCACCGCGAGTGACCGGTCCGCGAGCGGCGCACCGCTCAGGCCGCCGCCTTGCCGTGCGGCGAGTTCGGCCTCGAAGCCCGCAATTCCCGTGCCGGAGTTGGTGGCGATGACACCATCGACGCCGTTGCGCGGCAGCACCTCGCAGACCTCGTGCAACTCGCGCTCCTCGAGATCCGGCGAGATCTTCACCACCACTGGCACGCGCCTCTGGTGCTGCTGCCGGAGCTCCAGGCATTCCTGGCGCAGCGGGCCCAGCACGCCCGCGAGTGCCTCGGCGGCCTGCAACTGGCGCAGTCCCTGCGTGTTCGGCGAGGAGACATTCACCGCGAAGTAGTCCGCGACCGTGTAGAGCTTGCGCGCGCAGGCCACGTAGTCCTGCGCGGCCTGCTCCAGCGGCGTGTCGGCGTTCTTGCCAATGCTGACGCCGCGGATTCCCGTCCACGTGGCGCGCCGCAGGCGCTCCGCGACGTAGTCGGCGCCCCTGTTGTTGAAGCCCATGCGATTGATGAGCGCGCGCGCCTTGCGCAGGCGGAACAGGCGCGGACGCGGGTTGCCGGGCTGCGGCCGCGGCGTGACCGTGCCCACCTCGATGTGGCCGAAGCCGAGCGCACCCAGCGCGTCGACGTAATCGCCGTTCTTGTCGAAGCCCGCGGCGAGGCCCACGGGGTTCGCAAAGCGCCGGCCAAACAACTCGACGGCGGGACCATTGCGCTCCGGCGGCTTCCAGCCGTGCCGCAGCAGCTGCAGCCCGCGCAGGCCGAGTTCATGCGCGGCTTCCGGGGGCAGGCGTTGCAGCAGCGGCAGTGCCGCGGATACCAGGACCCTGGCGGCGGCACCGGGTGGCATGCGCGCTCAGGTCACCTTCATGCCGGCCTGCGCGCCGCTGTCGGCGGAGAGCAGGAACACCTCGGGGCCGTCGTCGCGGCTGGCGCAGAGCACCATGCCCTCGGAGACGCCGAAGCGCATCTTGCGCGGCGCGAGGTTGGCGATCATCACGACCTGCCGGCCGACGAGGGTCGCGGGGTCGTAGGCCGAGCGGATGCCGGAGAACACGTTGCGCGTCTCGGTGCCGAGGTCCAGCGTGAGCTGCAGTAGTTTGTCCGAGCCGTCCACGGTCTTCGCCTCGAGCACCGTCGCGACGCGCAGGTCGAGCTTGGTGAAGTCGTCGATGCCGATGTGGCCGGGCGAGGCGGCCGGGGCGCTGGAATTGCTCACGGTCGTGGCCTTCTTCGCGGGCTTGGTGCCGGCCTTGGCCGGCGCCGCGGGCTGTGGTTCGGCCGCTGCCGGTGCGACCAGTTGCGTCACGATCTTGGGATCGAGCCGCTGCGCCAGCGGTTCGTAGGCTTCGATCGGATGGTTGAACAGGGGCGTCGCCACCGAGTTCCAGTCGGCGAACGAGATGCGCAGGAACCTGCCCGCCTTCTCGGCCATCTGCGGCAGCACCGGCGCGAGGTAGCTCATGAGCACGCGGAACAGGTTGATGCCCTGCGTGCACACTGCCAGCACTTCGGCGGCCCTGGCCGGGTCCTTGGCCAGTGCCCAGGGCTTCTGCGCGTCGACGTACTGGTTGGCGCGATCCGCCAGTCCCATGATGCCGCGCAGCGCCGCGGAATAGTCGCGCGCGTCGTACAGTTCGCCGATGGTGCCGCGCAGCGCCGCGAATTCCTCGTAGAGCTGCGGGTCGGGCAGTTGGGCCGCGAGCTTGCCGCCGGCGCGCTGCACGAAACCCGCGCAGCGGCTGGCGATGTTCACCAGCTTGCCGACGATGTCCGAGTTCACGCGCGCGACGAAATCGTCGAGCGACAGGTCGATGTCCTCGACGGCGGCATTCAGCTTGCTCGCGAAATAGAAGCGCATCGGCTCCGGTGGCAGCAGCGACAGGTACTGGCGTGCGGTGATGAAGGTGCCGCGCGTCTTCGACATCTTGGTGCCGTTGACGGTGAGGAAACCATGCACGAACACGGCCGTAGGCTTGCGGCAACCCGCGCCGTGCAGCACCGCCGGCCAGAACAGGTTGTGGAAGTAGCTGATGTCCTTGCCGATGAAGTGATACAGCTCGGTCTTGCTGTCGGCGCGGAAGTATTCGTCGTAGTCCAGGCCGCGCTTGTCGCACAGCGCCTTGAAGCTGCCGAGGTAGCCGATGGGCGCATCGAACCACACATAGAAGTACTTGCCGGGCGCGCCGGGGATCTCGAAGCCGAAGTAGGGCGCATCACGCGAGATGTCCCAGTCCTGCAGGCCCGCCTCGAACCACTCGGCGAGCTTGGCGCGTACCTCGGCCTGCTGCGCGCCGCCACCTTCGAGCCAGCTGCGCAGCACGCCGGCGAAATCGCCGAGCTTGAAGAAGTAGTGCTCGGACTCGCGCCACACCGGCGTGGTCTTCGAAATCGTCGAGACCGGGTTGATCAGCTTGTCGGGCGTGTAGGTAGCGCCGCAGTTTTCGCAGGAGTCACCGTACTGGTCCGCGGTGTGGCACACCGGGCATTCGCCCTTCACGTACCGGTCGGGCAGGAACATCCCCGCCTTCTCGTCGTAGGCCTGCCGCACGCTGCGGGTGGTGATGTGCCCGGCCGCCCTGAGCTTCGCGTACAGGTCGTTGGTGATCGCCTGGTTCTCGGGCGAATGCGTGGTGTGGAAGTGATCGTGGCCGATCAGGAAGCCCTGGTAGTCGGCCTGGTGCTCGGCGGCCATGGCCGTGATGAGCTGCTCCGGCGTCACGCCCTCGGCCTGCGCCTTGATCATCACCGGCGTGCCGTGGCTGTCCTCCGCGCACACGTAGATGACGTCGTGCCCCTGCATGCGCTGGTAACGCACCCAGATGTCGGTCTGCACGGTCTCGATGATGTGGCCGAGGTGCAGCGGCCCGTTGGCGTAAGGCAGCGCACTCGTGACGAGGATCTTGCGGGGCATGAAACTGGCGGTCCGGAAAGGGCCCGCAAGTATACGGAATAGGAGGCGATGCGGCCTCCCTGCGCGGATCGGGGGCTAGCCCACGTCCTTCACGGGCTCGAACTTGGCCTTGTTGATGCCCTTCTTGTAAGCCTCTTTGCCCGTGATCACGCGCTCCTTGAGCAGCGTCTCGATGGCCATGTCCATGGTGCGCATGCCGTGCTGGCTGCCCGACTGCATGGTGGTCTCGAGCTGGTCCAGCTTGCCCTGGCGGATGAGGTTGGACACCGCCGGCGTGTTGACCAGGATCTCGAGGGCCGCCACGCGGCCGCTCTTGTCCGCGCGCTGCAGCAGCTGCTGCGAAACCACGCCGCGCAGGGAAGTCGACAACATCGTGCGCACGTGGCTCTGCTTGTCGGCGGGAAACACGTTGACCATGCGGTCGACGGTCTGCGCCGCGCCGTTGGTGTGCAGGGTGCCCATGACCAGGATGCCCATCTCCGCGGCGGTGACCGCGATCTGGATGGTCTCGAAGTCACGCAACTCGCCCACCAGCACGACGTCGGGATCCTCGCGCAGGCCGGACTGCAGCGCCGCGGCGAAGCCCTTGGTGTGCACGCCCACCTCGCGCTGGCTGATGAGGCAGCTCTTGCGCCGGTGGACGAATTCGATCGGGTCCTCGATGGTGAGGATGTGTCCCTTCACGCGCTCGTTGATGTCGTCGATCATCGCCGCGAGCGTGGTGGACTTGCCCGAGCCGGTCTTGCCCGTCACCAGGATCAGGCCATTGTTGGCGCGGCATAGCTGGTGGATGGCCGGCGGCAGTTTCAGCTGCTCGAGGGTCACCGGCTTGGAGGGGATGGCGCGCATCACGGCGCCCATGCCATTGAGGTGCCGCATCACGTTCACGCGGAAGCGCCCGTATTCGCCCATGTTGTAGGCGAAGTCGGCACCGTCGTGGTCCTCGAAGCGCTGCACGGCGGTCTTGGGCATGATCTCGTACAGCGTCTGCTGCACGAAGTCCTTGTCGAGTTTCTCGGGCCGCAGCGGCTGCAGGTCGCCGTACAGGCGGATGCGCGGCGGATCACCCGCGAGGAAGTGCAGGTCGGAGCCCTTCCGCTCGAGGATCTGCTTCAGGTATTCGTCGATGACCGGCATGGCTTCCCTAACTTCCGCTCGCCGCCTGCGGCGTGCCCGAGCCGCCGGTCACCTCGAGCTTGGGCATCAGCGTGGTGTCGGTGACGTAACGCTGGAACGGACGGCGATCGGTGGCGTAGGTCACCGCGTCGTCCGGGTCGATTTCCTTGCGCGCCAGTGATTCGAGCAGCGCCTGGTCCATGAGCTGCATGCCCATGTCCCGGCCAGTCATGATCTGGTTCGGGATCTGGTGCGTCTGGTCGGTCTGGATGAGCTTGGCTACGGCGCGGTTCATGACCAGCGTCTCGCAGATGGCCTTGCGGCCGCGGTTGTCCGCGGTCTTGACCAGGATCTGCGTGACCACGGCCAGCAAGCTCTGCGACAGGAAGCTCTTGGTCTGCTCGCGCTCCTCGATGGGCAGCGCGTCGATGATGCGATCGATGGTCTTGGACGCCGAGGTGGTGTGCAGCGTGCCCAGCACCAGGTGGCCGGTTTCGGCCGCCGTCATCGCCATGGAGATGGTTTCCGCGTCGCGCAACTCGCCGACCAGGATGACGTCCGGGTCTTCGCGCATGGCGGCGCGCACGCCCTCGGCGAACGACGGGATGTGCGTGCCGAGCTCGCGCTGGATGACCTGCGCCTGCTTGCTGCGGTGGACGAACTCGATCGGGTCCTCGAGCGAGATGATGTTGAGCTTACGCGTGGTGTTCAGGTGGTCGATCATCGCCGCGAGCGTGGTCGACTTGCCGGTGCCGGTGGCGCCGGTGACCAGCACCATGCCCTGGTGGTAGTCGCAGAGTTTCTTGACCACGGGCGGCAGCGCCAGCCGGTCGAGGCTCGGGATGTCGGTGGGAATGGCGCGGAAGGTGGCGCCGATTCCGGTTTCCTTGCGGTAGACGTTGACGCGGAAGCGCCCGCCATCGGCCGACACGTACGAGAAGTCGAGGTCGTTGCCCTTGGCGAAATATTCGTGCTGGTTCTTGGTGAAGATCTCGGTGAGATAACTCTCGAGCTCGGCGTCACCGACGTCGCGGAACTTGATCGGCATGAGGTCGCCGTTCATGCGCAGCATGGGCGGTACGCCGACGGCCAGGTGCACGTCGGAACAGCCCTGCTGCATGCCGAGCTTCAGGAACGCATCGATGCGGGCCACGAGACCTCAGATCCTCGAAATGACTTAAGTTTGCTCACCCAAGCATGCGACGGTGAGACCGGGCCCAAGTGTGACGCAGTGCGCGGTTCAAGGCGAGCCGGCGTGGCCGGGATGGCCCCGGCCGCGAATATTGCGGTCTGGTCCTCAGGGAGCCCGGAAGATCAGCGGAATTTTTCCAGCGCCACCCGCAGTTCCTGCATGGTCTGGTAGCGCTTGTCCTTGTCGACGGACATGGCCTGCATGATGACCTCGGGCAGGCCGGCAGGCAGTCCCGGGTTGATCTCGCGCGGCGGGCGGGCCTTGCCCTGCACGTGCTGGTACATCACCGACATGTGGTCGCCGCGTGCATACGGCGGCACGCCGGTCATGATTTCGTAGAGGATGACGCCCAGCGCGTACACGTCGGCGCGCTGGTCGACTTTCTTGCCGAGGATCTGTTCGGGCGCCATGTATTTCGGCGAACCGATGACGTAGCCGGTCTTGGTGAGCTGCGTGTCGCCCTCGCGCTGCGCGGCGGCCACGCCGAAGTCCACGATCTTGAGCAGGCCTTCGTTGTTGATGAGCACGTTGGCGGGCTTGAGGTCGCGATGCACGATGCCCACCTGGTGCGCGACTTCCATGCCGGTGCAGATGTCGATGCCGAAGCCGATGGCGCGGCCGAGCGGCATGGGTTTCTCGCCCACCACCTCGCTGCCCAGCGTGTGCGAGGGGAAATACTCCATCGAGATGGCGTAGTTGCCCTGGATGAACAGGAAGTCGTAGATGCGGATGACGTTCTTGTGCGTGATCTTGCGGCTGTACCGCAGCTCGTGCACGAAGCGCTTCATGATCTCTTCGTCTTCCGAGACGTTCGGGTTCAGGAACTTGAGGATCAGGCGCTCGTCGACCACGGTGTCTTCCATGAGCAGCACCGTGCCGAACGCACCCTTGCCGATGCGTTCCACGAACTTGTAGCGGCCCTCGATGATGTCGCCGGGCTTGAGCGTCTGGATGTCGAGCTTCTGCGGCCCGGACATGACCTCGGCCTGCTTGACCGCCTTCTGCAACTCCTGGTCCGACATCAGCACGGTGCGCGTGGGATTCGCGACGGCCGCGGGCGGGGGCACTTCCGGGCGTGGGCGCGGCGGCGGGACCGGGGCGGGTGATGGCGCCGGGGCGTGATAGTCCCTGTGGCCGCTCGCCGCCTGCGTGGCGCCTTCGGGGCGATGTGCCGGCGGCGGGGTCGAGAAAGTCGGCCGCTGTTGCGTCGATGAGAGGCGATTGCCGCTCACCGAGAAACGCGAGTCGAGATCCGAGAGCGCCCGCAGCGCGGCCTGCGCGACGGTGTTCTCGGCGTCGCCCGACTTCGACTGGATCTGGATGCGGATGTGTTCGAGGCGCCGCTCGTCGGCCAGCTTGGCGAGCGAGTTGATCGCCTCGAGGCGGATCTCCTTCTCGTCCCGCTGCAGCATGGGCAGCACGGAGTCGATGACCTTGTGGTCGCCCAGGCGGCCGAGCGCGCGAACCACCACGGGCAGGGAGCGCGGCGGCGTGGTGCCGAGCATCTCGAGCAGGCGCGGCACGGCGCGCTTGCTGCCGATCTCGGCGAGGGCGTCCACGGCACGTTCGCTGACCCACCAGTCCTTGTCCTTGGTGGCCTCGATGAGATGGCCGATGGCGCGGTCGTCCTTGGTCTGGTTGAGGATCTCCACCGCGGCGCGGCGCACGTCCTCGTCCTCGTCGCCGATGAGCTGCAGGACGGCTTCGACCACCTTGGGGCCGCCGATCTTGCCGAGCGCGTCCGCGGCGCGGCTGCGCACCCACCAGTCGTCGTCCGCGACTGCCTCGAGCAGTTCCTTCACCGACTTCGCGTTGCCGACCTCGTTGAGGACTTCGACGGCCGCGCGGCGCGCGTATTCGTTTTCGTCCTTGAGGACGGGGATCAGGTACTTGATGGTGTCGGGGTCATTGGCGCGGATCACCGCGTCGATGGCCTTGTTCTGCACGTCGATTTCCGGATCGCGCAGCAGGGAGCAGAGCGCTTCCATGTCGAACGGCCCGGACATCTTGGCCAGCGCCGACAGCGTGGCCGCGCGCACCAGTTTGTTGGTGTCTTTCAGCTGCTGCTGCAGGGCTCGCGACACCTCGGGCTTCGGGAAGCGCGACAGGATGTTGATGATGTGCAGGCGCGCGACGGGGTCCTTGCCGTTGAGGCGGCCCACGAGTTCCGGCAGGTCGTTGTCCGTGGCCAACTCGCCGAGTATGCGGAACAGGGCGGCCTTCTCGTTGGCCTCCTGCTTGTAGGCGGCCGCCAGCAGTTCGCGCACCGACAGGCGGTTGCGATGCGCGGTGATGACGTCCAGCAGCGCCGACTTGGCGATGCCCTCGGTATTGAGCGCGTCGAGCAGCATGGTGGCGGGGTAGGCGCGGCTGCTGGACAGGGCCCAGGCCACGCCGGCCACCACCCGCGGGCTGCCCGTGACCATGGATTCGATGAACTTGGGAAAGGTCTTCTGGTTGACGAGGCCGGTCAGGACCTCGATGTAGGCAACGGTCGCGATCTTGTCGGCATCGGCCAACGCCGCCGTGACCGGTTCGATCGCACCGGGACCCAGCTCGCGCAGCTTGGCAATGGCCTTCTGGGTCTGCGGAGCGGCGACGTCGGTCGCTTCCTTGAGCTCCGTGATGAACCGGTCAGCCCGGATGTTGGTGAAAAAACTCATGGAACGGATGTTCCGCATCCTGCACGCATGGCCCAGACCCGATGTGCGAGCGCGGAAATTAGCAAGCCTGCCGTCCTTGTACCCTGAACTCTGTTACAAAAATTATGCCATATGTGCCATCAACACCAGCCGATCCGGGCCTTCGGTGGGTCGATTTTCGTTAGAATCGCGGCCCCGCCGTCCCCGCGGACACTCACAATCTCATGGTCCCAGAGCTTTCCGCAGAATTTCGCGCACTGGTCGAGAATTATCAGGATCCATTTCTCGGACAGACGCTCGGGACCGCTCGCGCCGTCGAATCTGCCGAGCTGAAAGGTGAACGGGCTCACGTTCGCGTGGTTCTCGGCTATCCCGTCGCCGATTACGGGCCGGAGTTCTCGCGCGCCCTGCAGGCGCACATCGCGGCGGGCGGGGGACCGAAAGACGTCGACATCGAACTAGTGTCGAGGATCACCGCGCACGCGGTGCAGCGCCAACTGTCGCCGTTGGCAGGCGTTCGAAACATCGTGGCGGTGGCCTCGGGCAAGGGTGGCGTGGGCAAGTCCACCGTCGCCGCCAACCTCGCGCTCGCCTGGGCGCGGCAGGGCGCCCGGGTAGGGATCCTCGACGCGGATATCTACGGGCCCAGCCAACCCATCATGCTGGGACTGGCCGGGCAGAGGCCGACCTCGCCCGACGACAAGACCATCATCCCGCTGAAGGCGCATGGCGTGGTGGCCATGTCCATCGGCTTCCTCATCGATCCCGAGCAGCCCATGGCCTGGCGCGGTCCCATGGTGACCCAGGCCCTGTCGGACCTGCTGGGCCGCACGGCATGGGGCGAGCTCGATTACCTGGTCATCGACATGCCGCCGGGCACGGGCGACATCCAGCTCACGCTGTCGCAGCGCGTGCCGGTGGCCGGCGCGGTCATCGTCACCACGCCGCAGGACATCGCGCTCGCCGATGCGCGCAAGGGCCTGCGCATGTTCGAGAAGGTCAACGTGCCGGTGCTGGGCATCGTCGAGAACATGAGCGTGCACGTGTGCAGCAACTGCGGGCACGTCGAGCACCTGTTCGGCGCCGGCGGCGGCGCGCGCATGGCGGCGCAGTACGGCGTGGAGCTGCTGGGCGAGCTGCCGCTCGACGCGCGCGTGCGCGAGGAGGCCGACGGCGGCGCGCCGACGGTCGTGGCCGCGCCGGATTCGCCGCACGCCGCGCCGTATTTCCTCATGGCGCGGCGCACGGCCGCGGCGCTCGCGCGCCGCGCGAAGGACCGTTCCACGGTGTTTCCGCAGATCGTCGTCGAAGAAAGCTAGCGAACGCGGACACTTCCAGCCGGACGGAACGGAACGGTGGGAGTAGAATCGCAGGATTTACGATCGCGCCAGCACCCACACCGAGAGGCATCGATGAGCATAAAGTCTGATCATTGGATCCGGCGTATGTCGGCCGAACAAAAAATGATCGAGCCGTTCGCTCCTGAACAGGTGCGCAACGTCGACGGGCACAAGATCGTTTCTTACGGGACGTCGAGCTACGGTTACGACGTGCGCTGTTCGCGCGAATTCAAGATCTTCACGAACATCAACTCGACGATCGTCGACCCGAAGGCTTTCGACGAGAAGAGTTTCGTCGATGTGTCGGCGGACGTTTGCATCATTCCGCCCAATTCCTTCGCGCTGGCGCGAACCGTCGAATATTTCAGGATTCCCCGCAGCGTGCTCACCGTGTGCCTGGGTAAGTCCACCTACGCACGCTGCTTCAGTGGCGACACGCGCGTGGCATTGGTGGATGGGACGGCGCCGACTCTGGATGAAATGGCGCGCCGCCATCAGTCCGGCGAGGTGTTCTGGGGCTACAGCATCGGCGCCAACGGACGCCTGATCGTCACGCTGCTCGACGCGCCGCGCTTCATCGGGCGCGACTCGCTGCTGGAGATCGTGCTCGACAATGGCGAGCGCATCCGCGCGACGCCTGATCACCAGTTCATGCGCCGCGACGGAAGGATGTCCGATGCCGCTTCATTGCGAGCGGGCGATGCATTGATGCCCCTGTACCGCGAATCCGCGCGCGGCCACGAGATGGTCTATCAACCGCTGACGGGGCACCTGTACCCCACGCATCGGCTCGCCGACGAATGGAACCTCCGCAACGGCATCTACGAAGACACTCCTGGCACGCATCGGCACCACGCCGATTTCGACCGGGCGAACAATCGTCCGGAGAATATCGTGCGGATGCCCGCAGCCGATCACATCCGGCTCCACAACGATGAGAACTACGGCGAGGGTTTCGACCCCGAGGAACACGGCGCCGCGATCAGCGAGGCACTCCAGCGACTGTCGGCCGATCCACAGTGGCGCGAGAACTTCTCACGAGTCCAATCCAATCGCGCCCACGACTTCTGGAATCACCCGCGGTATTCCGAAATCCGTGCTCGTCTCATCGATCGCCGTCGCAATCCTTCGCAAGCAACGCGGGACGCTCATAGCCTGGACATGATTCGTCGCTATTCGGATCCCGCGGAGCGTGCCCGTCAAGGATTGATCAGCGCGCGTGCCTGGGCGCGAGATGACGGTTCGCGCCGCAGCAGGCAGGCCGAAATTGCCCGCCAGATGAAACTGCGCGGCGAAATCGCGGCGCAATCGGTACGTGCCGCCCTGGACACCGCGGGATCGATTCGCCGCGCCGCGGCCCTGCTCGAATGCGACCGCTCCACTTTTCGGAGATTTCCGGACGTGCTCGCGGAGTTCCGTGGAACGCCGGCGTATCGCAATCACAAGATTGCCGAGATCCGTGAAGTCCCGGGCTCGCACGACGTGTACTGCCTGACGGTGCCCGAGGCGGGCAACTTCGCTCTCGACGCCGGCGTGTTCGTCCACAATTGCGGCATCATCGTGAACGTAACGCCCCTGGAACCCGAGTGGGAAGGCCACGTCACGCTGGAGTTCTCCAACACCACGCCGCTGCCCGCCAAGATCTACGCCAACGAGGGCGTGGCGCAGATGCTGTTCTTCGAGTCGGACGAGGTGTGCGGCACTTCGTACAAGGACCGCGGCGGGAAGTACCAGGGACAGAGAGGCGTGACGCTGCCGAAGACCTGAGGCAATTGGGGACGGATTTATTTGTGCCAGATTCGAAATCTGGCACAAATAAATCCGTCCCCATCAGCGGTCGACGCTGACGAGGGTCATGGTGAATTCCAGCTTGCTGCCGCGGATGCGTTCGCCCTTGACCGGTAGATAGCCGAGTGCAGGCGCCACCCAGGTACGGGTGAGCCGGTCTCCGCCGGTGCGCTTGCTGGTATAGACGATGGTATCGAGCTTGCCGACGCCGCTTTCCACCTGTGCCGTGCCTTCGCGGTTCAGTTCGTAGTCCTTGATCTTGTCGGAGTCGATCAGCCTGACGGTGGTCTGCAGGCTGCCGTTGGCGAGGCTGCGCAGCGCGGCCAGCTGCATCGACAATGGATCCTGCGTGCCCTCGGGCAGTTCGAGGTCGATGGTATTGCCCTTGGCGACGCCGGTGACACGCTTGTTTGTCCAGTCGAAGACGACGTGGATGGGCCGTTCCTTCTCGTCGCTGCCGCGGAATTCGGAAGGCACGACGCGCCCGTCCACGATCCGGAAGACAGTCTCCTGGGTGATCTGGTCGGGCAGCGCGATGCGGAACATGCCGCGCGGCACGCTGGCCGAGGTGTAGTGGTAGACGTCGCCATCGGGACGCTTGAGCTCGAGCGTCAGGTTGCCGGCCGTGATGCCCTTCCACTGGATGACGTAGGTCGCGCGAAAGGGCTTGAGGTCCACGGGATCGGCCCTTGCCAGTGATGCGCCGGCGGCCAGCGCCAGCAGGCCGGCGATCTCAAGCAGCCGCATCGTTTTCCTCGATGAGCGGGGCGACCAGCGGTTCGCCGTCGAAGTACACGGTTCCGCGGCGCCATTCGATGCGCCGGGCGGCGATGAGTGAGCACACATGGGGATAGATAATGTGTTCCAGCGCATGAACGCGGGCTGAAATCGATTCCGGCGTGTCCCCGGCCCCTACCCGCAGCCGGCCCTGCATGACCACCGGGCCGCCATCCAGCTCGGCGGTGACGAAATGCACGCTGGCGCCATGGTGGGTCTCGCGGGCCGCCAGCACGCGGGCATGCGTGTCGAGACCCTTGTAGTTCGGCAGCAGCGACGGATGGATGTTCAGCAATTTGCCCTCGTAACGCTGCACGAACTCCGGTGACAGGATACGCATGAAACCCGCCAGCACCACCAGCGCGGCGCCGCTGGCCTCGATTTCGGCGCCCAGCGCGGCTTCGAAGGCGGCACGGTCGGCGAATTCCTTCACGGGGACCACCGCGGTCGGCACGCCCAGCGCCGCGGCGCGCGCCAGTCCACCGGCGGTGGGACGATCGGCAATCACCCTAACTACGCGGTATGGGCTGCCAGGCACCTGCGCCGCGCGCGCGATGGCTTCCATGTTGCTGCCGCGGCCGGAAATGACCACCGCAACGGGGAGCGTCATTCTTCGATGACCACGCCGCGGCTGCCGCTCGCCACGCGCCCGATGACGCTGGCCGTTTCGCCGTGCTGCCGCAGCAGTGCCAGCGCCGCGTCCACGTCGCCCGGGGCGAGCACGGCCACCATGCCGATGCCACAGTTGAAGGTCCGGTACATCTCGGCCGGCGCGACCTTGCCGGCCGCGGCCAGCCAGTCGAACACCGGGTCGCGCGCCCAGGCGCGCCGCTGCAGCACCACTTCCAGCCCTTCGGGAATGACGCGCGGAATGTTGTCGGTGAGGCCGCCGCCCGTGATGTGGGCGAATCCCTTCACCGGCAATGCGCGGGTGAGTGCCAGCATGGACTTGACGTAGATGCGCGTCGGCGTGAGCAGGCGGTCGAACAGCGGCCTGCCTTCGAGCTGGGTCTTGTCGCTGGCGCCGGCCACCGACACCAGCTTGCGGATCAGCGAATAGCCATTCGAGTGCGGGCCGGAGGAGGCGAGGCCGACGACCACGTCGCCGGGCGCGGTCCTCGTGCCGTCGATGATGGCGTCGCGTTCCACGACACCCACGCAGAAGCCCGCCAGGTCGTAGTCGTCGCCGTGATACATGCCGGGCATCTCGGCGGTCTCGCCGCCCACCAGCGCGGCACCGGCCAGCGCGCAGCCCTCGGCTATGCCGCGGATCACCGACTCGGCGACGTCCACGCGCAACTTGCCCGTGGCGTAGTAGTCGAGAAAGAACAACGGTTCGGCGCCCGACACGGCGATGTCGTTGGCGCACATGGCGACGAGATCGATGCCGATCTTGTCGTGGCGGCCGGTATCGATGGCCAGCCGCAGCTTGGTGCCCACGCCGTCGGTGCCGGACACCAGCACCGGCTTGCGATAGCGATCGAGCGGCACTTCCACCAGTGCGCCGAAGCCGCCGATGCCCGCGAGGACCTCCTTGCGCATGGTGCGCTTGACCACGGGCTTGATGCGTTCGACGAGCTCGTCACCCGCGTCGATATCGACGCCGGCATCGCGATAGGTGAGGCCAGGTTCAGACATGGTTTTCGCTTGGGTGCCGGCGCGGCAGGTCGGGAAAAAACGTGCGATATTGTAGCCAATGCGAACCTTCATCGTCAGTTTGCTCGCGGTCGCGGGGCTGCTCGCGGCGTCGCCATCCCTGGCCCTGCGCCAGGTGCGCATCTGGGAAGTCAACGTGTCTTCGGCGGCGGAACCCGCCGTGCAGGCGCAATCCGGCTTGCGGCAGGTGCTGGTGCGCGCCACGGGTGCGCGCGATGCGGCCAACGACCCGGCGCTCTCCGGTATTCTCGCGCAGGCGCAGCAGTACGTGATCGCCACGCGACCGGCGGCCTCGGGTTCGGGTACCACGCTGGTGTTCGACGCGGCCGCGCTGGAACGCGACATCACCGCGGCCGGGCGCAGCCTCTGGCCCAGCGAACGCCCGCTCCTGCTCGTCGTGCTCACCGGTGGACCCGCCTCCGGCGCCTTCGAATCCCGTCGCCAGGTCGAGGGCACGCTGGACTCGACCGGTAACCGCCGCGGCCAGCCGATCCGCGTGGCGCGTCCGGAGGCCCTGGGCCTGCCGGCGACCGGAGAAATCGCTTCTGACGCGGCGCTCGCGGCCGCGCAGCGGCTGGGCGCCGATGCCGTGATCGTCGGTTACGGCGACGCCGTGCCCACGGGCGGCGTGTGGCGCTGGACTTTCGCCGCGCCGGGCATGAGCGAATCCACCTGGAATGGCGCGCTCGAGGAAGGCGTGAACGGGGCGGCCGACATCTTCGCGCGCAACGCGCAGGCCTTCGCCGCACTGCCGGAGATTTCGATCCTGGTCGAGATCGAAGGCGTAGCGGGCCTCAAGGAATACGCGCGCGCCGCGGAAGCGCTCGGCGCGGCCGGTGGCGTGCGCAGCGTGTCGCTGGCCGAGGCCGCCGGCACCCGCGCCACGTTCGCGGTGCTGACACGCGGCGGCGCCGACGCGCTGCAGGGGTCCCTGGCCGTCAACCCCAGTTTCGAACGCATCGATCCGAAGGCGGGCGGCACGATCGCGTTTCGATTCCGACCCTGATGCTGCGTCACCTGCCCAACCTGATCTGCCTGGTACGCATCGCCCTGGTGTGGCCGACCTGCGACGCGCTGCAGGCGGGAGACTACTGGACGGCGCTGGTGCTGGTCGCGGTCTGCGCCGTGTCCGACGGTCTCGACGGCTGGCTGGCGAAGCGCTTCAACTGGACCTCGCACCTCGGCAAGACTCTCGACCCGCTGGCCGACAAGCTGCTGCTGGTCGCGTTGTTCCTCACCGCCACCTGGATCAACCTCGTGCCCTGGTGGCTCACGGCCGTCGTCGTGGCGCGCGACGTGATGATCGGCGCGGGCGCGGTGATCTACCGCGCCTGGTTCGGTCCGCTGCACGGGCGGCCCACGCTCATGAGCAAGATCAACACCGGCATGCAGCTCGCGGTGGCGCTCGCGGCCATCCTCGGCGCGGCCTCGGGCCTGCCCACGCCGGAAATGGTGACCGCGCTGGCCTTCGTCACGCTGCTCACCACCATCGTCTCCGGGGCCGACTACCTCGCGGCGTTCACGCGGCGGGCGCTCGCCACCTGAGCAGGCCTCCATGCGGCAGATGACGCTTGGCGTGCAGTTGAAGGAGCGCGCGACGTTCGCGAGTTTCCTCACGGCACGCAACCAGGAGCTGGTGGCGCACCTGCGGCACGTCGCCGCCGCCACGCCGCCGGGCGCCACCTGGCTCGCGGGGCCGCATACCTCGGGCAAGTCGCACCTGCTGCAGGCCGTGTGCGCGGAGCTGCCGCCGGGCCGGCGCGCGGCCTATCTACCGCTCGAGACGCTGTTGCCGTTCGGGCCCGGCACGCTGGACGGCGTGGAAACGCTGGACCTGGCCTGCTTCGACGACATCCAGGTCATCGCCGGACTCGACGCCTGGGAGCAGCGCCTGTTCTCCTTGTGGCAGCGTTCGCTGGAACGCCAGTCGACAATGCTGTTCGCCGCGCGCGAGAACCCGGCGCACGTCGATTTCCAGCTCCAGGACCTCAAGTCGCGCCTGGCGTCGTCGTCGGTGTTCGCGGTGCGCGAGCTCAACGACGACGAACAGCGCGAGGCGTTGGCGCTGCGCGCGAAATTGCGCGGCCTGGAAATGCCGGCGGAGACCGCGCGTTACCTGCAGCGGCGTTTCCCGCGCGACATGCGCACGCTGTGCGAGATCTTCGACACGCTGGACGACGCCGCCTTCGCCGCGCAGCGGCGCCTCACCGTGCCGTTCATCCGCGACGTCATCGAGGGACGCGGCGGCTGAGATCCTTCAGCGGCGCGCCGCGCGTCCCGCGGCCAGCGTCGCGGCGATCCCGGCCAGGCGCTTGCCCTGCGCCTGCGCCAGCGCGGTCTCGTCCTCGGACAGCACGCCCGGCTGGCTGGCGAATCCCGCGACGTGGGTGGCGCCGTAGGGCGTGCCGCCGGTGCGCGTCTGGTTCAGCCCGCGCTCGGTGAATGGAATACCCACCAGCAACATGCCGTGGTGCAGCAGTGGCAACGCCATGGTGAGCAGCGTGGCTTCCTGCCCGCCGTGCAGAGTCTGCGTCGAGGAGAACAGTCCCGCGGGCTTGCCGGCCAGCGAGCCGTCGAGCCACAGTGCCGAGGTGCCGTCGAGGAAGTACTTGAGCGGTGCGGCCATGTTCCCGAAGCGCGTCGGGCTGCCTAACAACAGGCCATCGCAGCGCCGCAGGTCGTCGATGGTGGCGTAGGGCGCGCCGGCGTCCGGCACGGGCTTGACCGGGCGTTCGCTCTCGGCGCTCACCGGTGGGACGGTGCGCACCGTGGCCGTGCAGCCGGCGACGGATTCCACGCCGCGGGCCACGTGGCGGGCCAGTTCGCGCGTGGCGCCGTGCCGCGAGTAATAGACAACGAGTATGTCGGTCATGCGTTGGCCATGAGTGAGCCATAATCATGCCGCATGATCTGTCGCCGTTCCCATGTTTCGGGCCGGGTGCAGGGGGTGTTCTACCGCGCCACCTGCGTGCGCAAGGCGCAGTCGCTGGGCCTTGCCGGTTATGCGCGCAATCTCGCCGACGGGCGCGTCGAGGTGCTGGCCTGTGGCGAGGTCGCGGCCGTGGACACGTTCATCGCGTGGTTGTGGGAAGGATCACCCGCCTCGAAAGTCACGGCGGTGGAGACGATGGAGATCGACCCGGGGTCGATTCAGTTGCCGGGGGACTTCACTTCGGCGTGACGCTGCCGGTCGTCGATGCCGAGGTCATCGGCGCCGTTCCAGCGCGTCCACTGGGCGATCACCTTGTCCGAGTACCAGCGCTTGCCGACGCTGCCGTTGTAGCGCGCCAGTGCGCGCGCGATGTTGTTGTTCTCGCGTTTCATGTAGGCGCGGAAAATGGCGCAGCCCATGCGGATGTTCTCCGGCGCGCGGATCAGCTGGTGGCGCCGCATGCCGAGCTGCTCGGGCCAGAAGGGCATGACCTGCATGAGGCCGACCGCGCCCGCCGTCGACACGGCATAACGATTGAAGCTGCTCTCGATGTCGATGATGGCCATGACCAGGCCCGGCGGAATGCGTACCTCGCCCGGCCGGTTGGCTTCGCAGAACACCTGCTTGAGGATTTCCATGCGTTCGTCGTGGTCCGGAACGCGCTTGCGCAGGCGCGGCTCCATCATCTTGTACCAGACGGCCGAGTCGTAGCGGTCTTCGAAGCACTCGGCCTGGTCGATGGCGTGTTGCACGGCCGACCGGATCTCGGGCTCGCGCTGCGCCTCGGCGGAGGGACCCGCCGGGGCGGCGAGTGGCAACAGGAGCAGCAGCGGCAGGGACAGGAAGCGTTTCATGCCCCGGTGCCGGTAGCTAGCCTGCGAGCCGCCCGCGCACGAAAGCGAGCGCGTCCGCCACCGGGAATTCCTCGGAAGTCTCGGCGCGGCGGTGGCGGTATTCGAGCACGCCTTTCTCCAGGCCGCGGTCGCCCACGACCACGCGGTGCGGGATGCCGATGAGCTCCGAGTCGGCGAACTTGACGCCCGGGCGCTCGTCGCGGTCGTCGAGCAGGGCGTCGTAACCCGCAGCTTTGAGCTCGTTGTAGAGGCGTTCTGCAGTTTCACGGACACGGGGCGACTTCGGGGCGTTGATGGGGACCACCACCACCTGGAAGGGCGCGATGGCGTCCGGCCAGATGATGCCGCGCGCATCATGATTCTGTTCAATGGCCGCGGCAACGACGCGTGTCACACCGATCCCGTAACAGCCCATGTACATGGTGGCCTGCTTGCCGGATTCGTCGAGCACCGAGGCGCCCATGGCCTCGCTGTATTTCTGGCCGAGCGCGAAGATGTGCCCGACCTCGATGCCGCGGGCGATGCCCAGGGTGCCCTTGCCGGTGGGCGAGGGATCCCCGGCGACGACGTTGCGGATGTCGGCCGCCGTGGGTTCGGGCAGGTCGCGGCCCCAGTTCACGCCTGTGAAGTGCGCATCCTTCTTGTTGGCCCCGCAGACGAAGTCCGAGAGCGCCACCACCGAGTGGTCGGCGTACACCTTGCCCTTGAATCCCACCGGGCCGAGAAACCCGGCCTCCGCTCCCGTACCGGCGGCGATGGCTTCGTGCGAGGCCATGCGCAGCGGGTTCGCCACGCCGGGCAGCTTCTGCGCCTTGACGGCGTTGAGCTCGTGGTCGCCGCGCACCAGCAGCGCGACGACGCCGCCCTCGGCGCCTTCGACCAGCAGCGTCTTCACCAGGCGGCTGGCGGGTAGTTTGAGCTGCGCGGAAACTTCCTCGATGGTGCGAGCGTTCGGCGTGGCGACTTCGGCCATGGCCGCGGACGGCGCGGCGCGCGGCGTCGCCGGCGGCAGCGCCACCGCCATCTCGAGGTTGGCGGCGTACGAGTCGCCGTCCGAGAAGGCGATGGCGTCTTCACCGGAGTCGGCCAGCACATGGAATTCTTCGGAGGCCGAGCCGCCGATCGCGCCGGTGTCCGCCACCACGGAGCGGAACTTGAGCTGCAGGCGCGTGAAGATGGCGGTGTACGCCTTGTGCATGGCCTCGTAGCTCTTCTGCATCGCCGCGGGGCTGATGTCGAACGAGTACGCGTCCTTCATGAGGAATTCGCGCGCGCGCATCACGCCGAAGCGCGGCCGGCGCTCGTCGCGGAACTTCATCTGCACCTGGTAGAAGTTCACGGGCAGCTGGCGGTAGCTCTTGAGCTCGTTGCGCGCGATGTCGGTGATCACTTCCTCGTGCGTCGGTCCGATGCAGAAGTCACGCTCGTGCCGGTCCTTGAAGCGCAGCAGCTCCGGCCCGAACTTGTCCCACCTGCCGGATTCCACCCACAACTCGGCGGGAATGGCGGCCGGCATGAGCACTTCGAGCGCGCCGGCGCGGTTCATCTCCTCGCGGACGATGTTCTCGACCTTGCGCATCGCACGCAGGCCCAGGGGCATCCAGGTGTACAGGCCGGCGGCGAGCTTGCGGATGAGGCCCGCGCGCAGCATGAGCTGCTGGCTCACGACATCGGCATCGGCGGGAGTTTCTTTGGTCGTGTTGACCGGGTATTGGGACCAGCGCATAGGGGCGCGA
>DASUGK010000113.1:0-3858 GCA_036274075.1 Steroidobacteraceae bacterium | reverse complement strand
CGGCTCACTTGACAGAAGCACCGCGCCAATGAGTGTGGATCGAGCGAAGCGCACCATGCGACCCTCTCTCTTTTTCGGGGCGCTTTGGGCAGAAATGCCTCTTGCGCCTCTAGAGTAAGTGTCACGTCGAGGTTCAACCTCTCACTTGTCGATCGCTTTGTTTGTGCCGCAAATCGCCAGAAATGAACCTTGACGATCCCATCATTCGAAAAGTCACGGACGGTTTGCGTGGGATGTGGCTGAATTCTCTGGCTGCGGGCTGCCTACCTTGTCAGCGGCACCATCGCTCTCCACCAGGTGATGGCGCGCCACGGGTGGTTGTGGACGTCCCGGTGCGTCTTCTGCTACTCCCTCAAGCGCCCGCGGGCGCATTGACGGTCAATGGCCGTCCCAGTCGGCGCCGTGGCAGGCGCCGCAATGGCATACGCCGTCGTGCACGGCCGCCGCGGGCGCGTCGACTATCGATACACAGACCGGGCCGTCGTAGACCCACACCACCGTGAGTGCCTGCGCCGCGGGCGCAGACGGCGGCTCCGCCGTCTCCTCGGCGGGACGTTCCGGCGCGGGCGTCATCCGTTGAGCCACGCTGCGCATCGCGTTACAGGTACTGCACTTTGACGGTCTGACCCGGCTCGAGGCGTTCGCCGCCGCGGATGATCACCCGGTCGCCGGCGCGCAGCGTGCCGTCGATCTGCACCTGGTTGTCGCGCCCGGGGCCGAGGTTCACGGCCACGCGCTCGGCGGTGTTGTCGGCGCGCACGCGCATCACGTAGCTCGCGCCCTGCCGCAGGATGACGGCATCGCGCGGCACCGTGACCACGGGCTTGAGGTTCTGCGGCGCGATTTCCACGCGCACCGGCGCACCCACGCGCAGCGATCGGTCGGCGGGCGCCTGGTCCGTGAGGGCAATGCGCAGCTCCACCATGCGCGAGCGTTCGTCGCCCACCGGGATCACGGCACGCACGGTGCCGGTAACCTGGCGATCGCCATCGACCAGCCGCGCATGGGCGCCCGCCACCACCGAGTCCGCGCTGACCAATGGCGCACGCGCCACCACCTCGAGCTCGCGGTCGTTGACAAGCCTCAGCAGCGGCGCGCCGCTGGCGACGTATTCGCCGGACTGCTGCACACGCTCGGCCACGATGCCGGCGAAGGGCGCGCGCACGGTGGCGCGGTCCAGATCGAGTTTCGCGCGGTCGCGCGCCACGCGCGCCTGCTCGAGGTCCTGCTGCGCCATCTGCTCGCGGGACTGCGCCTCGTCGAGCTGGGTCTGGGACACCAGGTTCTGCCCCGCCAGGCTCTCCAGGCGCGTGCGCTGCGTGGTGAGCAGGGCGAGTTGCGCATCGAGGCGCTTGAGCGCCGCCTCGTTGTCGCGCAGCTCGAGCGACAGGCGCGCCGTGTCGAGCCGCGCGATGGCCTCTCCGCGTCGCACCACCGTGCCCGGCTCGGCAATCCAGGCCAGCGTGCCGCCGACTTCGCTCGAGATGCGCGCGTCGTTGCGGCTGACCACGGTGCCCGTGGCCGAGACCGTGGCGCCCAAGTTCTCGGCGCGCGCCGTGGTGACGACCACCGGCACCGGCGACGGATCCGCCGCGCCGGCGGGGACAGCAGCCAGCACAAGCACGAGCAGGCTCGAGGTTGGACGATTCATACGGCTCCGGCCGGCTGTGCGCCGGCAGATGGTGTGTTGGGCGCGGTGACCGGCTTTTCGGCGGTTCGCTCCATGAGGCGCAGCAGCGTGGGCAGCAGCACCAGCGTGAACACCGAGTTCACGGCCATGCCACCGACGAGAACGGTGCCCAGGCCGCGGTACAGCACGCTGCCCGGCCCCGGGACCAGCACCAGCGGCAACATGCCGAAGAGCGTGGTCAGCGTGGTGAGGAGGATGGGTCGGGTGCGGGTGGCGAGGGCGGACTGCACGGCTTCACGCACCGGCGTGCCGGCGCGGATCTCGCTGCGCGCCTGGTCGACCAGCAGGATGGCGTTGTTCACCACCAGGCCCATGAGCACCACGAAGCCGACCATGGTGAGCAGGTCGAGGGTCTGCGCCGAGAACAGCCGCAGCACCACCAGCGCCAGCACCCCACCGAAGCTCGCCAGCGGGATGGTCAGGATCACGTACAGGCTGTCCTTGACCGACCGGAACAGCGCGGCCAGCAACAGGAACAGGGCCATCAGCGCGACGGCGAGGTTTTGCGCCATGTTCGACAGGGCCTCGCGCAGGCTGCCGGCATTGCCCTCGTAATGCACCGCACCGTCCGGCGGCAGTGCCGCGCGGATCTGCGGCTCCACTTCGTGCTTCAGCAACTCGACGGCCTGGCCGAGGGAGAGGTCCTTGGGCGGGCTCACGTTGAGGCCGATGGTCCGATGCCCATCGACGCGCCGCAGGCCGCCAGAGCTCACCGTGGACTCGACGCGCACCAGCTCACCGAGGGGCAGCACACTGCCGGAAGGCGTGGCGATCTGGGTCTCGGCCAGTGCCTCGGGCGAATCCCACTTGCTGGCGCGCAGGATCATGTCGAGGCGCCGCTCGCCGTCGAAGTACTCGCCGACGAACATGCCATCCCCGAGAGCCCGCACCACCGTCCCGATATCGCCGCGTGTCCAGCCTACCTCGTTGAGCCGGCGGTCGTCGGGAGCCAGGCGCAGCTCGGGCTCGGCCATCTCCAGGCCCTGGAAAGCCTGCACCTGGGCGCCTGGCATCTTTTCCTGGATGAGTTTCTCGGCGGTCCGGGCGGCGGCCAGCAGCGCCGGGAGGTCGGTGGACTGCAGCTGGAAGTCGATGTTGCGGCCGTCGCCGAAGCCGCCGAACAGGTTGCCCTGCTGCGCGAAGGACTGGGTATCCGGGAAGCCGACCAGCACCTCTTCGTTGATCAGCCGGTTGAGTTCCTCGATGTTGTCCGGATCCAGGGGCCGCACGCCGATGCTGCCGCCCCAGGCGCCGGCCAGCACGTAGTAATTCTTGAGGGCGGGCTCCTTCTCGCCGGCCATGTAGGGCGCCAGCCGCGCCGCGAAGGGCTGCACGAATTCCTTTTCGAAGGTGTCGATGTTGGTGCCCGGCGGCGGCTGGATGAAGCCGTCGATGGCATCGCGCTTGACCGGCGGCAGGTAGTCGAGCGGCGGCAGCAGTGCCCAGGTCAGCACCACCGGCGCCAGCAGCAGCACGGCCACCGTCGCGTAGCGGCGCCGCGGGTCGTCGGTGAAGCGCACGATCCGGTCGGCAATGGCGGCGTACTTGGCGTCCGAGCCCTTGCGCACGTTTTCGGTGTCGAGCCAGCGCGAAGCGGCAAGCGGCAGCGCGGTCACCGCGACGATCAACGATGCGATCACCGCGATCGAGATGGTCAGGGCCAGGTCGGCGAACAACTGCGACACCGCGTCCTGCATGAACACGATCGGCAGGAAGACGATGACGGCGGTGACGGTGCTGGCCAACAGCGCGGGCCAAACCTGTTTCGCGCCGGCGAGCGTGGCCTCGATGCGGCCCAACCCCTTCTCGCGCTGCTGCGCGATGGCCTCGAGCATGACGATGGCGGTGTCGAGCGACTGTCCGACGCCGAATGCCAGGCCCGCCAGCGAAATGACATTGAGCGTGCGTCCGAAGGCGAACAGCATCACCAGCGTCACGGTGAGGCAGATGGGAATCGACAGGCCCACCAGCAGGGTCGCGCGCCGGTCGCGCACGAAATACCACAGCACGGCTACCGCGAGCAGGATGCCGGCGAACAGGTTGCCGGTGACCATGTCGATGGCCTGGCCGATGAACACCGAGGGGTCGAACGACTGCGCGATCGACAGGCCCATGGCCTTGAGCTCGTTGTCGCGCATCGAGTCGATCTCGGCCTTCACGGTGTTCAG
>DASUGK010000112.1:0-9587 GCA_036274075.1 Steroidobacteraceae bacterium | reverse complement strand
GCCATCGGCGATGCCGACACGCGGCGCGAAGATGTTGCCGTTCACCCGCGCGGTCTGGCGGATCGACACCGACTCGGTGGCATAGACGTCGCCGTCGACCTTGCCCTCGATGATGACGAACTTGGCGCGGATGTTGCCCTTGACGCCGCCTTCCTTGCCGATGCTCAGCGAACGCGTGTGTTCGATCGAGCCTTCGATCTGGCCCTGGAATTCCAGGTCTTCTTCACCGTAGAGCTCGCCCTTGAAGTGCAGCGTCGGGCCGAGCACGCAGGGATTGCCCTGGCTCACGGGAGCAGCGGACGGAGGAGCCAGGCGGTTTTCAGCGAATTCTTTCATGGGTTTCTTCTCCGGCTCAGCGGCTCGAGGCGCCGGGGGTTGTGGATCCTTGCGACCCAGCATTCGATTCCATGGTGACTCCGCCATTGAAATTTGCTCCCTCTGTGATGCTGACACTGGGTGCGCGGATGTTGCCGCGCACGACTGCGGTCTGGCTGACCTTGACGCTCTTCTTGGCGCTCATGTCGCCCTGGACGCGCCCATCGACGTCGATGGTGGCGGCGTTCACGCTGGCGACGACTTCGCCCTTCGAGCCGACGATGACTCGCTGCTGGTGATGGATCGTGCCCTCGATGCGGCCTTCGATCTTGATGTCTTCCTGTGCCTTCAGTTCGCCTTTGAAACGCAGCGTCGGTCCGAATACCGACATCCGCTCCGTCGTCGAGTGTTGGGGGCTGCTCATCAAATCTCTCCCTTGGGGTTGCCGGGCGCCTGATGTGAAACGCGGCATAGATTGCGCCGCGACTTAAGCCCAGAACCGTGTCGCACTTCGCAGGCGCGGGCGATCACGCGGTGCGCGCGATCAATATGAGCAATATGTAAGAAATGAAAATGGGGACATTCCTCGTTTCCTAGCAAACGGGGACAGACCTAGTCGACGCTCGCCCCGGCAGTCGCAATCGCCGTGCGTCCGCAGCAAACGTGCAGTTCGGAGAATTGCGGCAGGTCTGTCCCCGTTTGCTAGGAAACGAGGAATGTCCCCATTTTCATTTCACCTGAGACATGATGGCCAGCGGCCGGTCGTCCGGATCCACGAGGAAGGCCATCCATTCCTCGGTGCCGTCGGGATGCCGATGGATCATGTGCGGCGCGTGCGTGAACTTCGCGCCGCGCTGTTGGAGTGCATCGTGCGCCGCGGCGATGTCCGTGACCCGCAGGTACAACACCGATTCCTTCGCGGCGCCGGATTTCTCCTGGGACAGCATCAGGCGCGTGCCGCCGCAATCGAAGAAGGCCAGCGTGCCGTATGTATAGAGATGCGGCAGGCCGAGGACTTCGCGGTACCAGCGCTCGGAGGCGCCGATGTCGCCTACCGACCGGGCGATCTGGCCGATGGGGCCGAGTTTCAGGGTCGAATTCATGGTCTTGCTCCGGGTTTTCGACAGCGCACCCTCGCGCGGCGCGCGGAACCAGGCGCGCAGCGCCTTGCGGTCCGGCAGGCCGAGTTTGGCCAGCGAGTTGGCGACGTGGAATTTCACGGCGTCGACACTCACGCCGCGGCGGCGCGCGATTTCGGCATTGGTCATCCCGTGCTGCACGGCATGCACCGTGCGCCACTCGGATGGCGTCAACAGGTCAGCATGCCGAGGCCGGCCGCGAGGTCTTTTCATGACCGCATCGTAGGGGCCCGCAAGGCGATTTTCCCTACCCGGGTGCCGGGCCGGCATTTCGGCATTGGTGCCGGGCCGGCACTTCGGCATTCGGGTCTAGCTGGACCAGGGCAGTTCCAGCGTCGAGCCGTCCGGCAGGAACACCTCCACCGGCGACTGGCCGAACACCGCGATCAGGTGCAGCGGCTCCGTACCCGTGTTCACGATCTGGTGCAGCTCATTGCGCGGCAGGCACACGGTGGAGTCGGCGCCGAAGCTGATGCGCTTGCCGGGCAAATGCACCTCGCCGCGGCCCGCCATGCACATCACCACCTCGTTGCAGCGATGCCGGTGGGGTGGGGTGGAGGCGCCGGGTTCCAGCACTTGGCTCCAGACCGACAAGTCACGAATTCCCTGAGCCGAGCCGGCCAGCGTGGCGTGTCGGATTCCGGGAATGGGGGTTGCCGCGACGGGCGGGTTCGAAACAGCCTGCATGACGGTGACCTCTGCGATGCTTGGTGACGGCGGCAAGTCTGGCGCAGGCCATTTACCGACAGAATTGCCTTGAGTGCCGTTTTATTGAGGAACAAAATTCCTCAATGCAGAACATCCAGCAAATGGTCGCCTTCGCGACGGCGGCTCGGAACAGCAGCTTCGCCAGGGCGGCCCGCGAGCTTTCGCAGACGCCTTCCACCATCGCCAAGAGCATCGGGCGGCTGGAAACCCAGCTGGGCGTAAAGCTGTTTCACCGCACGACGCGGCAGGTGAGTCTCACCGCCGACGGCCAACAACTGTTCGCCCAATGCCAGCGCATCCTCGACGAAGTCGAACTGCTGCGCAGTGCCGCGGCCGGTGCGCGTGGTGAGCCGTCGGGACTGCTGCGCATCGAGGCACCGTTGACTTACGGCAAACGCGTGGTCCTGCCGGTGCTCGCCAAGTTGTTAGAGCGCTATCCGCGGCTGCGCATCGACGCCCGATTGTCGGACCAACTGTCCGACGTGATCCGCGAGGGACTCGACGCCGTGATCCGCACCGGCCCGCTCGACGATTCGCGCCTGGTCGCGCGGCAGATCGGGCAGCAGTCGCTGGTGATGTGCGCCAGTCCTGGCTATCTGCAGCGCCACGGCACGCCGGCCACTCCCGCGGATCTCGCTCGGCACCAATGCCTGCTGTTCCGCATGCCCAACTCGGGCCGCGACCGCCCCTGGTCGTTCCGCGTCGACGGCGAGACCGTGGAGCTGCAGCCCGAAAGCCGCCTGCGGCTGGGCGATGGCGAGGCGCTGGTGGACGCCGCGATCGCCGGGCTCGGCATCTCGCAGGTGCCGGATTACATGGTGGCGGACGCCCACGGCGCCGGTCGCGTGGTGGAAGTGCTGCGCGAGTTTCGCGCACCGCCTTACCCGATCAGCGTGGTCTATCCGCCCTCGCGCATGCTGCCGCCACGCGTGCGCGTGCTCATCGACGCGCTCAGCGAGCGCGGCGCCGCCAAGCTGCGTATCCGGCTGGGGTGAAACGCGGCGCGGGGGACGCCGCGCACGCGATTTTCCGTTATCCGCATATCACGCGCAGTTGCGCTGCATTATCCTCGGCCTTCTCGAAGGGGGATTCCATGCGTTCAGTTCTCGTCACGTTCCTGCTGGCGTTCGCCGGCGCGAGCCTCGCGTCCGAGCAGCCGCCCACGCTCACCATCGGTTCTCCGCTGCCCGCATTTTCGCTGCCGGGCATCGATGGCAAGACCTACACCGACCAGTCCTTCAAGTACGCGAACATCCTGGTGCTGGTATTCACCTGCGCGCATTGCCCGACGGCGCAGGCCTACCAGGAGCGCATCAAGCGCCTGGTCACCGAGTACTCGCCCAAGGGCGTGAAGCTCGTGGCCATCAACCCGAACCATGCGGACTCGGTGCGGCTCGACGAGCTGGCGTACACGGATCTCTCGGATTCCTTCCCGGAAATGCAGGAACGCGCGAAGCAGGAGAACTTCAACTTCGTGTGGCTGGACGACGGCCCGGAGCAGGAGCTGTCCAACAAGATGGGCCCGGTAGCGACGCCGCACGTGTTCATCTTCGACAAGGCGCGCAAGTTGCGCTTCGAAGGCCGCATCGATGATTCCGAGCGCGAGTCTGCTGCCACGAAACACGAAACGCGCGACGCGTTGAATGCGCTGCTGGCCGGCAAGGAGCCCGCAGTGACGTCCACGCGCGTGTTCGGCTGCTCGGTGAAATGGGCCGACAAGGTGGCCGAGTACGCCAAGTACAAGGAGCGCTGGGCCAATGAGCCCGTGACGCTGGAAAAAGCGGACGTCGCAACCATCAAGGCCATTCGCGCCAACCAGGGCACGGGCAAGCTGCGTTTCATCAACGTGTGGGCGACGTGGTGCGGGCCGTGCATCGCGGAGTTCGACGAGCTGGTCGAGCACAACCTGCGCTTCCGCATCCGCGAGTTCGAGATGGTGACGATTGCGGCCGAGTACCCGGACCAGTTCGACACGGTGAAGGCGTTCCTGACGAAGAAACACGCCTCGATGAAGAACTACATCCTGGCCAGCGAAGACAAGGACGCGTTGTATGACGCGCTCGAGGACGCGAAGAACTGGAAGGGCGAACTGCCTTTCACGCTCATCGTCAACGAGAAAGGTGAAGTCGTCTACCGCGAGCGCGGCGAGCTCTCGTTCCTCAAGATGCGCCGCGCCATCGTGCCGGAGCTGAACCGCATCAAGCCCTGGGGCGGCCTGAGCCCCGTCAAACCGTAAATGGGGTCAGACCCCATTTTCTGGCAAATGGTGCCAGAGTGACACGGCAGGTCGTAGGCCTGGTTGCGCTGGTGGTGCGCGACTACGACGAGGCGCTGGCCTTCTACGTGGGCAAGCTCGGGTTCAAGCTGGTCGAAGACAGCTTCGTTCCCGAGCAGAACAAGCGCTGGGTGGTGATCGAACCACCCGGCGCAGCGGGCGGGGCCAAACTACTGCTGGCGCGCGCCGCGAATCCTGAGCAGGTCTCACGCATCGGCAACCAGACCGGCGGGCGCGTGTCCCTGTTCCTCTACACCGACGACTTCTGGCGCGACTTCGAGGCTTACCGGGCGCAGGGCGTCGAGTTCGTGCGTGAGCCCAGCGAGGCGCCGTACGGGACCGTCGCGGTGTTCAAGGATCTTTACGGCACGCTCTGGGACCTCGTGCAGCTGAAGAACTGAGGAATGCCGAAGTGCTGGCCCGGCACCAATGCCGAAGTGCCGGCCCGGCACCGGCCTATTCCGTTGCCGATAGTTCGACCACCTTTGCCAGCGCGCCGTCGAGCGCCGCGGCGAACTTCTCAGGCTGGTCGAACATCACGAAGTGCCGCGCCGGCGACACCGACACCACGTCGAGCTTCGCGACGCCCTGCAGCAGCATCCGGTAGTAGTTGGTCTTGGCGTCCTCGTTCACGCCCATGGCGGCGAAATCGGGTGCATGGAACGGCGAGATCTCGATCACCGGGACGCTGATCGCCGGCAGCTTCGGCCGCAGGTCGAGCATCAGCAACTGCGCGGCGAAGTCCGCGGTCGCGCCGGGATCGCTGCGTCCGGAAAGCTCCGCCAGCCGGCTGGCGGTCGCGGCGTCGATGACGCCGAAGCGTCCCATGTAGGTCTGCTGGTAGGCCGCGAACTGTTCCGGCGCCAGGCCGGCAAGCTGCGAGCGTGCCTGCTGTGCCAGGGCGCTGCGATCGCCGGTCAGGCCCTCCGTGCCCGGAAACACCGGCAGACCATCGACCGCGACGACGCCCGACACCAGCGCGGAATTCTCCGCGGCAAAGGCCAGCGACAACGTGCCGCCCAGGCTGTGCCCCACGAGCACCGGCCGCGCCAGCTTGCGCGTCTCGATGAGCGTACGCAGGTCTTTCGACAACGAATCGAGATCCGCGCCCGGAACGGGCGCGCGCCCATCGAATCCCGGCAGCGTCAGTAGATAGACACTGTGCTTCCCGGCGAGCCGCGCCGCGCTGTCGCGCCAGGTCCACGATCCGCTGGCGAGGCCCGGGATGAACACGATCGGCGGCCCCTGGTTGCTGAGCTGCTCGACCTGCAATGCGCCGGATTCGAACGTGACCGGCGCGAAATCCGCCGCGCTGGAAATCTCGGGCGCGAGCGGGGAGAGGGCGAGCACGGCGCCCGCCAGTATCGACGTCTTCATGGTGATTACTCCGCTAGAAAGATCTTTTCGATCGGTTTGCCAAACAACTTCGCGATGGCGAAGGCGAGAGGGAGACTGGGGTCGTACTTGCCGGTTTCGATGGCGTTCACGGTCTGGCGCGAGACCTCGAGCTGGTCGGCGAGGTCGCCCTGGCTCCAGCCGCGGTCGCTACGCAGCTCGCGAACCAGGTTCTTCATCGGTCCGCCACGCACCGGGTGATGGTGACGAGCGCCCATATGGCGCCCATGGCGCCCCACACCCAGAACATGCTGATCTTGGGGAATCCCGCGTTCTCGAGGAAACCGTAGGAAAACGCGGCAAGCGCCACGAGTGAGTTGGCGACCGCCATGTTCTCCAGGCTGCGCAGGCGCACGAACTCATCCATGCGGCGGAACTGCCGGAAGATGACCCAGCCCACGAGCAGCGTGGGCAGCATCGGCGAGAGCAACAGGAGAGTGCGCGCAGTGCCGGGAGGCATCGGGCCTGCATAGACGATCGACGCCGTGAGTACGCCCGCGTACAGGGCAAAGGCGCCCGCGAGTTCGAGGTTGTACTTCCGCTTGGCTTCGCGTTCGCGCATCGGGGGTCTCCGCCTGTCGTTGTAAAGGTTCCTTGACAGGCTACCGCTGCGCGGAGCGGCTGTCAAGGTTCCTTTACAGCGCGCGAAAACCGGCCGTTTTTCAGCGTTTTCCAGCCAGCAACAGCATCTCGTCGAGCACTGGCTGCTTGCCGCGCCAGCACGTTGAACACCGCGAACCATCGCGCTTCGCGCTTGCGGTTGTGGAACGCCATCCAGGTGGGCGCGAAGAAGAACAGCGCCGCGGGTATGGCCAGCAGGAGCATCGCGCCGGTGAACATGCGCGGATGTCAGCGCGCACCGGCGCCGCCGCAAATGTTAGTTAGTCGTGCGACTGGTTGTTCTGCATGCCGGCCAGGAATTCCTGGGCCTGGGCCGATTCGCCGGTGCGCTCTCCGGGCACCTGCTCGCAGAACTTCACCCATTCCAGCCGGCTCTCGATGCCGAATTGCTTGGCCAGCACCACGTCTTCGGGATGGTCGAGCGAACCGATGGTGGTGTAGATGCGCGCGCCGGGCGTGTGGTACTGGAAGGACAGCGGCGTGCCGCAACGCGCGCAATATCCGCGCTGTGCCAGGTTGGAACTGGCGTAGAAATTCGGTGCGCCGCGGGTCCAGGAGAAGTTGGCCGGCGAACCCCCGGCCAGCGCCGCGAACACGCCTCCCGTGGCTCGCTGGCACATGCGGCAATGGCAGACGTGCGCGTTCTCGAGCGGCGCGTAGAAGGCGTAGCGGATGGCGCCGCACTGGCAGCCGCCGGTGGCTACCGGGTTGCGAATCTCGCCGCCGCTCACTGGAAGGTGTTGCAGGCGTCGACGGAACCGGTGGAGTAACCCTTGCGGAACCACTGCTGGCGCTCGGCGCCGGAGCCGTGGGTGAAGGACTCCTGGTTCACGTGGCCCTGGATGCGTTTTTGGATCGTGTCGTCGCCGACGGCCGAGGCGGCGGTCAAGGCTTCGTCGATGTCGCCCTCTTCGACCAGCTGGCGCGCGCGGTCGGCATGGTGGGCCCAGATGCCGGCGTAACAGTCGGCCTGCAATTCCATGCGTACCTGCAAGCCATTCGCTTCCTGCTCGGATGACGCCGCCTGCTGCGCCTGGCGCACTTTCGCCGACGTACCGAGCACGGTCTGCACGTGGTGCCCGACTTCGTGCGCGATCACGTATGCCTTGGCGAAATCGCCCTGCGCCGCGAACTCGGTCTCGAGCTGCCGGAAGAACGCCAGGTCGATGTACACCTTGTTGTCGGCGGGGCAGTAGAAGGGGCCGGCGGCCGAGGTGGCCGAGCCGCAGCCGGTATTGATGCCCTGCTCGAACAACGCCAGGTACGGCGCCGGATATTCGCGCCCGGCCTGGCCGAAGATCGCGCTCCAGGTTTCCTCGGTGTCGCCGAGGACGTGCGACACGAAGGCGCCGCCTTCGTCGCCGGGTGTGCCCGCTTCGACGGGCGCTTCTGACTGCGGAGCGGAACCGGCGCCGCTGAACAGGCTCATGACGAGCTGCGGGCCGCCGACGAAATACGCGATGATGGCGAGCACCACGGCCCCGAGGCCCAATTTCATCCCACCACCGCCGCCGGTACTCCGGCCGCGATAGTCCTGGACGTTCTGGCTTGCCCGGCTTTGTCGCCAACGCATGGCGCGGATGTTAGCAGAGCGGCGCGGACGTTTAAGATCCGTCCACGTGAAATCCGGCCTCCCCATCGACGAAATCCTCCCGGAGTTGCGCGCCGTCTTGCAGCGCAACCGGAACGCCGTCGTCGAGGCGCCGCCCGGCGCCGGAAAAAGTACCGTTGTACCGATTGCGCTTCTCGAAGAACCGTGGTTGCGCGGTGGCCGCATCATCATGCTCGAGCCGCGGCGCCTCGCGACCCGCGCCGTGGCCACGCGCATGGCTGCGACACTGGGCGAATCCGTGGGTGAGACCATCGGCTACCGCATGCGGCTCGAGACGCGCGTCGGCAGACGCACGCGCGTCGAGGTCGTCACCGAGGGCGTGTTCACGCGGATGCTGCAGAGTGATCCGGCACTCGAGGGAGTGGCCGCGGTGCTGTTCGACGAATTCCACGAGCGCAGCCTGCACGCCGACACCGGCCTGGCCTTCGCGCTCGATTCGCAGGAGAACCTGACCCCGGAGCTGCGGCTGCTGGTGATGTCGGCGACGCTCGACGGCGCGTCGGTGGCACAGTTGTTAGGCGTCGCGCCGGTGGTGCGCGCCGCGGGCCGCATGTTCCCGGTCGAGATTCGCCACGTGGGCACCGGCTTGCCGGCGCTTCCGGGCGGACGCGACTCGCCCGAGCTCGCGGTGGTGCGTGTGATCAAACGCGCGCTGGCGGAAAGTGAAGGCGACATGCTGGTCTTCCTGCCCGGCGCCGGCGAGATCCGCCGCGTGCAGGGCATGCTGGGCGACATCGGCGCGAACGTCGACGTATTTCCGTTGTACGGCGAGCTCACCGGCGCCGACCAGGACGCAGCGCTGCGGCCGTCGAAACCCGGGCGCCGCAAGATCGTGCTCGCGACCAACATCGCCGAGACCAGCCTCACCATCGACGGCGTGCGTATCGTCATCGACGCCGGGCTCGAGCGGCGCAGCCTGTTCGACCCGGCGAGCGGCATGAACCGGCTGGAACTGCAGCGCATCTCGCGCGCATCCGCCGAGCAGCGCGCCGGCCGCGCCGGGCGCACGGCGTCCGGGGTGTGTTACCGGCTGTGGGGCGAGGGCGCCGAGCGCAGTCTTGCGGCCTATGCCCCGCCTGAAATCCAGGTCGCCGATCTCGCGCCGCTGGCATTGGACCTCGCGGTGTGGGGCACCGACGCCGTGCAATTACGCTGGCTGGATGCGCCGCCCGCGGCCACGCTGGCGAGCGCGCGCGACTTGCTGCGGCGCCTCGGGGCGCTGGATGTGGCCGGCAAAGTCACCAAGCACGGCCGCACGATGCAGGCATTCCCGGCGCATCCGCGTCTCGCGCACATGATGATCAAGGCGGCCGAGCTGGGCCAGGCGCAGCTGGCGGCCGAGCTCGCGGCCATCCTCTCCGACCGCGACCTGCTGCGCGCCGGTGGGGCGCAGGCGCGCGACACGGATCTGCGCACGCGCCTCGATGCACTGCGCGGCCGCGGCGCCAACCTGGACCGCGGCGCCCTGGAGCGCGTGCAGCGCGCGCAACGCAGTTTCCTGAAGCTGCTGAATGTCGACGCG
>DASUGK010000111.1:0-40606 GCA_036274075.1 Steroidobacteraceae bacterium | reverse complement strand
CCATCGTGTTGATGGTTTCCTTGAGCAGCAGGATCTCGCCGCGCACGTCCACCGTGATCTTGCGCGACAGGTCGCCGCGCGCCACGGCCGTGGTCACCTCGGCGATGTTGCGCACCTGGCCGGTGAGGTTGTTGGCCATCGAGTTCACGTTGTCGGTGAGGTCCTTCCACACACCCGACACGCCCTGCACTTCGGCCTGGCCACCGAGTTTGCCCTCGGTGCCGACTTCGCGCGCCACGCGCGTCACCTCGGAGGCGAAGGAACGCAGCTGGTCCACCATGGTGTTGATGGCTTCCTTCAGCTGCAGGATCTCGCCGCGCGTGTCGACCGTGATCTTGCGCGACAGGTCGCCCGTGGCCACGGCCGTGGTCACCTCGGCGATGTTGCGCACCTGGCCGGTGAGGTTCGCCGCCATGGAATTCACGTTGTCGGTGAGGTCTTTCCAGGTGCCGGCGACGCCTGGCACCAGCGCCTGGCCGCCGAGTTTGCCCTCGGTGCCCACCTCGCGCGCCACGCGCGTTACTTCGGACGCGAAGGAGCGCAGCTGGTCCACCATGGTGTTGATGGTTTCCTTGAGCTGCAGGATTTCGCCGCGCACGTCCACCGTGATCTTGCGCGACAGGTCGCCGCTGGCCACCGCGATGGTCACTTCCGCGATGTTGCGCACCTGGCCGGTGAGGTTGGCGGCCATGGAATTCACGTTGTCTGTGAGGTCTTTCCACGTGCCGGCGACGCCCGGCACCACGGCCTGGCCGCCGAGTTGTCCTTCCGTGCCGACCTCGCGCGCCACGCGCGTCACTTCGGAGGCGAAAGAACGCAGCTGGTCCACCATGGTGTTGATGGTGTTCTTGAGCTGCAGGATCTCGCCCTGCACGTCCACGGTGATCTTGCGCGACAGGTCGCCGTTGGCGACGGCGGTCGTCACCTCGGCGATGTTGCGCACCTGGCCGGTGAGGTTGCCGGCCATGAAATTCACGTTGTCAGTGAGGTCTTTCCAGGTGCCGGCGACGCCGGGCACGATGGCCTGGCCGCCCAGCTTTCCTTCCGTGCCGACCTCGCGCGCCACGCGCGTCACTTCGGAGGCGAAGGAACGCAACTGGTCCACCATCGTGTTGATGGCTTCCTTCAGCTGCAGGATTTCGCCGCGCGTGTCGACCGTGATCTTGCGCGACAGGTCGCCGTTCGCGACCGCGGTCGTCACCTCGGAGATGTTGCGCACCTGCGCGGTGAGGTTGGAGGCCATCGAGTTCACGTTGTCGGTGAGGTCCTTCCACACACCGCTCGCGCCCAGCACCAGCGCCTGGCCGCCGAGCTTGCCCTCGGTGCCGACTTCGCGAGCCACGCGCGTCACTTCGGAAGTGAACACTTCCATCTGCGCGATCATCTCGTTGACCACGGTGGCGGAGCGCAGGAACTCGCCCTTGAGCGGGCGGCCGTCGGCCTCGAGGCGCACGCTTTGCGTGAGATCACCCTTGGCGACGGAAGTGATGGTGCGCGTCACTTCGGCCGTGGGCCACAACAGGTCATCGATCAGCGTGTTGACCGAGGACTCCATCGCGCCCCAGGCGCCGACGCGCCGCTCGCTGGTGACACGCACGCGGGTCTTGCCTTCCTTGCCCACCATCTGTCCCGCGCGCTCGAGCTCGTGGCAGAGGCGCTGGTTGCAGCTCACGACTTCGTTGAACGCATCGGCAATCTTGCCCGCGAGGCCGGTCTGGTCGGGAGCGAGGCGCACGGAGAAATCTCCGTCGCGCATGGCCTGGAGCGCACGCAGCAGTTTCTTGAGGTCGAAATCCGCGGCTTCTGCATGCCCGTTACCGTTGCGGCCGACCGCGGGGACTTTGAGCTTCGCGACCGGCGGCGTGCGGCGGCGCGGCGAACCGCGCCCGCGTGCGGAAATATCCATGGCTTGCCGAACTCCTACGAGGGTCGTCGGAGTCTAAAGCCACTCATATTGAGACTGCTCCGCGCAGTCGGGTAGGAAGGCGCCTACACGGCACCTCTCCGTTGTCAGCGTGCATCGCGGGAGCTCAGCGCGGCGCCCGGGAGGCCTTGGGCGCGAAGGTGTCGCCGAAATAATCCCCCTGGTACCACAGCGGCGGCGTGTCCGAGTCCGCCATGGCGCGCGTGATGCGGTAGTTGACCTCGGCGAATCTCGCGCCGGCATTCCAGTCGATGGGCTGCGACAGGTCGTCACGCGGGCCGTGGTAGCCGTTCTCGAAGAACTTGCCCCAGGCCTCGCCACCGCCGTTGGCCATGCCGGTCGCGAGCATCACGGCGGGCACACCCTGGCGCACGAACTGGTAGTGATCCGAGCGCGTGAACACGCCCTGCTCCGGCATCGGGTCGGGAGACAGCGCGATCCTCATGGGCGCCACGGCTTCGGCCACCTGCTTGCCGATGATCGAGTGATTGGCGCCGAATGCGATCACGTCGGTGAAGGAATACGTCAGCAGCGGCATGTCGAGGTCGACGTTGCCGACGATCTGCGTGATGGGCACCGTGGGATAGTGCGCATAGTAGTCAGCCCCGAGCAGGCCTTTCTCCTCGGCCGTAGTCGCCAGGAAGATCATGGAGCGGCGCGGCTTGTCGGGTGCGGAGGCAGCGGCCCGCGCCACTTCCAGCAGTGCGGCGATGCCAGCGGCATTGTCGAGCGCGCCATTGTGGATATGGTCGCCATTGGATCCCGGCACGTTCTTGATGCCGAGGTGATCGAGGTGCGCCGACAGCACCACGTACTGGCTGGCCAGCGCGGTGTCGGAGCCCGGCAGCATGGCGGCCACGTTCGGGCTCTGGATTCGCGTCCAGCTGCTGGCCACTTTCATGCTCACGCGCGTCTTGAGCGCGAAGCCACGCGGCCTGCCCTTGTCGCGGTCGGCTTCCTGGCGGATGTCCGCGAGCGTGCGTGCGCTGCCGGCGAACACGGCCTCGGCGGCGGGGCCATTGAGAAACGCGCGACCGCGGATGCCGGGCGCCTCTTCATGAGCCTTGCCGTCGGCACCGACCCAGGCGAAATCGGGATCGTCGGCGTATTCGAGTATCCGGTTCCAGGGAAACACTTTTTCCGACTGCAGCGTCTGGATGCTGATCAGGCCGACGGCGCCGTGCCGCTCGGCCACCTTGGCCTTCTCGGCGCTGAGATGCGCGCCTTCTTCGCTCGCGGTTCCCTTGGGAAAGCCGTACAACACGACGACGATTTTTCCTTTCACGTTGAGGCCGCGGTAGTCGTCGAAGCCGAAGCGCTTGTCCTCGAGGCCGTAGCCGGCGAAAACCAGAGGCGCGGAGATCTCGAAGTCAGTCTCCTGCGAACTGAGCCCTACCAGTACATTGTCCTTGTGGTCGAAGCGCCGCTCGCCGCCGGGGCCCTGGATGGCGACCCACGTCGGCTCATTGCCGCGCGTGGTCACCTGGAACGTGACCGGCTGGTACCAGCTGTCGTTCACGCCACCCGGCTTGAGCCCGTAGGCTTCGAACTGCGTGGCCACGTAGCGCGCCGCGATGTCGTACCCGCGCGTCCCCGTCTCGCGCCCCTCGAGCAGATCGTCCGCGAGGAACTCGACATGCGCCCGGAACCGCTCCGGCGAAAACACCGGCGCCCCCTGCGCGCGCGCAAGCTCGGCGAGAAAAACGCAGACGACAGCGGCAACCCCCGCCAGCCCCTTATTCTTGTTCATATAACCCCGAGAAGTGGTGTCAGAGCGGGATTGTCATGGATTCCGCGTAACCCCCACAATCCCGCTCGATCCATTGGTGCCGGGCCGGCATTTCGGCATTACGCCAAAATCCCTTCCAAATCTTGAAGTCCCAGACGTAATGCCGAAATGCCGGCCCGGCACCAATGGATCGTCAGCTGCGGATGACGAGGTCGAGTTTGCCGGTGCGGCGTTCGACGCTGGCGGAGACGGAGCCGGCGTGGCGGCGGACGGTGAAATCGACGGAGGCCTCGCCGACGGACAGATTGCGCACGCGGACTTCTTCGATGCCCTCCGGCATCACCGGGTGGGCCAGCACGATCTGCCGGTCCAGTGCATCGATGGTGATGCCGAGCACGCTCTGCAGCATCAGGAAAGTCGCGCCGGCCGAGGCGGTCTGCGGCGAACAGGCCACCGGCGATTGCAACGGCGGCTCGCGCCCCCGGCGCCGGAATCCGCAGAACAGTTCCGGCAGCCGCAGCAGGTCGAACTGCCGCGCCGCCTGGAACTGCGCATTGAGGATGCGCAAGGCGAAAGACTTGTCGTCGTAACGCGCCGCGCCGGCGGCGATCAGCGAGTTGTCATGCGGCCAGATCGCGCCGTTGTGGTACGACATCGGGTTGAAACGCAGCTCGCTCTCGGCCACGGTGCGCACGCCCCAGCCCGAGAAGAACTGCTCGTCGCCAAAGCCCGCGATCACCTGCCGGCCGCGCTCCGCATGCGCGATGCCGGTGTACAGGCAATGCCCCGGGTTCGACGTGCGCACGCGGCAAGGCTCCTTGTTGCCGTCCAGGGCCAGCGCAAAGGACTCGATGTCCGCGCACCAGAAGTCGTTGTTGAACCGCGCCTGCAGTTCCTGCGCCGCTTCCACCAGCGCGATGGCCTTCGGCATCTCTCCCAGCGAGCGTGCGATGCGCGCCGCGCCCAGCTTCGCGCCGTAGACGTAACCCTGCACCTCGCACAGCGCCACCGGCCCCAGCGCGATGCGGCCATCCGCATGGAACACCGCGTCGGATGAACTCTTCCAGCCGAACTGCGGCGGCCCGGAGCTGCGCGGCCGCGCCTCCACGTAGCCGTCCCCGTCCACGTCGCCGTACACGTCGATCCAGGACAGCGCCTGCGAGATCGCCGGCCACAACTCGCCGATGAAATCGAGGTCGGCCGTGCGCGCGTAATAGGCGCCGGCCAGCAACACGAACAGCGGCGTGGTATCGACGCCGAAGTAGTTGGGCGGCACGTCACCGCCGCGCGCCTCGTTGAGTATCTTGCCGGGCTCGGCGCCGCTCGCGGCGAAAGTGTCCGTGGACTGCGTCGCCGCCAGGTACCGCAGCACGTTGCGCGCGATGTCCGGCCACAACCACAGCGTCTGCAAGGCGACGACAATCGCGTCCCTGCCGAACGCCGCGTCCAGCCACGGCAGCCCCGCCGCCGGAATGCGCCCGTGCGGGGTTGCGGTCAACATCATGCCGATGTCCGCGGTGGAGCGTTGCAGCCATTCATTGAAACGCGAGCCGCTGGATTCCACCAGGCAGGCCGGCCGTCCCTCGTTGCGCACCAGCTCCTCGGCGGCCGACAGCGAGCGGGTATAGGTCGAGATCTGCACCGGCTGCCGCTGCGAGCGGCAACCGATGGCGAGCGCGATGGTCTTCTCGCCGCGGCTGCCGATCTGCAGCCGGTAACGCAGCGCGTCCTGCGAGATGCTGTCCGGCGCGGTGTGGCAATCGACCACGGTCTCGCGCATCACCTCGTCGGCGCCGAGGTACCCGAGCGTGACGCTGTCGCGTTCCACGCGCTCGAAGCGTGCGCGGCCCGCGTCCACGCGCCGCTGCGCGCGCACGTCGATGATGTTCTCGAAGTCGCTGCCGAAGCGCACCGCCAGCTCCACCGCGACGGTGCTCAGCGCGAAGTTGCGCACCCGGATCATCTCGTGGAACACGCCGGCCCAGATGAAGCGCGTGCGCGTGATGTACAAGGTGCCGCGCGGCAGGACGATGCGCCCGCCCTCGCCGCGCACGTCCGGATTGGTGAGGTTCACGCCCAGCAGCACGTTGTCTTCGCGCGGGCTTGCGGCCAGGAGCAACGGCCGCAATCCGGCCACGGTCAGCGTGAAGCGCGACAGGTGGCGCACGCCGGCACGGTACAGGCCGGCCTCGCTGCGCGCCTCGGCGTCTATATCCCCGATTTCGTTGAACAACCCGAAGCAATCGTCCTGCCGCAGCGAGTGTGTGCGTTCGTCACTCGGGACATCGGCGGTGACAACCTGGTGGGGGACTTCGGGCGACATCGCTGCTTCAGCTGGCACCGGTGCGCGACCTCGTGTATCGGATGCGGGCCTGCAGTACGGTGACACCGGTGATGTCCGAATGCCATAGGACTGTGGTGATGGGCAGCTTCTGGCCGAACTTGCGCGAAATCCATCCGCCCTGGGACGGACTGCCGCCGCGAAATATTTCGACGCGGTCCAGGGGCTCGAGCGGCTCGAAGTAAGCGCGCGCCGGACCCGAACTCACGCGGATGCCCGACCCGTAGGACTCCACCTCGCAGTCCTCGGCGAAGTGCCAGGCCCGGATCGCGCGGTGCGCGTCCTTGCAACGCAGCGTATCCGTCACCTCGATGGTCTGCGTTCCGGGATCGAGATCGACCTGGCGCCGGTGAACCACGGGATCCGCGAGACGCCGGTAGCCATCGTGCTCGCCGACGAAGCGCTGCAGCCCGGGGCCGGGCACGAACTCCAGGCAGCGCGCACGCGCGTGGTGTGACCACATGAAGTTTCCCGCCTGCTCAGACTGGTCCAGGCCGTCGATGCCCACGGTGTTGTGGGCCCGCGTGCTGCGGAAGTAACGCCGCCACTCGGGATGCGTGTGGTAGGCATACGTGCCCGGATCGACCAGGATCTCCCGGTCGCCGATGCTCAGCACGAGCGACAAGGCGTCGGCATGGCCGTGCGCGGCGAGGCTGAGATATCCCAGCGGGCCGGCATCGGCCAGCAGCCGCACTTCGTCCGGCGTCTCGAATGCAGCGCCGAGCAGGTAGTAGCCGGACTCGGTGAATGACCGGCGCGGCCTGAATCCCGCGCGTCCGCGTTCACGCAGGCGGGCGAGCGTGCGCGTCGCACCGATGCCCAGCAAGGTCACCGTCTTGCCATCCACGGTGCCCGCCTTCGCCGCGAGGTCCGGCCGCTCGAACAACACGGCGCCGGTGGCGATCAGCGATCCATGCTGGGAGAAGCCCGGGTCATTGGAGAGCCGCACCACGCAGGCGTCGTCGGAATCGCCGATCATCGGCAGCGCGCCGGCGGCGCTGGTCATCGACGCGAGGAAGTCGACCATGCACTCCACGCGGCGCCAGTACACCGGCGAGAAATCCTCGCCGCGCGCCCGCGCCGCGAGCCCCGACAGCAACAGGAAATCCAGCACGAACATCTGGTAGCCGAAGGCCTGCTCGCGGTTGCCGCCATCCGGTGCATTCTGCCGGTGGCACTCCTGCTCGAGGATGTCGCGGCACTGCTCTCCCCAGTCGTGCATCTGCCGCCACAGCGGCCAGGTGGTGGCCGCCACGTACACGCCGGCCGCTTCGCCGATCAGGTGATTGTTCGCCGAGGAGAAGCGCGACAGGTTGCCGGCGATGGTGCGCGCATGTTCGTAGATGGACTTGAGCCAGCGTTCGCGGAACGCCGCGCCGTCGTCGCCCGCGAACAGGCGCGAGCGCCAGCCGCCCACCAGCTGCCAGGCGACGCTCCAGTTGATGAGCCGGATGCCGAGCTCGAGCGCGCTGGCCCAGTTCGGACCGCGGCCCACGGGACATTGCTCGATCCACGAATCGAGCTGCATGCGGATCGCCGCCGCGTAACGCACATCGCCGGTGAGTGCATGCGCCTGCGCCAGCGTCGGCAGCTGGAGGTGGCGGTTCGCCTCCCACAGGTACTTGATGTTTCCCACCACGCGTTCGTCGCGGTAGTCGATGGAGCCCGCGCGCCGCAGGACGGCCACGCGCTGCGTGAGCGGATCGCGGTTCCACTGCGGCGGATCGCCGATGTCCGCCTCCTCGAGGTCGAAAAAGGTGTAGCGCCCGTCGAGCACGCGGTCGGCCGCCTCGACCAGCGTGTCCGGCGCCAATGACACGAACGGCGGCAGGAATCGCAGGTCGGTGGCGTAGGCGTCGCGGGGCGGCACGTCCATCGACACGAAGTGCTCGGACACGCTGCGCACGCGGCGCGCCACCCGGTACGCGACTTCCGCGCCGGACATGCGCCGCAGGCGCCTCAGGTACCAGCCGGGTTGCTGCATGACTAGCGAGTGAACAGTGGTTCGATCCCGTTCCGGCGCAACACGTCATGGACCGGGGGACGATGGACGATCAGCGGCGTCTTGCCGCGCGGCGTGCGCTCCAGCCGCGTGGCGATTTCCACCGTGATGTTGACCTCGGACGGGATCCGCGAGCGCGCATTGGCCAGCAGGTCCTCGGCATCGTTGGCGCTGAATTCGGGCGTGGGCAGCACGAAGATGCGCACCTGCTCGAAGTCTTCCTGGACGACCTGCATGCGCACCACGTTGTGGACATCGCGGGGCACGAATCCGAGGCCGCTGAGCCGCACGCGCTGCGGACAGACGATGACTTCCTGCTGGCGTCCCAGCACGCCTTCGAAGGGCCGCAGTCCGAGCGACAGCTCCTCGAGCTCGGCCGGGCCCCAGTGCGCGGGGAGCCGCACGAGGTCGCCGGTGCGATAACGCACGATGGGCAGCACGCTGTTCCAGAACGGCGTGCCGATCACCTCGTAGAGCCGGTGCGGCGCGTGCGGTGGCAATACATTGCCGTCGTAGGGAATGAACTCCACGTACGAATAGGCGCAGGAGAAGCGGTATTCGCGCGGCGCCGAGGCGTGGGCGAAAGCAATTCGCTCGGCCTGGCCGTAGTAGTCGATCACGCGCGCGCCCAGCATCTGCTCGGTGAGCCGCCACGCCTCGGGGCGCACGACTTCCGAGGAAGTGACCACCGAAGGTATGGACAGGCGCCGGTTGCTGTCGCGCAGGTAACGGCACAGGGTCTCCAGCGCCGTGGGGTAGGCGCACAACAACTGCGGTGCGAAAGTCTCCAGCGTGTTCGCCACGTGTTCGACGCTGACATGGGTCACGGCATTGGCGCTCATGGTGAGCATGCGTCCGCCGTTGATGATTTCGCTGTCCGGGTTGGGAGAAAGCTCGAGGTCGCGCGGATTGTCGCCACGCAGTACCACGGTGCGTGCAGTGCGCACGTCGGCGCCTGCCTCGGCGATGCAACGATCGATGGTGGCCTGTTCGAACACGATGGCCTGCAGCGAGCGCAGCACCTTGAGCGGCACGCCGCTGGTGCCGCCGGTGGTCGCCGGTGCCGCCATCCACTCGTAACCCGAGGTGAAGGACTTGAGGTCGTGGCGCAACGGTTCCTTCTCGAGCAGCGGCCAGTCGGCAAGGTTGTTGCCGCCCTTGACCCTGCGTCCGTAATCCGTGCCGCGCGCCAGCTCGAGCGTGTGCGCGATGCGTTCCTTGACCCACGCGCGCCGCCCCGCGAGGTCGAGCCGGTTCACCTCCTCGAGATCGTCGCAGGCGCGCTCGTAGTACAGCGGGCTGCGCCGGATGAGGCTCTGCCCCAGCACGTGCTTCTTGAGGAACACGGCGACCGAGGTGACTGCGCTCATGCGTACTCCCGGAATCCGGCCACCGGCGCGATGCGCTGGTACAGGTCGGCGAGCCGGCGCGCATAGGTGTTGACGTCGAACAGGCGCGCACGCGCGTGCGCACGGCGCCCGGCGGCCAGGCGGTCGGCCTCGTCGCCCAGCATGCGCGTCATGGCAGCGGTGATCTGGTCGACGCGGCCGGGCTCAACCATCAGGCCCTCGGCGCCGTCGGTCAGCGCGTCGGGAATACCGCCGACCGGCGTGACGATGGCGGGCAACCCGGCGGACATGGCCTCGAGCAGCGCCATCGGCAGGCCCTCGGCGCGCGAGGGCAGCACGAACACGTCGCTGGCGTCGAGCAGGCGGTCGCGTTCGGCCGGATCGATCCACGCGTGCACGCGAACCGCGTCGCCCAGCGGGGCCGCGAGCTGGCGCACGCCTTCCACGTCGCCGTCGCCGGCGAGCACCAGCCGCGCGCGCGCACGCAGCTCGCGCGGCAGGGCGGCGAAGGCGTTGACCAGATCGTAGGAACCCTTGCGCTCGGAGAGCCGGCCCAGCGACAGGAATTGCACGTGCGGCCGGCCCGAACGATCCGGCGGCGCGGCATTCCATCGCACCGGGTTCGGCAGCACGGTCACCTTGGCCGGTGCGAGCTCGCATTCCTCGACGAAGAACTCGCGCCATTGTGACGACAATGCGATGACGAGGTTGGCCCGTTGCAGCGTGCGATTGACCTTGCGGCGCAGCGGCGCCGGCAGCCGCCGGTGGAACTGGTCGAAGCGTGCGCCGTGTGCATGCAGCACCAGCGGACGCCCGGCACGCGCCACCATGTCGGCCAGGACCACCTTGCGCAACGTGCTGCCGCGCGAGGCGAAATGGATGTGCACGATGACGGGATCGATGTCGGCCAGCGCGCGCCACAGGACCTGCACTGCGCGGGCATACGTGAGGCCGCGGGTGACGGCGGACCCGTCCTCCATGGTCGGCACGTGGCGGATGGCGGCGTACGGCTTCATGTATTCGCAGATCAGCCGCTCGACGGAACTGATGCCGCCGCGCACGGCCAGCGCGGGCCCGAGCTGCAGCACGCGCATGCGCAAATCGACCGGGGGTGACGCGAAGCGGGACGCGAACGTCGAGGGCTCGAGCTCGACTTCGCGCAGGTCGGCGTTCATGAGGATTCTCCGTGGAACAGCGCGCGGTAGCCCGCGACCATGGACGACACCGAGAAGCAGGAAACCGCGCGGGCCCGCGCCGCCTGCCCCATCTGCAGCCGCTTGCGCTTGTCGGCGTACAGCGCCGCGGCGATCGCGGGCAGCCGCGCCGCGAGCTCCGTGGGTGTGACCACGTAACCTTCGACACCGTCGGTGATCATTTCGCGTGCGCCGCCGATCTCCGAGAGGATCACTGGCCGGCCCATGGACATGGCTTCCAGCGCCGCGTTGGAGAACGACTCGACGGCGATGGACGGCAGCACGAACAGGTCCATGGCGGCGAGCACCGGCCGCACGTCCTCGGTCTCGCCGAGGAAATGCACGCGGTCGCTGATCTCGAGCTCGACGGCGCGACGCTTCAGCTGCTCGATGAGGAATGCGCCGCCGGCGATGACCAGGTGCGCGTCCACGCGCGCCACGCGCAGCCGCCGCAGCATCGTCAGCAGCACCTGCTGGTTCTTCTCGGGCCGGCACATGCCCACGGTGCCTATCAACATGGCCTCGGGCTTCACGCCGAGCGACTCGCGCAGGCGCTTGCCGGCTTCGAAGGAAGCCGTGATCTCGAAGCAGTCGGAGTCCACGCCGTTGTACACGACCACGGACTTGTTCCAGGCCGACGAGCCGGGCTTGAACCAGAAGCGGCGCTGCGCCTCCGAGCCGTGCACGATGACGTCGAACTGCAGCAGCACCCAGTGATAGAACCGCATGAGCATGCGGTGGCCGCGGAAGAACGAAGTGTTCACCAGCGCCACCTTGCGCGGCCGGTACGGCAGGAACATCGACGCCAGTGCGACGTACAGCGCCTGGTAAAGATTGAGCGCGAGCACCGTGGCAGGCTGCTGGCGGACCAGGATGTCGCGCAGCCTGAAGACGGTGGCCCAGGAAAACTTGCCCTTGCGCTCGAGCTTGAGGCAGGGCACGTCGCGGCGGATGCTGGACTCGATGGTGAATGGCCCGTTCATGCAGGCCAATGCGACGTGCACGCCGTCCTGCTTGAGCCGGTTCGCCAGACGCACGATCTTGCGTTCCGAGCCGCCGATGCCGAGGTTGCCGATGACGAACAGGCAGTCCGGCCGCGCCGCGGCAGCGACCTGGCCGGTGTCCTGCGCCGCGGCTTCCTGCTTCGCGGTGGCGAGGGTCCCGAGCGTGGTGTCCGCATAGGCGGGGGTGTTCATTGCAGTCCTCCGTCGGCGGCGCGCATCCCGGCGCGTTCCGGCCTGGCTTCCAGTAGTTCGATGTAACGCTCCGCGGCTGCGCCGGTGAATTCGCGCGACACGAAGTCACGCGCACGCCGCCCGATGTTCTCCCGGTACACGTCGGCCTCGAGCAGGCCGCGGATCGACTCGCGCATGTCGTCGGTGGAAGCCGGCACCGCACCGAGCTGCAGGCGGCGGATGAGGCCGTCCGGATCGAAGAAACTCACCACCGGGACACCGCGCGACCAGGCCTGCAGGAAGGTGTTGGGAAATCCCTCCACGATCGAGGTGTTGAGGAAGATCTTCGCCCGCTCTATCCACCGGCCGGAGTCGGCGTAACGCACCGCGCCGGGCATGTCGACGTTCGGAAGCCGCGAGGCCGCCGCACTCACGTCCTCGAAGTACGTGCCGCCGCGCAATCCCGGAAGGGGCCCGCCCGCCAGGGTGAACTTCACCTGCGGCAGTTGCCGCGCCAGCTCGAGCACCAGCTCCGGCCGCTTGAGGGGGCGCAGGTTGCTCAGCCACAGGACGTCGATGTCCTTCTCGGCGGGACCGGCGCCGCGCCGCGGGGGCTCGACCAGCATGTTCACCACCGGGGCGTCGATGCGGTGATTCGCGCGCAGCATGTCGGCCTGCACGCGCGTCTGCGCCGCTACCAGGTCCGCGTGCCGCAGCGCATAGGCGAACAGCCGCCGGTCGCGCCAGAAGCGGATGCGTGTGTGCTCCTTCTCGCAGTCGCTGTCGGAGGCGATGCGCATGATGAAACGCCGTCCTGCCATGCGGCAGAACCACGCCGTAATGCCGCTGAAGGCGCCGGCCGGTGACTGGTAGTAGATGTCGGCGTCCGCGGCCATCAGCGCGGAGAACAGCTTCGATGCGCGCGGGTGGAAGAATCTCAGTCCCGGCAGTCCCGCGCGCCGCCGGTGGGCCGCGATGACGGTGATGCCGTCGACCACGCGTTTCGGGCCCTGGCCGTCGTCGAACACGATCATCGACACGTCGTGGCCGAGGTCGCGCCAGGCCCGCGCGAGCAGCACGTGCTGCACGGTTTCGCCGCCGATGTATCGCAGGTCGCCCTCGCCCGACAGCAGCCCGCAGGCGTCCAATCCGACGATGCAGATCTTGCGCGGCGTCATGCGGACCTGCGCCCGTTCCAGCCATAGACATCACGCGGCTTCGCGAGCTCGCGCGGCCGGTGGATCGGCAGCACCGGGCGCGCGTGCGCCGCGGGTTCGGCGCACAGCACCAGCCGTGCGACCGTGCCGGCATACATCCAGAAGAACATCCACGGCTTGTGCAACTCGACGAAGAACACCGCGCCGCTCACGGCGATGGCGCCGATCACGTAGGCGACCAGATATCGCCGCAGGTGCGGCTCGGCCGCCAGGCTGGCACGCCGCGCGCGGTTGATGGACGAGAACAGCAGGTAGCTGCCGCAGATCAGTCCGCACAGGCCGAGGTTGAACCACAGCGAGAAATAGTGGTTGTGCGGCGAGAATCGGAACGGGAATGCCCAGTACACGTCCCAGCCGAACCCGGTGATGAAAGTCACCGGCTGCGTCAGCATGGTGGCGAACAGGTTGAGCCAGATCTCGGTGCGGCCCGACGTCGCCTCGGTGGCATCGATGTTCGTGGTCTGCCCGAGCACTCGTTCCGTGAGCAAGCCGCCGTACTGCGACAGCGCCATGAACGTCACGAGCACGACTATCGAGCCGAGCACCCAGCCCGCCGAGCGGCTGAGCGACACGAGGTGCCGGAACATGTAGCCGCCGATGGCGAGCGCCAGCACCATGCCCACGAGGCCGCCGCGTGAAGCCGTCATCGACAACGCGGCGCAGGACAGCAGCGCGCCGCCCAGCCAGAACAGGCGCCAGAATCCGCGCGCGCCGATGGCCGCGGCGATCATGCCCGGAATGAACAGGATGATGAAGGCCGCGTACTGGTTTGACTCTCCCATCGCGCCCTGCGTGCGGCCGTCGATGCGCTCCTGGAAGCCGAGGTTCACGATGCCGGCGTTGTCGGCGACGGTCCCGAGGTTCGCGAACAATGCGCCGAGCAGCAGCCATTTGATGACCGTCAGCGCGTCGTCCGAGCTGCGCACGCCGAACAGGAACACGAGGAAGAAAATGAACGGATCGAACAGCCCGGTCTTGAGCTTGATGCCGCTCTGGATGAGGTTATAACCCTGGTAATCGATGACGAGGCCGGCGATCAGCCACGTGAACATGGCATACGCGATGAGCACCAGCCAGGCCGCCTGCAGGCCGCCGGCCGCGACCAGCGACGTGCGCTGCACCACCATGCGCAGTCCGAGGAATACCGCCAGCAGGTAGATGATCAGGTTCTTGGCCGACAGGCCCGTCGCGATCGTGAGATCCCAGCGCAACACCTCGGTTGCGAGCAGGAAGAACGACGTGATTCCCAGCAAGTTCGCCAGACAAGACCCCTTCTTCCAGCCAAGCCATCAGTACGCCCGGTCCGTCCGGATCACGGCGAACACCGTGGCCACGAGGATTTGCAGATCCAGCAGTGGCGACCAGTTGCGCATGTACTCGAGATCGAACACCACACGCCTCTCCATGTCCTCGACGCGTGCGGTTTCGCCGCGACAGCCGCGCACCTGCGCAAGTCCCGTGATGCCCGGCAACACCTTGTGTCTAACCATGTACCGTTTGATCAGCTTGCGGTATTCCTCGTTGTGAGCCACCGCATGTGGGCGGGGTCCTACGAGACTCATGGTTCCCTGCAATACGTTGAGCAGCTGCGGTAGTTCGTCCAGCGACCAGCGCCGCAGGTGGCGGCCGAACGGCGTGACGCGCTCGTCGCGGCGCTGAGCCTGCGTCACGCGCGAACCGTCCTCGCACACCGTCATGGTGCGGAACTTGAACACCTGGATTTCGCGGCCGTCGAGCCCGTAGCGGCGCTGCCGGAACAGGATCGGGCCCGGCGAGCTGCGCCTCACGCCCCAGGCGATGCCTAACAACAATGGCAGCAGCACGACGATGCCCGCCAGCGCCAGCGTCACGTCCATGAGCCGCTTGACGAGCCCGCGGTAACCGTGGAACGGGGTCTCGCACATCGCCACCACAGGGAAGCCGAGGATCTCGCTGGTGCGCTGCTGGATCATGTCGAACCCGCTCACGTCGGGCACGAAGTAGATTGACGCCGTGGTGTCGCCGAGCTCGTGCACCAGGTCGCGCATGCGTGCCACCTGCCCCGGCGGGATCGCGATGAATATCATGTCGATGTTGCGGCGATTGACGAAAGCCTGCACGTCGGCGAACCGTCCGAGCAGCTGCGTGTGCGCCGAGCAGCCGAGCCGGTCGCTGCCGCGGTCGTCGAAGAAGCCGGCCACCGCGATGCCGAGCTCGGTGTGCAGCGACAGGCGGCGCGCCAGCTCCTGGCTCGCCGCGGTACAGCCGACGATCACCGCGCGGCGCGCGTGCGTGATGTCCATGAGCATCGCGCGCGTGATCGACTGCAGCAGCAGCTGCAGGAGCACCAGCAGCACCGGCGTCAGCAGCACCCAGGTGACGACCACGCGGCGTGAATACTGCTCGGAGAACTTGGTGATGTAACCCAGCGCCAGCAGGCAGGCCACGAGCACCGCCCAGCGCCACAGCAGGTTGGTGGCGAGATCGATGCGGCGCGCGATCACCTGCGAGGCGGGATTGCTCCGCGGCAGCAGGGCCAGCGTGAGCACGGCGGCGAGGATGGACAACACCAGGAACGGCCGGTCGTACTCGACCTCGTAGATGCGCGTGAGTGGATAGAACATCACGCCGGCCAGCACCGCCGGCAACGCATCCATGAGCCACAACAGCACCGGCGCGACGAGCGACGTGCCGCGTTTGAAGATGATGGGCTGGCTGACTTGTGATTGGTATTCGGTGCTCATCGGCGCGGCAACGTCGGGAAGCTGCCCGCAGAATAAGAAAGGGCTGGCGTACGCGACGCCAGCCCTTGACCCGAGGAATTATCGCCGGACGATTACACGGCGTAGCACGGGTTCCTACACCGGGTTACTTCACCGTCACCGACGTCGCCGCCGGGCTCGAAGACGAACTCAGGCCCTGCACCGACTTGTCCATGGTGTGCAGCCAGTTCTCCAGGTTGGTGTAGCCATTCGACGCCACCGTGCCCGGGTTGCTGGGCAGCGTGAGCTTGCGCCGGTGCTGGGCATACCACGGCCAGCCGCCCGCATGGCCGCGCGAGCAGCGCCCGGTGCCGTTGTTCACCACGCAGTTGATGATGCCGCCCCTGCGCTCCTTGACGTTCTTCACGATGCGCTTGTCCACGGAATCGCGATCCGCGGGGCGGGCGCCGGCGTATGCCAGCACGCGGTTGTACACGTTGCTGCTCGAGGTCTTCTGCGCCGAGAGGCCGCTGTTCCACACCGGCAGCGTGCTCGTCACCATTCCCGTGATCGTCTTGCCACCGTTGTACGTCACGAGCTGCGACAGTGAGCTGCCGGTGTCGGCGTAGTTGTCGGCCAGGTACACGCGGGAGGTGGTGGGCAACACGTAGGTGCCCGCGGTGCGCAGGAAGACCGGCCTGGTCGGACGCTCGTAGCTCGGTCCCTTGATAAAGACGTTACCCACCAGCGAGGTCTTGGTCGTGCGGTAGTGCTCGGACTGGCCGTCGTAGTCCATGTTGACGCGGTTGTAGATCAGGTTGTTCACGAACACCAGTTCACGTGCACGCGACAGCGGATTGCGTTCCACCTGGTGCGCCAGCAGGTTGCCGACCATGGTCACGCGACCGCCGCTCGCGCTCGATCCCAGCAGCACGCCGAAGCCGTGCTTCTGCGTACCGGATCCGTCGGCGAGCTTGTGCAGCGATTCGTTCAGCGGCTCGGCGAAGATATTGTTGCTGAACGTGATGTTGTCGTGCGGACCCCAGACGCTGGCGTTCTCGTCGATGGCCCAGCTGAACGAGCAGTGGTCGATGACGATGTTCTTCACCGGCCTCGTGGACGTGCCCTCGATCTTGAGCGAATCGCGGTTGTCCGGATCCGGGCCGTTCGGATCGTCACCTGCACGCACGCGGATGTGCTGTACGAGCACGTCGGAAGCCTGGATACGCAGCGCGGCGCCGCGGATCATGATGCCGGGCGATGGCGCAGTCTGGCCCGCGATGGTGAGCCTGCCGTAGCGGATCATCATGTCGGAGGTGATGCGGATGATGCCGGACACCTCGAATACGCAGACGCGCGCACCATCGGTGTCGGAGGCGCAGGCCTTGAGCGATCCCGGGCCGCTGGCGTTGAGGTTGGTGACGCGGATGACCTTGCCGTAACGGCCGGCCGGTGTCTCCATGCCGAAGCCGGAAGCTCCGGGTATCACGGGCAACGCGTGCGCCGTGGTTGCGCCCAGTATCAGGACGGCCGCAGCGAGCAACAGGGAGTACATCGTGACACGGGGTGCGCGTCCATGAAGGCCGCAAACTTTAGCAAGGCTCATTCCTTAAACCTCTCGGAAAAAGTGGATACCCGCTGTCGGAAAAGACAGCTCAAATCGCCTTCTGTGCCGTGACCGTCGGCGGGCCCTCGACACCGTTGGCGTTCACTCCGATCACGGTGAAGTACCACATGCCCTCTTCCAGGGTGTAGAACTCGTACGTGGTCTCGTCGGGATCGGCAATGAATACGCTGTGGTCGAGATCGTCAGGATCGCGCCCGTAACTGATGCGGTAACCGGCGAGGTCGTCGAGCGGAGAGCCGTCGACCCGGGAATCCGGCCGGCGCCACTCGAGCGTGGCGACGGCCATGCCACTAGCTACCACCTTGATGGAGAACGGCGCCGTCGTGGCGCGCTGCGCGCCGTCGGCGACCATGATGACGATGTCCGAGTGTTCACCCATGTCCGAGGTGCGCGGCGTGCCGCTGATCCTGCCGGTGCTCGAATCGATGCGTGCCCACGGCGGAAGGTTTTCCGCGGTGAACATGAGTGCGGCGTGACGCGGATTCGCGATGTCCGGCTGGAGATCGAATGGCGCGCCTACGCGGGCCGTGGCGGCATCGCTGACGGCGATGGCGAGCTCCTGCTTTTCCGCAGGCACAGGCTTGGCGCGCGCGATCTCTTGTTTGTCCGCGTCGTTACCGTTAACAACGACGAGCAACAGCGCGAGGGCCAGAACGGTCAGGACCGCTCCGACAAAACCGCCAACCTTGGATCGCATGTACGAGTCCTCCCGTCCCGAGTCCGTGGGACGGGTGCGATTTAGAGGCCGCGATGCAATCGCTTCAACGCGATAGGTAAAAAGTGCCCCGCCCGGGCGCTGTCTGCGATGCCAGACAAACGAGGAATATCAACCGCTTACGCTGCTTAGGGGTTTCCGGAGGCGTCAGGAATCGTGAGCTGGCTCGCCCTGCGATCGCCTGCCGCGGGTGGATCGCCATATATAAGAGCCGACGCCTCCTACCAGCAGATGCCCTCGTAGTGGCAACGAAGCAGGTCGCGATTGGGCAGGTTCACGAGGTCGATGAGGTGATGGTCGGGGCGCACGCGCGCCTGCAGCGCCGACTCGAGCGCGGGATGGCGCAGTCCCACCAGGATCACCTCGGAGGGATCGATCATGTCTTCGATGTCGTCACACAGCAGCGAGCCGACGTGCGGGATGTGGGTCTCGATGTAGTTGCGGTTGGCGCCTAACAACCTCGACAGGTGCACCTCGGGATCGAAGACACGCACTTCACAGCCCTCGCCCAGCAACTGCTTCGCCACCATTACCAGCGGGCTCTCGCGCAGGTCGTCGGTGCCGGACTTGAACGACAGTCCCAGCATTCCAACGCGCGGGCGGCCCATTCTCAGGATGCGCGCGACGGCATGATCGATGTGCACGCGGTTGCTGACCAGCAGGCTGGACAGCATCGGGACTTCGATGTCGTGGTGTTTCGCGATCTGTGCCAGGGCACGCAGGTCCTTGGGCAGGCAGGAACCGCCGAAGGCGAAGCCGGGCTTGAGATAGGCCGGCGAAATGTTCAGCCGCGTATCGGCGCATACCAGCCGCATGACTTCGTGCGCGTCGATGCCCAGTGCCTGGGACACGCGCCCGATCTCGTTGGCGAAGGTGATCTTGAGCGCGTGGAAGGCATTGCAGCTCATCTTGAGCGCCTCGGCGACCCGGATGCTGGTGACGAGGAAACGGGCGTCCAGGTGCTGGAAGATCTCGCGCACGGCATTGACCGCCGCCTCGCAGTTGCCGCCGACGATGGTGTACGGCGGATGATCGTAGTCGCGGATCGAAGAGCCTTCGCGCAGGAATTCGGGCTGGAACGCGAGGCCGAAGTCCACGCCGGAGCGCTTGCCGCTGGCGCGTTCGAGGATGGGTCCGATGACGTCCTCGAGCGTCCCCGGCTGCACCGTCGAGCGGATCACGACGGTGTGAAACTCGCGCTTCGATGCGAGCGCGGCGCCGATCTGCTCCGCGAGCCGCGTGATGGCCCCGAGGTCCTGGCTGCCATTCGGCGCCGAGGGCGTGCCCACGCAGACGAAGGACACCTCGGTGTCTTCAACGGCGCGACGTGCGTCCTGGGTCACGGACACGCGGCCGGAGTCGACCACGTCGCGCATCAGCTCCTGGATGCCTTCCTCGAGGATGGGCGACTTGCGCGCACGGATCAGCTCGAGCTTGACCGGATCGACATCGACGCCGATCACCCGGTGCCCGTCGCGCGCCAGGCAGGCCAGCGACACCGCGCCCACGTAACCCAAGCCGAAGATGCTGATGCGTTTGACCGCCGCCGGCTTCCGCAGACGCTGGCCAGCAAGGGGACTGACCCTCAGGTCTGTCCCCTCTTCACCCGCAACCTCCACGTCCTCGCCCATGATCTCCGGCGACCCCACGGCCGCGCCTCGATCAGTAGTAGGCACTTTCGTTCCGTTCCTTGGAGCGATTGAGGACCACGCCGAGCAGGTTCATCTCGGTGAGGACTTCCTTGGCGCCGCGCAGCATGGCGCGGCCGCTCTTGCCCTCGGACACCACCAGCAGCAGCGAGTCGAACTGCGGCGCGAAGGCCAGCACGTCATCCGACGCCAGCAGCGGCGGCATGTCGAAGATCACGATGCGGCGCGGCACCTCGCGCTCCAGCGCCTGCAGGAACTCCGACATGCGCGGGCTGTTGAGGAATTCCGAGGAATGCTGGAAGGCGCGCGCATTGGGGATCACGCCCAGGCGCTCCGAATGCAGCTTGTACACCACGTCGTCGATCTCGGCCTTGCCGAGCAGGTAGTCGGACAGTCCCTTCTCGAAACTCATGCCGAGGTAGTTGGCGATCTGCGGGCGCTGCAGGTCGAGGTCGACGAGGAACACGAAGGTGTTCACGTCCTGCGACAGCGCCAGCGCCAGGTTGATGGCCGTGAGGGTCTTGCCCTCGCCCTGCGACATGCCGGAGACGGCGATCGAGCTCCACTTGTGCATGTCCAGGCGGCGCAGCACGCGCGTGCGCAGGATCTTGAAGGCGCGCAGCGCCGCGGTGTCCGAGACCGCCGGCAACACGCACTGGCGCTCCATGGCCCGCACGTCGACGCTGGCGTTCTGGAACCGGCGTGCCTGCTGCAGGTCGGACGGCGCCGCGCTCACGCGGCGCACGCGCGGCCGCAGCTGCGCGGACTCGATCGCGTTGGGTCGCTCCGCTCCCCGTTCCTGGCCCAGCCGTTCGGCGAAATTGCGGCGAATGGCGTCTTCCATGGTGGTACTCATGTTGATGTCTCACTCCGTGGGGTCAGAGAAAATCTCGGATGGCGGTGAATGCGATCCACACGCCGACGACGGCGCTGGCGGTCGCGGCCGCGAATCGCCAGGCACTGCGGCGCCGGGAACGCGAGTTGCGGATCATGGGAATCGCGACCAGCGGCGACACCGACAGCAGCTCGCGCACGTCGCGTGCGCCGCGCACCTTCGGGTCCAGGGCCTCCGCGGCCACCGTGGCCGTGAGCGCGAGCACCACCGCCGCCACCAGGCCGATGAACAGGATGGCGAGGCGTTCGGGCTTGGACGGCATGCCCGGCAGCATGGGTGACTGGATGAGGCGGAATTCGTCGGAGCGGCCGCCGACGATGGCTGCTTCCCTCACCTCGGCGTCCATCTGGCGCGCGAGCAGCTGCTCGTACTTCTCGCGCGCGATGGTGAGGTCGCGAGTCGCGGTGGCGTATTCGCGCTCGACCTGCGGCGCGGACGTCACGTTCTTCTCGAGACCGGTGAGCTTGGCGCGCAGGCTGGCATTCTGCGCCGCGATGCTCGCCAGCTGGCTGTCGATGGCATTGATCTGCGTGCGCAATTGCATGCCCACGGCCGTGCCGTCCGTCATTTCCACGTCGGCGCGCTCACCTGCCTTGATGCGCGCCTCGAGCATGGCGATGTCACGCTGCAGCTTCTTGACGTCGGGGTATTCCTCGCCGTAGCGCTGGCGGGCCTCGGCGAGCGTGGCCTTCTTGGCGTTGAGCTGCGAACGCAGCGACGTCCCGGCGCTGGCGCTGGTGCCGAACTTGAGGCTGTCGATCTGGCGGCGCAGCGCCACCATGTCGGGGTGGCTCTCGTCGTAGGTCGAGCGCATGCGGTTGTACTGGTCCTCGAGCTGGCGGATGCTGGCCGCGTCGGGTCCCTGCGCGCGCTGCTGCTCGAGCTGCGCGACCAGGAACACGCGGTCCTGCCGCAGCGAGCGGGCCTGCATCTCGTTCTGCGCGATCTGGCTCTCGGTACGGTCCATCATCGCCATGTTCACTTCGGTGAGCTCGGGCAGCTGTCCGTAGTTGGCGCGCTTGAACTCGGCGAGCTTGCCCTCGAGCTTCGACACCTGCCCGCGGATGCGCTCGGCTTCCTTGGCGTAGAACTCCGCCGCGTTCGAGGCACGCCCCTGGCGTTGCCGCCGGTGCTCGGCGAGGAATGCCGCCACCAGCCATTGCGCTCCCTTCTGCGCCTTGGCGGGCACGCGGTTGTCGTACGACACCGTGAATGCATCGACGACCTCGCGCTCGCGGCCGGTGCGCGGATCGAGGATGGGCGTGGTGACGATCTGCACGTCGATGTCGCGGCGCAGGCGCTTGAGCATCGCCGACTCGCTGTCCTCGAGATCCGGGTAGAGGTCGTGCTCCTCGTTCAGGCGGCGCAGGTTGTTGTCGTTGAGCACGATTCCCTTGAGGTTCTGCACGTACTGGTCGGCGTACGAGGTGTGATCGTGCTCGTCGCTGTTGTCGAGCGGGTTGGAGCTCGAAGACTCGTCGATCTCGATAAGCCCGGACGAGGTGTAGATATCCGGGAGCGTCAGCGACAGCAGCAGCGCGAGTATCGCGATCGGAATGGCGACGCCCAGCATCAGGGCCTTGCGCCGTCCGATGGCATGTACGTAGTCGGAAAATTCCGGTGATGCCTGGGATTCCATCTTGATGTCCTTCAGCGTCGTCGTTGCAGGGGTTGATAGATGACGGAGATGCTGGCGGCGCCCGACTTCGCCGGATCGGTCGCCGACTCGTCGAACTTCTGCCAGGTGTAGTCGTAAGCCATGACCAGCGAGAACTCTTGTTCCCAGCGCCACTGCAGGCCGATGTCGCCGGTGGCGTAGCTGCGCGGCCTGTAGTTGGTCACTTCCGAGATATCCTCGTCGTGCGTGCCTCGCAGGCCCAGCAGGAAGGCGAGGCGCGGCGTGAAGTCGCGCTGCCAGCGCAGGCGCAGCTGGTCGCGCGTGATGATGCGGCCGGCGGACGACGGGCCCACGCTACGCACCAGGTCGGCGAACAACTGGTTACGGCCGAAGGGCATGCTCACACCCGCACCGGCCAGCCACGAGTTCTCCTTGGTGCCGTCCTCGAACTTCACGTTCTGCGCGCCGACGCGCACGAAGGCTTCCAGTTCCGCGGCGGTGCGCCTGTCCCATTGCAGCTCTGCCCCGTAGGACTTGGAGTCGCCCAGCGTCTCGATGTCGTACTGGGCCGCCCGCAGGCGGGTGGTGAACGACGACACGGGCGAGAGACGCGAAACCAGTGCAGCGGTGACATCACCGCTCTGGTAATCCTGCTGCGCGCCGAAGAACTGTTCGTCGAATTTCACGTCGGCGAAATTGGCGGCGAAGGCGAGCGACTGCTTCTGCGTCATCTCGAACGACACCTGCGGACGCACGGCCGCGCGTTCGCGCCGGTTCGGCAGGAACACGATGCCGCCATCGCCGGTGTCGCCCTCACCGAGCCCGGAATCGGCGGGGATCTCGGCGTGGGGCTGCTCGCTGTTGACCACGTCCTGCTGGGAATATTCGCCCCGCACCTGGGTCATGTAACGCTGGCCGCGGTGCTGCCAGAAGAGCAGCCCGAAGTAGTCGACCGCGTCCAGGTCCTGGTGGTCGGGGAAGTACGTGGCGCTGATACGCGGCGTGAAGCTGAATTCGCCCTGCTGCGTGAGTGCGCGCATTTCGAGCTGCGCGTCGGCCAGCGGGCCCTGGACACTGACCTCGGTGCCGGGGGGCGTGAGACGGTAGTTGTCGTCGTACAGGTACCCGGCCTCGACGCGCGGGTTGAGTTCCCAGTCGGCAGCGTGGGACGCGCCCGAGAGCGCGGCCACGACGGCAATAGCCAGTGCTGTGCGCATCGATGTTTGCATGACGCACCTCATGTGGGTTACGGCACCACCACGACGTCACCACTTTGCAGGTCGATGTTCTGGTCGAGGCGTTTTCCCTTGACCACGTCGTTGTAGCGGAATGGCAGGGCCTGCTTGCCGGTGGGAGTCCGGCGCAGGATGACGATGTCGCCGAGCGATGCGAAGGGCGTGGTGCCGCCGGCCATGGACAGGGCCTGCATGACATCCACGCTCGGGTTCATGATGAATTCGCCCGGCTTGTTGACCTGTCCTATCACGTAGATCTTGTTGCCCTTGATCTCCTGGACCGTGACGGTGACCACGGGGTCGGAGATGAAGCGCGTGAGCCGCTGGCTCAGGGTCTTGTTGAGATCGGAGACCGTCTTGTTCTTGGCATCGACTTCGCCGACCAGCGGGAACGAGAACGACCCGTCGGGACGCACCAGCGTCTCCTTCTGCAGGTCGGGCTCCTTCCAGACGCTGATGGACAACACGTCGCCCGGCTTGACGGTGTAGTTGGGATCCTGTGCGAGCGCATTGGTCGCCCAGGCCAGCGCCATGATGACGCAGCACGCCATCAGTAACTTCTTCATTTTCGTTCTCCAGCGGGGTTGAGGAGGTGTTCGTAGGCGCCGAGCAGCCGCGGCGCTTCGTGCTGCCACGACAACACGTGTTCGATGCGGTCGCGCCCGATGGCGCCCATGCGCCGGCGCTGCAGCTCGTCGCCGAGCAGCGAGACCATTTTCTGCGCCAGGTCGGCGACGTCGTTCGGCCGCGCGTACCACGACGCGTCGCCGGCCGACACGCGGCCCTCGGTGAGATCGAACTGCACCACGGGCTTGCCGAGCGCCATGTACTCCATGATCTTGTTCATCGTGGAGCGATCGTTCATCTCGTTGGCGCGGTCGGGGTTCACGCAGATGTCGGCGGTGTTGAGCATCTCGAGCAGCTCCGCGTCCGGCACGCGGCCCGTGAAAGTCACGTAATCGGCGATACCGAGGTCCTTCGCGAGCTGCTGCATGGCGGGCAGCTCGGTGCCGCCGCCCACCAGTCCGAAATGGATGTCGGTGCGTTCCAGGTGCAGCACGATGAGCTGCACTGCCTGCAGCAGCAGGTCGATGCCCTCCTGCTTGCCCATCACGCCGACGTAGCCGACGAGGTAACGGCGTCCCTTCTTCAACGCGGGATTCGGCGGCACGACTTTCATGCGCCGCAGGTCAGGACCCGATCGCACCACGACGACGTTGCCGGCGTTCACGCCGCCGCGCGTCAGCGCGATGTGGCGGTAGGACTCGTTGGTGGAGATCACGAGGTCGGCGGTGCGGAACGTCATGCGCTCCAGCCACAGCAGCAGCTTCTGGCCGAAGCCGCGCTTGCCGAACTTGGCCTCGTAGAGCTCGGGGTTGATGTCGTGGTGATCGAAGACGAACTTGCGGCCGAAGAGCTTGTAGAAGCGGCCGATGAGGAAAATCGTGTCCGGCGGATTGCAGGCGTGCAGGACGTCGAAACCGCGGCCGAAGAACACCTTGAGCGACAGCCAGAATTCCATGATCAGCGCGACGCCGTATTCGAGCGCGTAACCCAACGCGCCATCCGCTTCGCGCGGCAGCGCGTGCCGGTGGATGTGGATGCCGTCGATGTTCTCGAAACTCTTCTCGTAGCCGGGCGCCTTGGGACAGATGATGGACACCGCGTACCCGGCGGCGGCCAGCGTGCGCGCCTCCTGCATCACGCGGCGATCGAACGGGCACGGCAGGTTCTCGACGATGATGAGCACGCGACGGCCACGCGCCGTCCTCGGCACGGCCCGCGAGACCGACCTCGATGCCGACTCGACGCGCGCCGCCGCCAGGTGTTGCGCGGTCGTCGTCGCCTGCGGCGGATCAGTCGTGCCGCGTTCCATTGCGGCGCCGTTCACGGATTCGGACACTTGGCGGCCTCCCGGGCGTTGATTGAGCTCGAGTCACTTGAGCGTGAGCACGAGGTGACGCAGATTGCGATCGCGCGTCACCGGCTCGACGACGAAACCCATGGCCTGCGCCAGGAGCTGCATCGGTCGGTTCGACCACGACATTTCTCCCGACAACCGAGTGATGCCGGTGCGCCGCGCGTGCCGCACCAGCGTCGACATCAGCGTGGTGCCCACCTGTTCGTCGCGAAACGCACGCGTGACGGCGACGCAGAAACGCGCGCTGTCCGGGCCCGGGTCGCAGGTCGCAGCGCCCACGACGCGGTCGCCGCCCGCGGTGCTCTCCAGTGCCGCGAAACCAGCGGCGCCATGCGGGCCGGCGACGATCACGCGGTCGAACAGCGTCGCCGTGATGTCGCGAATTGCGGACAGTTCACGCTCCGGGGCGTCACGCGAGAGCTCCAGCGCGAATTCGGCGAGCAGCCTGCGGTCGCCCGGTGAAATCTGCCGCACGCTGTACGCCCGGTGGGTCGTGGGCGTGTAATACCAGCGGCGCGTGATCCAGGTGCTGGCCATGCCCTGCGGGAAACGCGCGAGACGAGGAGCGACGGCGTGTCGTTGCATGTTTGCAAGCGTCGCGTACCGCGCTCATTCATGCCGTCGGACGCCGTGCATTGCCGCGCTGGAAAAAACCGTCACGCGGCGAGTGAATACCGCGCGCGCAGCGGCAACTTCCGACAGCAGAATCCGTCACACCGTACGGGTGCGTCTGCCGCTTTTGCACACTGACTTTGCAGCCGGGCCCCCGCACGGGCAGAATTCCCGCACTGTAGGAGGGAACCGACAGTCAGGCAGCGCAGCTGCCTGCAATACTCGGCGCAGCGCATGAAGTCTGAAACTCTTTCAAAGGCCGCAATGCGGACCTCGCGGCTGCTGGCATGCGCGACGCTTGCGGCTGGCCTCGCCGTGCTCGCGGGCCACAACTACGACGTGGCCGCGCTCGCTCCCTATCTCGCGGCGATGATGTCGCCTCCCTCGGCGCTGTGTACCGTGCTGCTGTCGCTGTCGGCGCTGGCGGCGGGCGCGCCGGCGCCGTGGGCGCAACGCATCGCGCAAGTCCTCGCACTGCTGGGCTTCGCCCTCGCGCTGCCATGGACGGCCTCGCTGGCCTTCGATACCTGGTTTTCGGCATCGATGGACGCCGGGCTTGCTCACGACATCGCGGCGGCACCCGCGAAAGACGGCATGTCGGGCGCCGCCAGCATCATGTTCGGCGCCTCGGCGCTGGCATTGTTGTTCGTGCCGCTGCGCTCGCGGCTGGGCACGCAGCTCTTCGCCATCTTCGCCGGTCTCGGCCTGCTGGCCTCGGCGACTTCACTGGTCGGGCTGTTGCTGGACAGCGCCACGCTGGCCAGCCTCGGGCTCTCCATGCTGCCGGCGCCGCTCACCAACGCGGTGGCCTGCCTGCTGCTGCTGTCGACGCTGGCGCAACGCGGCGATGCCGACTGGCTCTCGGTGCTGCTCGGTCCCTCGGCGGCCGGCAGCTCGGCGCGCGGCATCATCGCCTGGACGGTGATCGCACCCTTGGCCTTCGCGGCGCTGGCACTGGCCGGCGTGAGGAACGGTTTCTACTCCCTGCACTTCGCCTTCGCCCTGCTCGCCGCGACCATGTGTTGCGGACTCACCGCGCTGGTGATGTGGAACGCGGCGCGCGTGGAACGCGCGCAACGCCGCGCCGCGAGCGCACGCGACGCCGAGCAGCTCGCCGCGAACCGCCTGCGCCTGGCCAAGTCGGCCACCGGCATCCAGATGTGGGAGTGGCTGCCGGCGACCCGCGAGTGGTACTCGATCGATGGCGCGGAGCGGCTCGACCCTTCCACCAATGAGCACCTCGAAGCCGGCCTGGCGCGCACGCTGCGCGACGGCAAGTCGGAGTTCGAATTCCCGGTGCGGCGCCCGGGTCCTGACGACCAGTCGCGCGAAGAGCGGTGGATGTTCGCCACCTGCTGGCGGGAGCAACGCGATGCCGAGTCGATCGTCGCCGGCATCACCGTGGACATCACCGAACGCAAGCGCGCGGCGCTGGCGCTCGAGGCCAGCGAGACGCGGTTGCAGTTGGCGGCGCGCGCCCTGCCCGGTTTCGTCTACGACTGGAACTGCGCCAGCGGCAAGATCCTGCGCACTTCGGGCATCGAGCTCATGCTCGGATACCACGGCTCGGAGATCTCGCCCGTGAGCCGCTGGTGGGAAGACCTCGTGCACCCGGAAGACCGCGCGCTGGCGCTGCCCGCGCGCGTGGCGCGCGCCTCGGGTGCCGACAGCGAGCTAGACAGCATCGCCTGCGAGTACCGCGTGCGGCACCGCGACGGCAGCTACGTGTGGATCTGGGACCATTGCGTGCTGGTGCGCGACCGCAGCGGCGTGGTCATGCGTGCCGTGGGCAGCGTGCTCGACATCACCGAGCGCAAGGAAGCCGAGGCGCGCCTCGCGGCCAGCGAGCATCGTTTCAAGGCCGCGCTGCTGGCCACGACCGGCATCATCTGGACGCACTCGCCCGAAGGCCGCGCGGTGGGAGAACAAACCAGCTGGAGCGCCTTCACCGGCCAGAGCAGCGAGGAACTCGCCGGCATGGGCTGGCTCGATGCCGTGCATCCCGACGACGTCGCCAGCACCGTGGACGCCTGGCGCCACGCAGTCGCCACCAGCGAGGAACTGGCCACCGTGCATCGCGTGCGCCGCCACGACGGCGTGTATCGCACGTTCTCCGTGCGCGCCGTGCCCGTCACGGGCGAACGCGGACAGATCGTCGAGTGGGTGGGCATGCACACCGACATCACCGAGCAACGCGACGCCGAGCAACACGTGCGGGAGAGCCTGCGCCGCCTGGAGCTGGCGCTGGACGCCGCCAGCGTCGGCATGTGGGACTGGGATCTCGACAGCGGCACCATGACCTGGACCCGCCAGACGCATCTCATCACCGGCATCGCGCCCGGCGATTTCGCCGGCCGGGCCGAACAATTCTTCTCCCTGCTGCTGCCGCACGGCCAGGACCACGCCGCCACGTTCCGCCAGGATTTCAGCCAGGCCGACGCGGTCAAGCAGGCCGAGCTCGAACTCGAACGGCCCGACGGCGCGCGCCGCTGGATCCAGAACCGCGCCATGGCGATTGCCGATCACTCCGGGCGCGTGCGCCGCATCCTCGGCACGCTGCGCGACGTCACGCGCCGCAAGGAACTCGAATCCGAACGCGAGGCGCTGCTCGCGGCCGAACGCGCGGCGCGCGGCGACCTGGTCGCCGCGGCCCAGGCCAAGGACGAGTTCCTCGCCACCATTTCGCACGAGCTGCGCACTCCCCTCAATGCCATCCTGGGCTGGGCCACGCTGTTGCAGCGGCCGAAGGTGGACAACGCCACCATCCAGGACGGGCTCAAGGTCATTGAACGCAACGCCCGCGCGCAGACGCAGTTGTTGGGTGACCTGCTCGACGCCAACCAGCTGATGTCCGGCAAGCTGTCGTTGAGCTTCGAGCCCATGGACCTCAACGAGTCGGTGCGCGCGACGCTGGATTCCATGCGCGTGAGCATCGCCGCACGCAAGGTTCGCATCGAGGCGCAGCTGTCCGAAGTGCCGCTGCCCGTCATGGGAGACTCGGTGCGCCTGCAGCAGGTGGTGAGCAACCTGCTGTCCAATGCCATAAAGTTCACGCCGGCCGAAGGCGTGGTGTCCATCGCCACGGGCGCCAACGCGGAAATGGCCTTCTGCGAGGTGCGCGACAGCGGCGAAGGCATCTCGGCGGAATTCCTGCCGCACATCTTCGAGAAGTTCCGGCAGGCGGACAGCGGCAGCGCGCGGCGCTTCGCCGGGCTCGGACTCGGCCTGGCCATCACCAAGCAGCTGGTGGAATCCCACGGCGGCTCCATTGCCGTACACAGCGAGGGCCGCGGCAAGGGCGCGATGTTCACGGTGAAACTGCCGCGCCTCAAGCCTTCGGAATTGTCGATGGGCGAGCTCGCGCAGCCGCTGCCGACCGCGCGCGCCAACGACAAGCCGCTCGCCGGACTGTGCATCCTCGCCGTGGACGACGAACCCGATTCGCGCGAATACCTGCAGCGCCTGCTCGCCGAACAGGGAGCGGACATCGTCAGCGTGAGCTCCGCCGCCGAGGCGCTCGAGGCGTTGCGCAACGACACCGGGCGCTTCAACCTGCTGGTCAGCGACATCGGCATGCCGGGCTCGACGGGTTACGACCTCATCGAAGCCGTGCGGCTGCGCCTCAAGGTCGATGCACGTCACCTGCCCGCGGTCGCGCTCACCGCGTTCACGCGGCGCGAAGATACCGCGCGTGCGCTCGACAAGGGATTCCAGAAACACCTGGCGAAACCCGTGCAGGTCGGCCGGCTGATCGGCGCCATCCGCCAGCTCACCGGCCGGCAGCAGCGCACCGCGCAACGCGCGCAGCGGCACTAGCGCGAACGCCCGTCAGGGTTTCAGCTTCAGCAACAGCTCGAGATTTTCCTGGTAGCCGGGCAAGGCGTCGCGCAGCGCGCCCTTCAGGTCCGCGTCACCTTTGCCTGCGAGCTGCGCGCGGAACTGCGCCACCGTGTTCTGGTGGTACGAGAGCTGGTGGAGGATGAAGTTGGCGTTGGCACGCGCGCTGGCGTCGCCCTCGCCGTTCACCGAGCTGGTGCGCGCCGGATTTTCCTGCGGCAGGCGCCAGCCCTTGGCCGAGGCCACCTGCTCGAGCTTGCGCGACGTCGCCTCGTTCTGGGCGCGAATCTTTTCCGCGGCGGCACGCAACTTGTCGTTGCGGGTGCGCGCGGCCGCATTCTGCGCATCGACCGCCCCCTGCCGCGTCGTCTCGATGGCCGCCAGCACGAAGGCGGGGTCATCCGTGGCCACGTAACCGCGGTCGAACAGCGGATCCGTGGGCGTCCCGTCGCGGCCCGCCTGCCGCGACACGGGGTCGGGATCCGGATGCCGCGGCAACGTGGTCTGCTCGGGCGGCGCCGCCAACAACAACACGAGTGCAACCGGATGGACCATGACTGCCTCCTGCGGGCGGACGGCACGGGCCGCCGCCGCCTGACTACCTGCCGGCCGCGGTCAGTCGCGGCGCATCAATGCCGTCGCCAGCACCGCCACGGCCGCGCCGATCGCAGCACCATACGCGATCGCTCTCCACGGATTGTCGTGGACATAAGTGTCAGTCGCGCGCGCCGCCTCGGTCGCTGCGCCACGCACGCGCTGGCCGGTCTCCGCCAGGCGCACCTTGGCCTGGTTCACGGTACGCACCACGCGTTGGCGCACGGCTTCGGCCGCCGCGCCGCCTTCTTCGCCGAGCGTCTTCAGCAGCTCTTCCGCCTGCGAGATCACGCGGTTCAACTCGACCACGGTGGATTCGGGATTGCGCGCGCCGTTGTCGATGGTCTTTGCCTGGATGGTCATTGAGGTCCTCCTTAAAACGAAAACGAGTGAGGGTGCGTCCCTGGATGCGCACCTTAATTTTTCACGCCGCGCGCGCGTGTCAGTGGCGCACGCGCGCCTCCCTCAGCGCCGGAGCATGCTCCTGTGGGGTGGCGCCGACAACTTCGGCAACCCGCGATCGCATGTTCCGCGAGGCGTATTGGCGCGGTCGGCCGCGTCTTACGACGAATTCGCATCCTGTCCGCGGGCGCGCCCGGGACGCGGGGTTCAGCATGCACGGGCGGCGAATGAATCGTCGCCGAAACCCTTCCCATGCAGGAGACGACAACGTGACCAAGACATACAGCAGCTGGACTTTGGCAGTAGCCGCAGCGGTGGGCATTTGCGCGCTCGCCGGCTGCAATCAGCGGGAATCGGCGCAGGAAACGGCCCAGGACGTGACCGAGGCGCGCCAGGACGCCAACGAGAATGTCGCGGAGGAGCAGCGTGAAGCGGCGGATGCCGCGGCCGACACCGCCGAGGACCGCGCCGCGGCCGAATACGACGTGGCGGTAGCCCAGGCTGACGGTCAACGCAAGATCGCCAAGGAGAAGTGCGAAACGATGTCGGGCGATGCGCAGCAGGCGTGCAAGGACCAGGCTGACGCGGATTACGAGTCCGCGAAGGCGCAGGCCCAGGCCGCGCTCGACGCCGCGAAGCGTTCCGGCTCGGCGACCCCTCCCCCGACCAATTGACGGGAGCGGAGCGGCAGCCAGCCATCTCGCGCAAACACGGCGGGTGATGCCCACCTGCGAGACCAGTACAGCCGTGATTGCGCCACCCGCCCGGTGACTAACTACAGTCGCCGGGCGGGTCCGCGAACAGACAGGAGGATCGAGTCATGGACATCCGCAACGCCGCCGCCGGCAGCGGCACGCTTCTGCTCCTGTTGGCAGCCGCGGCGCCCGCAGCGGGCGCCAGCCTGTCATTCACCAGCGACCCACAACCCCTTCCCGAGGCGTCGGCCACGGGTGCTGTGCCGCTCGCCATCGAAGGCTGGGCCACGGGCAGCGCCACACTGGTGCCCCTCATGGCGGCCGACACCCCGGCCACCGCGCAGAACCCGGTCGACGCGCCGGCCACGCCGCAGGCGGTCGGCAAACCCGTCGACGACGTGTCCTTCGTGCGGCGCGCCACCGAAAGCGGACGCAAGGAAATCGCCGCGTCGCGCGACGCGCTGCCGCAACTCAAGCGGCCGGAACTGAAACGCATGGCCGAGATGCTGGTGCAGGACCACACCGCGGCCAATGCCAAGCTCTCGAAGATCGCGGAAGCCAAGGGCTGGCCGCTGCCCGCACCGCAGGCCTCGGAGGCGCCGCCACCGGCGGGTGCCGCGAGCGGCAGCTTCGACGACAAGTGGACCGCCGAGATGATCGCCGGCCACGAGCGCTCCGTCGCGCTGTACCGCGCCCAGGCGCAGGGCGGCGAGGACCAGGACCTGCGCAAGTACGCGCGCGACACGTTGCCCACCATCGAACACCATCTCGCCGAATTGAAGAAGCTGCAGAAATGAACCGTCCGGAGGGACACATGCTGACGATGCGGATCATCAAACTACTGGGAATCGCAGGAGTGGCGGTGCTGGCCGCGGCCTGGTTGGCCGCGCGCTCGCAACGCCGCGAAGATGAGGAGCGCCGGCGTCTCGACGAGAACCTCGAGCGGGAACGCTGGGAAAGCGAGGGTGGCGCCAGCACCAGCGGCCCCGCCACGCAGAGCGCCGTCACCGCGCACTGATACCGCTCGCCATTCCAAGGGGCGACCCGGGAGACCGGGCCGCCCTTTTTTTACGCGGCGCGTTTCACCCCGGCGGCGGGCCTTCGGGAGGCGCGGCCCGTTCCCGCGCTCCCTTCTCCACCATCATCACCGTATTGCGCGGCTGCTCGAACCGGTGGTGGTCGAAAGCCTGCTTGAGCCGCAGCAGGAATTCGCGCTTGACGTTGGATTGCTCGAGCGCGTGCACTTTCATGCGGGCACGGATGGTGATTCCGCCGGCCGTCCACGATTCGATGCCGGCGATGTCGAGATCATCGAGGATCCGGGGGCCGAACGAGGCATGGGCGCGCATGCGCGCGGCCACTTCGCGCATGGCGTGCATCACCGGCTCGATTTCCTGTTCCAGGGAGATCAGCACGTCCACGACCGCGTAGGCAAAGGTGCGGCTGGAACTGGTGACCACGCTGATGTCGCCATTCGGCACGAAGTGCACGTTGCCCTCGTAGTCGCGCAGCTGCACGTAGCGCAGCGTGACGTCCTCGACCAGACCGCTCTTGCCGGCGATCTCCACCACGTCGCCCTGCCGGATCTGGTTGCCGGCCAGCAGGAAGAAGCCGCGGAAGATGTCCTTGACCAGCGACTGCGCGCCGAAGGCGATCGCGATGCCGGCGACACCGGCGGTCGCCAGGAAGGGCATGATGGGGATGCCCAGGGTGTTGAAGATGGTCAGCGTGGCCAGCGCCACGATCAGCGAGGTGGCAAGCTTCCTCAGGATATTGCTGACCGTGGAGGCTCGTTTCTTCGCCTCGACGTCGAGCGCGTGCGAGGCGGAGAATTTCTCGACGCCGCCGATGAGCCTGCGCGCGACGTAAACCAGTACGAAACTGGCGGCCAGGATGGCGACGATGCGCCCGCCAGCCTGGATCCAGTTGATCTTGCCGAACCATTGCACCAACGTGTCTTCGGTCATCGAGCGCTCCGCAGCCGGGGAGCGCGAAATTACAGCAAAAAGCCCGCGATGCCCACGGCGCGTGATGCGCCGCGGGACATGGCGGGCTTGTCAGTGCAAACGCGCGGATCGGCGCTGTCAGCGCACGCGCCGGCGCGTGATCAGGTTCACGATGGCCAGGAGCACCACGGCTCCGAGGAACGAAACCAGCAGCCCGGGCAGGCTGATGTCGCCCGAGTTGATGGTGCCCGCCCCCACCAGCGGACTGATGAGCCAGCCGCCGAGCAGTGCGCCGATGATGCCCACCACGATGTTGAGGAAGATTCCCTGGCTACCGTCCGTGCGCATCACGAGACTTGCCAGCCAGCCAATGACACCGCCAATCACCAACCACAAGATGAATCCCATTGTCGACTCCTTGGTACCGATTGATATCAGTTCATCCCCGCGTTGCGATCGCGCTGGTACGCGTGCAACTTGTTATAGAGAGTCTTCAGGCTGCAGCCCAGCACGTCGGCCGCGCGACGCTTGTCGCCTTCGAAATGCTTGAGGGTCGCCAGGATGAAGGTGCGCTCGATTTCCTCCAGCGTGGCGCCGATGGGCATCTGGATCATGTCCGATCCGCCACCCTCACCCTCCGGGTGCTGGCGCAGCGTGAGCATGTCCTGCTCGCTGAGGTTCAGCTCGCCATCGCAGAGGATGTAGGCGCGCTCCACCGCGTTGCGCAATTCGCGCACGTTGCCCGGCCAGCGATGGCGCATGAAGCGCGCGCGCAATTCATCCGACAGGCGCTTGTGGGTGCCGTTGCGCAGGTTCAGTTCCGCGAGGAAGAACTCCGCAAGGACCAGCACGTCGTCGCCGCGTTCACGCAGCGGCGGCAGCTGCACGGTGACCACCGCCAGCCGGTAATAGATGTCCTCGCGCAGCCGGCCTTCCTCGAAGGCCTGGGCCGGCGAACGGTTGGTCGACGCCAGCACGCGCACGTCGACCTCGAGGTCGCTGTTGCCGCCGACGCGGTTCAGGCGCTTGGTTTCCAGCACGCGCAGCAGCCGCGACTGCAGGTCGAGCGGCATCTCGGTGATTTCGTCGAGCAGCAGCGTGCCGCCGCTGGCGCGTTCGAACACACCCTCGCGCGTGCGCATCGCGCCGGTGAAGCTGCCGCGCTCGTGGCCGAACAATTCCGCCTCGATGAGCGTGGCCGGGATGGCGGCGCAATTGATGGCGACGAAGGGCTTGTCGGCACGCGGGCTCATGGCATGCACGGACTCGGCCACGAGTTCCTTGCCGCAGCCGCTTTCGCCGCAGATGAGCACGGTGGAATCGGTCGGCGCCACGCGCCCGATCAGGTCGCGCACCTTCTGCATCGCGGGCGAGTTGCCGATGAGGCGCAGCGTGCAGTCGTCGAACTGCGTGGCCGACAGCACGCGCTGCGGTCGCAAGGTGCCCTCGCCCAGGCCGCCGCCGAAGTCGGCGGGGAAGAATTCCCCGGTGGACGATTTCACGGTACCCCCGATCCCGCGCACGCGACGATGGCGAACGCGAGGACACACCACAGTGCATTGCGAATTCCCGCCAAGGTGATCATGTCTACCCCCGCCCGTTCATGCCGCCGGCGTCGTGCTCGTCATCGATGACCAGGTCCGCCTCGTCGAATTCGTCGAAGCCCAGGTTGCGTTCCCAGTTGCGCAGCTGCCGCTCGGCCTCGTCACGGCTGATGCCGTAGACCTCGCCGATGCGGTTCGCGAGTTGGTCGCGACGCCCGGCGATGAGGTCGAGATGGTCCTCGGTGAGCCGGCCCCAGCGCTCCTGTATGCGATCCTTCCAGGCATCCCAATCGCCCGAAATGCGGTCCCAATCCATGGTTTGGCCTTCCGTGCAATTCAGAAAATCGATCTGAATTCATTGTGAATTTCGCAGCGCGGCAGGCGCGAGCGGCATCAACCTCCAATGGCGTGGGAGGCCACACGGCGCCACTGTCATCGTTTGTCCGACAGTTGCGGTGACGGAGCCGCTGAGCCGCCCGGGCACGATCCCGCCGACCGCGGTGTCAGCCAGGATGCCGGGCATGCGTCGGTGCGTGGTGCCGTGTCCCCGATCGGCGACCGGCAAGTGACTGTTTGTAGTTAGGTTGGGCCCTGCTTGTCGCAATGCTGCGTCGCCCGGAATGGCGATTGTCGCGGCACACTGGCAATTCTTGCCCCGGGCGCCCGGCGCGCGCAGCACCTTTCGGCGCTAAGTCGGTGATTCCCCTGGCGGCGCGCGCTGTTGGCACGGCATCTGCTTGTCTGCGTTGGAAGTCGAAACGAGTGACAAGGAGATCCGATATGAAGACCAAGCTGCTCGCCGCTGCCGCAGTCATGATGATTCCGCTCGCGGGCCTGGCCGCCGAACCCGAGACCATGCCGCCCTCCGAGACGACGGGGCCAGGCGCGACGTTCGACGCGCTGGACACCAACAAGGACGGCCGCATCTCGATGCCCGAGGCATCCGCCGATCCGAAACTGGTCGAGAGCTTCTCCACCGCCGACAAGAACGGCGATGGCTACCTCGACAACACCGAGTTCGAATCCGCAGCCAAACCACCGCAGCAGTAGACCGCGGTAGCAAGGGACCCCGCGCGGTTTCCGGTTCCGCGCGGGGTTTTCTATTTTTATCCGTCGCGTAATCGTATTATTCGGGCCCGTCGACAGCCGCGAGGGGAGCGCGCGACGATGGACGAATCGCTCGAGAAGGGCCTTCTCGAAATGGAATCGCGTGACCGCGTGTTACGCGCCGAACTGACGGCTTCCGGCGACTTGAACGCCGGCTACCACCCACGATTGGAGGAACTGCATCGCGCCAATGCCAGCCGGCTGCGGCAGATCATCGCCGTGTTCGGCTGGCCCGGCACCAGCCTCGTGGGCGAGAAAGGCGCACAGGCCGCCTGGCGCATCGCGCTGCACTCCGGCGCCGAGCCGGACTTCATGCGCCACTGCCGCGACTTGATCGATGCCGCCTCGCAGGTGGGCGAAGTGCCGCGCTGGCAATTCGCCATCATCGACGACCGCATCCGCGTGTACGAAGGGAAGCCGCAGCGCTACGGCACGCAGCTGCGCCACGGCCCGCAGGGCCTGGAGCCGCATCCGCTCGAGAACGATTCGCGCATCAACAGCATGCGCATGCAGGTAGGCCTGCCGCCCCTGGCGCAGACGCTCGCCAAGGCCCGCGCACAACCCCAACCCTCCCCGCTCGACGCCGCCCGCTTCGAAACTGCCGAGCTCGAATTCCGCCGCGCCGCCGGGTGGATTAAATAGGGACATTCCTCGTTTCCTAGCAAACGGGGACGGGGTGCGGTGGTGGTGATGCGGACGGCACATGCACCTATCATGAGTGCGCTTTTCGCCGGGCCCTTCGATGGTTGTTGCGCAAGGTTAGGGCCGCCGCTCTTTGGTCCACGATTCGGGCACCGAATCGCCTGTTCGTCGGCACTTGCCATGACTCGGTCGGGGACGGCTTCGTGCCTTGCGAATTCGGGAGTCCCGGCCCGCGCACTCATGATAGGTGCATATGCCGTCCGCCCCACTGTCACTGCAAGTCCGGTTCCGCGCAGTGGCAAACGGGTGTGTCGGCCCACGGGGTGGGAAGAGAAGAGCGCGGCGTCGAGGTCGCGATTCTTTTCCCAGCCAAGCCGGGGAAATTTCTCATTTGCTGGCAAATGGGGACGTACCGCCGTGGGTGGGAGTCCCGGCGCACGACCCATGGGTATGCAGTGAGCGCGCGGGCCGGGACTACCGAATTCGCAAGGCACGAAGCCGTCCCCGACCGAGTGATGGCAAGTGCTAACGATCAGGCGATTCTGCGACCGAATCGTGGACCAAAGAGCGGCGGCCCTAACCTTGCGAAACAATCACCGAAGGGCCCGGCGAAAAGCGCGATCACTGCATACCCATGGGTCGGGCGCCGGGACACGCGCCTCCCAGGTCCGTCCCCGTTTGCTAGGAAACGGGGAGTGTCCCCATTTATCGCCTGTAGCCGGAGGTGATGGGGTAGCGCCAGTCGCGGCCGAAGGCGCGGCGGCTCACGCGCACGCCGGGGGGCGCCTGGCGGCGCTTGTATTCGTTGCGTTTCACGAGATCCAGCACGCGCACCACGGTGGGCCGGTCGAAACCACGCGCGCAGATCTCGTCGACGGAAAGGTCGTCTTCGATGAAAGCCTCGAGAATGGGGTCGAGGATTTCATACGGCGGCAGCGAGTCGCTGTCCTTCTGGTCGGGACGAAGCTCGGCGGAGGGCGGTCGATCGATGACCCGCCTGGGAATGACCGGCGACAGGGAATTCCGGTACTCGGCCAGCCTGTAGACCAGTAGTTTGGAGCAGTCCTTGATGGGTGCGAAGCCGCCGGCCATGTCGCCGTACAGCGTGGCGTAACCGACCGCCATCTCGCTCTTGTTGCCGGTGGTCAGCAGCATCTTGCCGGTCTTGTTGGAGATGCCCATGAGCAGCACCATGCGGCTGCGGCTCTGGATGTTCTCCTCGGTGGCGTCGGGCTTCCGCCCCGCGAATTCCTCGCGCAGCGTCGCCTCGGCCGCTTTCATCATCTCCGAGATGGGCAGCACGCTGTACTTCACGCCCAGCAACTCCGCCTGGGCCCTGGCGTCGTCGAGCGACATCGGCGAGGTGTACGGCGAAGGCATCATCACCGCGTGCACCTTGTCCTTGCCGAGCGCATCCACGGCGATGGCCAGCGTCAACGCCGAATCGATGCCGCCGGAAAGACCCAGCACCACGCCCGGGAAGCCGTGCTTGCCCACGTAGTCGCGCACGCCCAGCACCAGCGTGCGATAGACACTCTCGGCGTCGCCGAGCTCCGGCGCGATCCGGCCCGGCACGGGCCGCACGACGCCCTCCGCGCGCTCGAATTCCACTTCGTACAGCCCCTCCTCGAAGGGCGGCGCGCGCATCACCAGCTTGCCGGCGCCGTCCATCACGAAGGAATTGCCGTCGAACACCAGCTCGTCCTGGCCGCCCAGCATGTTCACGTACACCACCGGCAGCCCGAGGTCGCGCACGCAGCGGCCGACGATGTCCTCGCGGTTGCGCTGCTTGTGGATCTCGAAGGGCGAGGCGTTCAGCACCACGAACATCTCGGCGCCGGCGGATTTCGCGAGCTGCGCGGGCTCCGGCTCCCAGATGTCCTCGCAGACCAGGATGCCGATGCGGAAGCCACGGAAATCCACCACCGTGGGCTGGCTGCCCGTCTGGAAATAACGCTTCTCGTCGAAGACCTTGTAGTTGGGCAGGCAGCTCTTGCGGTGCGTGGCGCGCACCTGTCCACCTTCGATGAGCGCGGCGGAGTTGAAGATCTGCGAGCCCGCATACTCCGGGAAGCCCACGACGAAGCCGCAGCTGGTCTTCGCGCCGCGCACGGTCTCCATGCCTTTCTGGATGGCGACGCGGAAGCCGCGATGGAACAGCAGGTCCTCCGGTGGATAGCCGCTCAGCGTCAGCTCGGGCAGCACCAGCAGATCCGACTCGAGCTCGCGGCAGGCGCGCTCGGCGGCGGCCACGATCTTCTGCGCATTGCCTGCGACATCGCCGACGAGCAGGTTGATCTGCCCGAGGGCGAGCCGCAGTCGCTTGTGGGGAGCGTTCACCGTGCCGATTTACTTCTTGCCCCTGGCTTTTCGGACGCGTGCCCTGGCGGGCTTCTTATTCGCAGCGGCCTTCTTCGCGGCCTTTTTCACCGGCTTCTTCGCCGGCCTGGCCTTTTGCTCGATGATGAGCACGTTCGGACCCGCCGGCTTCTTGACCGGCTTCGCGCGACGCTTGGCCAGCAGCTCCGCCATGGCCTTGCCGAGATCCGCCGGCGACTTCACGGTGCGCGCGCCGGACTTGTCGAGCGCGCGGTACTTGTCGGCCGCGGTGCCCTTGCCGCCGGCGATGACGGCGCCGGCATGACCCATGCGTTTACCCGGCGGCGCGGTGACGCCCGCGATGTAGGCCACCACCGGCTTGGTCACGTACTTGCGGATGAAATCGGCCGCTGCCTCTTCGTCGGTGCCGCCGATCTCGCCCACCAAGATGATGCCTTCGGTCTGCGGATCACGTTCGAACAACTCGAGCACGTCGACGAAGTTCATGCCACGCACCGGGTCGCCGCCGATGCCGACGCAGGTGCTCTGTCCGAGCCCGGCGTTGGTGGTCTGGAACACGGCCTCGTAGGTGAGCGTGCCGGAACGCGACACGATGCCGACGCGGCCCTTCTTGTGGATGAAGCCCGGCATGATGCCGATCTTGCATTCGCCCGGCGTGATGATGCCGGGGCAGTTGGGCCCGATGAGCCGCGTGCCGGAGCCCGCGAGCGACGCCTTCACGCGCACCATGTCGTTGATCGGGATGCCCTCGGTGATGCACACCACGAGCTCGATGCCCGCGTCGGCGGCCTCGAGGATGGCGTCGGCCGCGAAGGCCGCAGGCACGTAAATGACGCTGGCCGTGGCGCCGGTCTTGTCCACGGCCTCGGCCACGGTGTCGAACACCGGCAGGTTGAGGTGTTTCTCACCGCCGCGGCCGGGCGTGACGCCGCCGACCATTTTCGTGCCGTACTTGATGCTCTGCTCGGAATGGAACGTGCCCTGCTGGCCGGTGAAGCCCTGGCAGATCACGCGAGTGTTCTTGTTGACGAGAATGCTCATGACTGATTACTTACCTGCGGCGAGCGCGACGACCTTGCGGGCCGCGTCGGTGAGATCGGTGGCGGGGGTGATGGCGAGCGCGCTGTGCGCGAGCATTTCGCGCGCCACGTCCGCGTTCGTGCCTTCGAGGCGCACCACCACCGGCACGGAGACTCCCACCTGCTTGACCGCGATCATCACGCCCTCGGCGATGAGGTCGCAGCGCACGATGCCGCCGAAGATGTTCACCAGGATGGCGCGCACCTTCTTGTTCGACAGGATCAGCTTGAAGGCCTCGGTCACGCGCTCGGCCGTGGCGCCGCCGCCCACGTCGAGGAAGTTGGCGGGATTGCCGCCGTGCAGCTTGATGAGGTCCATGGTGGCCATGGCGAGGCCGGCGCCGTTCACCATGCAGGCAATGTCGCCGTCCAGCGAGACGTAGTTGAGGTCGTGCTCGGAAGCCTCGCGCTCGATGGGATCTTCCTGCGACGGATCGCGCAGCTTCGCCATCTCCTTCTGGCGGAACATGGCGTTCGCGTCGATGTTGATCTTCGCGTCCAGCGCCACGATGTCGCCGGACTTCGTGACGATCAGCG
>DASUGK010000110.1:0-27854 GCA_036274075.1 Steroidobacteraceae bacterium | reverse complement strand
GGAATGCGCGCGAAGTCGATGCCGGTGACGTGGATGTCGTCGCGGGCCGCCAGCAGCAACCGCGCCACGGCGCCCGCGCCACAGGCGATGTCGAGGATGCGGATGCCGGGGGAAAGCGAGGCCGAGAAAGCGTCCCAGTGTCGGGCCAGCGATTGCCAGATGCCGGGCGAACCCGCCACGCAACGTGACTGGTTGCCGTCCTGCCAGAACGCCGTCCAGGCGTCCCTGGCAGGTCCATGACCGCGAGGTCCCGGCGCAGTCGACCGCAATGCAAATACCATTGCCGGTCATTGTGTTCGAACACCCTGCGCAGGTGCGGCTCTCCCGACTCGATCGGGCGTCAGGGAAAGTCAGCTGGTCGCGTGGCGAACGGCGGACAGCTCGCAGCGGCTCAGGATTCGAACCGGGCCGAGGTCTTGGCGCGAACCTCGTCGAGGCTCACGCCCGGCGCCAGTTCGAGTAGTTTGAACGGCGAGTGTCGATCGGGCCGTTCGAATGCAGCGAGGTCGGTGATCACCATGTCGACGCAATTCGCGCCGGTCAGCGGCAGCTCGCAGCGCGACTTGAACTTCGGCGAGCCGTCCTTGCTGTTGTGTTCCATGACCACGACCACGCGGCGCACGCCGGCCACCAGGTCCATGGCGCCGCCCATGCCCTTGACCATCTTGCCCGGGACCATCCAGTTGGCGAGATCGCCGTTCTCGGCGACTTCGAGCGCACCCAGCACGGAAAGGTTGATGTGCCCGCCGCGGATCATGCCGAAGCTGTCCGATGACGAGAAGAATGACGAGATCGGCAGCTCGGTGATGGTCTGCTTGCCGGCGTTGATGAGGTCGGGATCTTCCTCGCCTTCGTACGGGAACGGGCCCATGCCGAGCATGCCGTTCTCCGACTGCAGCACCACGTTCATGCCGGCGGGGATGAAGTTGGCCACCAGCGTCGGAATGCCGATGCCGAGGTTCACGTAGTAGCCGTCGCGCAATTCCTTCGCGGCGCGTTTCGCCATGTCTTCACGCGTCCACGGCATCAGCCCGCACTCCTCTTTCGTACCGTGCGCTGCTCGATGCGCTTCTGGTAATTCCGGCCGCGGATGATCCGCTGCACGAAGATGCCGGGCGTGTGGATCTGGTCGGGATCCAGCGTCCCCGGCTCGACGAGTTCTTCGACCTCGGCCACGGTGACCCGCCCGGCCGTCGCCATCATCGGATTGAAGTTGCGCGCGGTCTTGCGATAGACGAGGTTGCCCTCGGTATCGCCCTTCCAGGCCTTCACGATGGACAGGTCGGCGGTGAGCCCGGTTTCGAGCACGTACGTGTCGCCATCCACCTCGCGCGTCTCCTTGCCTTCGGCCACCACGGTGCCGGCGCCGGTGCGCGTGTAGAAGCCGTAGATGCCGGCGCCGCCGGCGCGGATACGCTCCGCCAGCGTGCCCTGCGGGTTGAACTCGAGCTCGAGCTCCTTGGCGAGGAACTGGCGTTCGAACTCGCGGTTCTCGCCGACATAGGACGACACCATCTTGCGGATCTGGCGCGTCTCGAGCAGCAGGCCGAGGCCGAAACCATCGACACCCGCGTTGTTGGAGATGACGGTGAGATTGCGCGCACCGGAGTCCCGCAACGCGAGGATGAGGTTTTCAGGGATGCCGCACAGGCCGAAACCGCCGGACATCACGGTCATCCCGTCGCGCGTGAGGCCGGCCAGCGCCGCCGCCGCGTCTGCGTAGACTTTCCTACTTGGCATCGACTTGCCTGGAGGGATGCGCGGCCGCGAAAGCCGGCATGCGGTTGCAGTTCTCCCAGATCAGCGCGAGGCGCGGGTACTTCGTGGCTTCCACGCCGAAGCGCTCGGCTGCATACATTTGCGGCACCAGGCAGCAGTCGGCCATGGTCGGCTGGTCGCCATGGCAGAACTTTCCTGACTGGTGATCGTGCTCGAGCAGCGCGTTGAACGCGTCGAGCCCGCGCGTGATCCATTCGCGCAGCCACGCGGACAGCGCCGCATCGTCGAGCTTGAGCGTCTCGCGCAGGTAACGCGTGGTGCTGGTGTTCTGCATGGGCTGGATGTCACAGGCGATGACCTGCGACAGCGCGCGCACCCGCGCGCGCGCTTCCGGGTCCCGCGGCAACAGCGCCGGCTGGTGATACATCTCGTCCAGGTACTCGATGATGGCCAGCGACTGCACGATCCTCAGGCCGTCGTGGACCAGTGTCGGCACCCGCGCCTGCGGGTTCACCGCGCGGTACTTGGCGTCCCACTGCTCGCCGCCTCCCTTGGTGAGATCGACGCCGTGGTAGACGAACGGCAGCGACTTCAGGTGCAACGCGATGCGTACGCGGTACGAGGCCGAGCTGCGCCAGTAGCTGTATAACTCGAGGCTCAAATGACACCCCTGCGGATCTGGTCGAGTTCGATGGATTCGAACAGCGCCTTGAAGTTTCCTTCGCCGAAACCTTCATTGCCCTTGCGCTGTATGATCTCGAAGAAGATGGGGCCGATCACGTTGGCCGTGAAGATCTGCAGCAGCACGCCCTCGGAGGTCGTGCCGTTGCCGTCGATGAGGATGCGGCGCTTGCGCAGTTCCTCGACGTTCTCCTGGTGGCCGGCGACGCGCGCGTTGATGCCCTCGTAGTAGGTCTCGGGCGTGTCCTGGAAGGCCACGTTGCGGCTGCGCAGAACGTCCACGGTGCGGTAGATGTCGTCGGTCGCGAGCGCGATGTGCTGGATGCCTTCGCCGCGGTACTCGCGCAGGTATTCCTCGATCTGCGACTTGTCGTCCTGCGATTCGTTGATCGGGATGCGGATCTTGCCGCAGGGGCTGGTGAGCGCGCGCGAGAACAGGCCGGTCTTCTTGCCCTCGATGTCGAAGTAGCGGATCTCGCGGAAATTGAACAGCCGCTCGTAGAACTCGCACCACTTGTCCATGTTGCCGCGGTGCACGTTGTGCGTCAGGTGGTCGATGCAGGTGAGCCCGGCGTGTTCCAGCGGTTGCTGCTGCACCGGCTTGAAGTCCACGTCGTAGATCGAACGGTCGCCGTAGCGGTCGACGAAGTAGATCAGCGAGCCGCCGATGCCGACGATGGCCGGGATGTTGAGCTCCATGGGCCCGACCGTCGAACGATGCGGCTCGGCGCCGAGCTGGATGGCGCGCTCGAACGCGGCCGCCGCGTCCTTGACGCGGAACGCCATGGCGCAGACCGACGGCCCGTGCGCCTGGGCGAAACGCTGCCCGAAGGAGCCGGGCTCGGCATTGATGACGAAATTGATGTCGCCCTGCGAATGCAGGGTGACGTTCTTGCTGCGGTGCCGGGCGACCACCGGGAAGCCCAGCCGCTCGAACAGGTTCCTCAGCAGCTGGGGATCCGGGGCGGTGTATTCGACGAATTCGAATCCGTCGGTGCCCATGGGGTTCTGGTTTTCGGATTTCTGGGCCATCACTGGCCTCCGGTCAAAAAATTGGTTTCAATTGTAACCAATGGCCAAACGCCCGAAACTGCATCTCGAGAAATTTCTGCCCTACCGGCTGTCGGTCTTGTCCAATACCGTCAGTTCCGCGATCGCGGCGGCATACTTCATGAATTTCGGGCTGTCGATACCCGAATGGCGGGTCATGGCCGTCCTGGCGGCGAATCCCGGACTTTCCGCCGCCGAGGTGACCGCGCGCACGGCCATGGACAAGGTCGCCGTGAGCCGCGCGGTCGCCGCATTGCAGGCCACCGGGCGGCTGCACCGCACAACCGCGCCGTCCGACCGGCGGCGCACGCACCTGGAGCTGACGCGCTCCGGCATGCGCGTCTACGACCAGGTGGTGCCGATGGCGCTCGAATACGAACGCAACCTCGTGGCGCCGCTCACGCCGCGCGATCTCGCCACGCTCGACCGACTGGTGCGTGTATTGCTCGGGCGCGCCGTCGAGCTCGGCCCGGCCCACGCGGATTGATCACCATCTTCCACATGTATAATCGCGCGCCCCGCTGGCGCCGCTCCTCTTCCTGAGAGAACCTGCATGCTCGGCAAAATTCCCGCCGCCCGTCTTGCGCTGATCGAGAAGATAGTCCGGAGCGTTCCCCGCACCCTCCCGGCATCCACACGCAGACTGGCCGGCGACTTCCTGCGCGCCTATTTCCGCGGCGTCGCCGAGGAAGACCTGCGCGCGCATCGCAGCGCGGATCTCGCCGCCGCGGCACTCGCGCATCTCGAGCTCGGCCGCAGCCGCGCCGGCAGCCGCGTGCGCGTGGAGCTCGCGCCGCCGCTCGACCCGGCCACCGCCGCGCAACGCGCCGTGGTCCGGCTGGTCGCGCCCGACATGCCGTTCCTGGTCGAATCGGTGGGCATCGTCTTCAGCCAGATGAACGTCGCCGTGCACCTCATCGTGCACCCTGTGCTCAACGTGCGCCGCGACGCGCGCGGGCGGCTGCTCGCGGTGAGCGGCGACCAGCGGGGCACGCAGCCCGAATCCTGGCAGATGGTGGAAATCGACCGGCCGCGCGACGAGACCGAGGCGCGCGAGCTGCTGCGCCGCGTGCACGCCGCGCTCGACGACGTGCGCAAGGCCGTCACCGATTTCCGGCGCATGCTCGAACGCGTGCGCGCCGTCGCGCACGATCTCGAGCGCGCGCGCCTGCCGATGCCGAAGTCGCACGCCGACGAGGCGCGCGCCCTGCTGAGCTGGATGCACGACGGGCACTTCGTGTTCCTCGGCTACCGCTATTACCACCTGAAGCGCGGCCGTGCTCGCGATGCGCTTGTGCGTGACGCGGACAGCGGCCTCGGCATCCTGCGCACCGGCCCGCGCGACAAACCACCCGCCCCCATCGTGCTCACCGGCCACGTGCGCAACCAGGCGCGTGCGCCGGACCTCTTGGTCCTGACCAAGGCCAACTCGATTTCGACGGTGCATCGCTCGAGTTACCTCGACTACGTCGGCGTCAAGGCGTTCGACGCGGCCGGCAACGTGGTCGGCGAACATCGCTTCCTCGGCCTGTGGACCTCGAGCGCCTACCATTCCTCGCCCGCCGACATCCCGCTGCTGCGCCGCAAGCTCGAGGCCGTCATCGACCACTTCGGCCTGCCGCCCCAGAGCCACGACGCCAAGGCGGTGGTGAACGTCATCGAGACCTTCCCGCGCGACGAGTTGTTCCAGACCTCCGCGGCCGAGCTCATTCCCATCGTCCGCGGCATCGTCAATCTCTACGAACGCCGGCGCACGCGGCTGTTCGTGCGCCGTGACACCTATGGCCGCTTCTATTCCTGCCTGGTGTTCGTGCCGCGCGATCGCTACAACACCGAGGTGCGCGAGCGCATCGAGCGCATCGTGAAGCGCCGCTTCGGCGGCACCGACGTCGAGGCGCAGGTGCAGATTTCCGACTCGGCGCTGGCACGCCTGCACATGCTGGTGCGCACGCCTCCGGGCGCGCCGCCGGTGGAAGACGTCGACGCCATCGAGGCCGAGATCGCGGCGGCGGCGGCGACCTGGGAAGACCGGCTGCAGCAGACGCTGATCTCGCGCGGCAAGGCCCGCGATGCCGTGGAGCTCGCGAGCCGCTACGCCAGCATGTTCCCGCCCGCGTACCGCGCCGAAGTGGACCCCGCGCAGGCGCTGGACGACATCGACGACCTCGAGGCGCTGGCGGCGAATCCCGCCGTGCCGCAACTCAACCTGCGCGCCAGGCCCGGTGGTCCCGCGAATCACGTCAACCTGCGCATCCTGCGCGCCGGCGGCCTGATCCCGATCTCCGACATCCTGCCCATGCTCGAGAACTTCGGGCTGCGCGTGCTCGAGGAACAAAACTGGTCCATGACCGTCCGCGACACCGGGGTCGTGATCCAGAATTTCCTGCTCGAGGCGCGTGACGTCAGGCGCGCGGACTTCGCCGCGCTCGAAGGATTGTTCTGCGAAGCCTTCTTCGCCGCGTGGCGCGGCGAGATCGAGAACGACGGCTTCAACCGGCTGCTGCTGAGCGCCTCGCTGGGCGCGCGCGAAATCGTGATGCTGCGCGCCTGCTGCCGCTACCTGCTGCAGACCGGCATCCCGTTCAGCCAGGCGTACATGGAGCGCGTGGTCGTGGCGCAGTCGCCGATCACGAAACTCCTGGTGCGCCTGTTCGAGACGCAGTTCGCGCCCGGCATCAAGGGCCGCGAGCGCGCCGCCGAGCGCATCCGCCAGTCCATCCTGCGCGCGCTCGACAAGGTGGCCAGCCTCGACGAAGACCGCATCCTGCGGGCCTATCTTTCGGTGATCCGCGCCACGCTGCGGACCAACTACTACCAGACCGATGCCAATGGCGCGCCGAAGACCTGGGTGTCCTTCAAGCTGGATCCCGGCGCGATCCCGGACCTGCCGCTGCCGAGGCCGAAGTTCGAGATCTTCGTGTACAGCCCCCGCGTCGAGGGCGTGCACCTGCGCATGGGCTACGTGGCGCGCGGCGGCATCCGCTGGTCGGACCGCCGCGAGGATTTCCGTACCGAAGTGCTCGGGCTCATGAAGGCGCAGAACGTCAAGAACACGGTCATCGTGCCGGTGGGCGCCAAGGGCGGGTTCTATCCCAAGCAACTGCCGTCCGGCGGCTCACGCGATGACGTGCAGAAGGAAGGCATCGCGAGTTACCAGACCTTCATCCGCGGCCTGCTCGACGTCACCGACAACATCGTGAACGGCAAGACCGTGGTCCGCCCGGGCATCGTGCGGCGCGACGGTGACGACGCGTACCTGGTGGTCGCGGCCGACAAGGGCACGGCCACGTTCTCCGACATCGCCAATGCCATATCCATCGAATACGGGCACTGGCTGGGCGACGCGTTCGCCTCCGGCGGCTCGGCGGGCTACGACCACAAGGGCATGGGCATCACGGCGCGCGGCGCCTGGGAATGCGTGAAGCGCCACTTCCGCGAGATCGGCGTCGACATCCAGGCGCAGGATTTCACCTGCGCCGGCATCGGCGACATGTCGGGCGACGTGTTCGGCAACGGCATGCTGCTGTCGAAGCACATCCGCCTGGTCGCCGCCTTCGACCACCGCCACATCTTCATCGACCCGAATCCCGACGCGGCGAGCAGCTACCGCGAGCGCGAGCGGCTGTTCAAACTACCTCGCTCGAGCTGGGACGATTACACGCGCAAGCTCATCTCGCGCGGCGGCGGCGTGTGGCCGCGCAGCGCCAAGTCCGTGCCGCTGTCCGCCGAGGCGCGTGCCCTGCTCGGCATCGATGCACCCTCGGCCACGCCGGTGGACGTGATGCGCGCCATCCTGCGCATGCCCGTCGACCTGCTGTGGAACGGCGGCATCGGCACCTACGTGAAGGCACACGACGAGACCCATGCCGAGGTGCGCGACCGCGCCAATGACGCCATCCGCGCGGACGGGCGCGAAGTGCGCGCGCGCGTCATCGGCGAAGGCGGCAACCTCGGCTGCACGCAGCGCGGCCGCGTCGAATACGCGCAGCACGGCGGCCCGGACAAGTCCGGCGGCCGCATCAACACCGACTTCATCGACAACTCGGCCGGCGTGAACACCTCGGACCTCGAGGTGAACATCAAGATCCTGCTGGCCGACGTGAGCGCCAAGGGCCGGCTGACCCTGGCGGCGCGCAACAAGCTGCTCGCCAGCATGACCGAGGAAGTGGGCGCGCTGGTCCTGCGCAACAATTACCTGCAGAGCCAGGCCATCTCGGTCATCGAGCAACGCGCCGCCGAGCGGCTGGCCGAATACCAGGGCCTGATTCGCGCCCTGGAACGCGGCGGTTACCTCAACCGCGCCATCGAGTTCCTGCCGGCCGACGACGAGTTCCTCGAGCGCCGCAAGCAGAAGCTCGGCCTCACGCGCCCGGAGATATCCGTGGTACTGGCCTACAGCAAGATCTGGCTCAGCAACCACCTGCTCGACTCGGACCTGCCCGACGACCGCTACTTCGCCGCCGAGGTGCAGCGCTACTTCCCGGCGCCGACGCGCAAGCGTTATGCGCGCGAAATCCCGCGCCATCGGCTGAAGCGCGAGATCGTGGCCACGGCGACCACCAACAGCCTCGTGAACCGCATGGGCCCGGTGTTCGTGACGCGTGCGCAGGAGGACACCGCGGCCGATCCGGCCGTCATCGCCCGCGCCTACACCATCGCGCGCGAGGTGTTCGCCATGCGCGCCGTGTGGATGGAGATCGAGGCGCTCGACAACCGCGTGCCGGCCAACGTGCAGTACGGCATGTTCTTCCGCTCGACGCGGCTGCTGCGCCACGCCAGCTACTGGCTGCTGCGCAATCGTGACCGCAAGCTGCCCATCGACGTCGCGGTGCGCGAGCTGCGCACCGGCGTGCAGGCGCTCGAGGACAGCATCGACGGCGCCGCGTCCGGCAGCGCCCGCGAGCAACACGACGCGGTCTTCAAGGAGCTGACTGCGAACGGCGTGCCCGAGAAACTCGCGCGCCGCGTCGCGCGCCTCACGCTCATGGAACCGGCGCTGGACATCGTGGCACTGGCGCGCAGCGAGCACGCGCCGGTGGGCGAAGTCGCGCGCGCATACTTCGAACTCGGCGTCGCGCTTGGACTCGACTGGCTGCACATGGAAATCGACCGCCTCAGCGTCGACGGCTCGTGGCAGGCGACGGCACGCACCGGCCTGCGAGACGCCGCACGGCGCGCGCATCGCCAACTCACCCAGCAGGTGCTCAGCGTCCGTGGCGCGCGGCGGGTCAGCGAACGGCTGGCCAGCTGGAGCGAGGCACGCGGCGATGCCCTCGATGCCTGGAAGCGCACGCTCGCCGAGATGCGCGCCGGCACCGTGGACTTCGCCACGCTCACCGTCGGAGTCGACGGCGTGCGCAGCCTCACTACCGGCTGAAGCGGCCTTTGCGCCTCGCGCTCGCGATCACCTCGCACGAACGGCCCGATGCGCTGGCCGTCGTGCTGGCGAGCGTCGAGCGGCTGCGCGAACCGCCCGACGAGATCGTGGTGGCCGACGACGGCTCCGGCCCCGCCACGCGCGAGCTGATCGCATCGTTCATCGCTCGCTCGCGGGTTCCCGCCAGGCTGGTGTCACAGCCGCACGAGGGATTCCGCGCCGCGCGCCTGCGCAATCTCGCCATCGCCGCGACCACGCTCGATTACCTGGTGTTCATCGACGGTGACATGGTCCTGCACCCGGATTTCATCGCCGACCACCGCCGCATCGCGCGTACGGGTTACTACACGCAGGGCGTGCGCGTGCTGGCCGATCCGCGCCTCAGCCGGGAACTCGCCACGCATCGACGGCCCGTGCCCTCGCCGCTGGCGCGCGGCACGGGATTCCTGCGGCGCCTGTACTTGCTGCACGCACCGCTCCTGTCGATGGCGATGCGCAAGGCCGCCAATCCCTTCATCGCGATCAAGAGCTGCAACCAGGGCTTCTGGCGCGCCGACCTGCTGCGCGTCAATGGCTTCGACGAGGACTTCGTCGGCTGGGGTCCGGAGGACAAGGAACTCTGTGCGCGGCTCGAGAATTCCGGCGTCGCGCGGCAGACCCTGCTGTTCGGCGGCATCGCCTGCCACCTGCACCATGCACCGCAATCGCGCGACCGCCTGCCTTCCCTGCTGGCGCGGCTCGAGGCGACGCGCCGCGAGCGCCGGGTGCGCGCCGATCACGGCGTGGACGCGCATTTGCGCGGCTGAATACCGTACTATTGCGGCCCCAAAAAACGGAGGCGCGCATGCCCGGTAAGACCCTGCCTGGAAAATTGATCCTCGTTCGACACGGCCAGAGCGTCTGGAACGTCGAGAATCTTTTCACCGGGTGGCATGACGTCGACCTGTCCGACCAGGGCCGCCTCGAAGCGCGTTCCGCCGGCGTCGAGATCAGGAAGGCGGGACTGGTTCCGGACATCGCCTTCACCTCGGTGCTGAAGCGCGCCATCCGCACGCTGTGGATAGTGCTCGACGAGATGGACCTCATGTGGCTGCCCGTGGAGCGCAGCTGGCGCCTCAACGAACGCCACTACGGCGCCCTGCAGGGGCTCGACAAGGCGCAGACCGTGGAAAAGCACGGCGAAGCGCAGGTGAAGATCTGGCGCCGCAGCTACGACATCCCGCCTCCTCCGCTGGCGCTCGACGACAAGCGGCATCCGGCCTTCGACCGCCGCTACGCGAACCTCGATCCGCGCGTGTTGCCGGCGAGCGAATCGCTCAAGGACACGCTGGCGCGGGTGCTGCCCTTCTGGAACGACCGCATCGTGAGCGAGCTCAAGGCCGGCAAGAACGTGCTGGTGGCCGCGCACGGCAACAGCCTGCGTGCGGTGGTCAAGATGCTCGACGACGTGAGCGAGGCGGACATCACCGAGCTCAACATCCCCACGGGTGTACCACTGGTCTACGACCTGGACGCGAACCTCAAGCCCATCAAGAGCGGCTACCTCGGCGATCCAGAGGCCATCAAGGCCGCGGCCGAGGCCGTGAAGAAGCAGACCGAGAAGAAGAAGTAGCTAGCTAGGCCGGCGGCGCCTGGTTCGCCGCCCAGCCATCGTAGCGGCCGCCCAGCGACGTCGCGGTGTCGGTCAGCCGCCGGCTCAGGCTCTGCATGTCGGGCACGGTGAGCTGCATGGACTTGCGCGCGTGCAGGCTGTAGCGCAGGTCGCCGTTCTCGGGCGAGTCCTTCATGTCGGCCTCGAAACCTTCCGCGCGCAGCTGGGTGGCGAGCTGCTGCGCCCCGTCCGGATTCGGGAAGGCGAAGAAGAAGTCCACGTCGTAGGGACGGAAGGGATCCGAACCGCGCTTGCGCAGCTGGTCGATGAGCCGCGCGTCCCAGGAATCGTTCTGCCGCTGCCGCAGCTTCTGCAGGTTCTGGTAGATGCGGTACGCGGCAATCAATCCGCCGAGGATGGCGAATACGTACAGCCAGGTGATGCCGCTGAAGCTCATGCGTTACCCGTGATGCCTATTCGTCCTCGGAGCCTATTCGTCCTCGGCGATGGTGAGCTTGAGGCCCGACAGCGCCGCGGTGATTTCGACCTGGCAGGACAGCCGCGAATTCTCGCGGTAGTGAGACAACTCCGTCAGCAAGTCCCGTTCGTCCGACATCGGTGCGGGCAGCTTGTCGACCCACTCCGGGTCGATGTAGATGTGGCAGGTGGCGCAGGAGCACATGCCCCCGCAGATGGCCGCGACGCCGTAATCCAGCTCACGCAGCACTTCCATCACCTTGAGTCCCGGCTTCGCCTCCACGTCGTGAGAAACGCCATCCCGATCAATCACCTGCAACTTCGTCATTCCGCCCAACCATTCCTGCCATGCGGCGCCAATTCGCGGGCGCTAGTGTGCCGAGGTTATTCCCCCGGCGCCAGCGCGAGCATGCGCCTTAGGGCCGTTGCTTCGAGCTGCAGATCGGTGGCCGGGACGGTGCGGCTCGTGCGCCGCGCGCGGTACCAGAGATATGTCAGCAGATTGAACACGCGCGTGAGCTCGGCGAGCGCCGCCTCGTCGACGCCCGCCTCGTCCAGCCCGGCGGCGCCGAGGAGCAGGCTCCCGTGCGGCACCGCGCGCGGGTAGTACGCCAGCACGCAGGCCAGATCGAGCAGCGGATCTCCCACCTGCGCGAATTCCCAATCGATGAAATAGATGCGATCGGCGGTGAGCACGTTGGCGTGGTGCAGGTCGCAGTGGACGATGCAGGCAGGACGCTGCTTCGAGCCCGACTTCGCGTAGGCCTGGTCGCCACGTTCGAGCAAGGCGCCGATCCTGCCGGCATCCGCCGGATCCGAGCGCATGACGATTTCCGCGTAGCGCCGTGCCGCGGCCATGGGGTCGATGCGCGCCACCGGCGGCGCCGGCAGCGCGTGCAGGCCTCGCAGCCGCTGGCCGAGCGCACGCAGGTCGCGCATGCGCGTGAAGTAATGCGGCGTCCACAGCCGCCCCTCGACGTAATCGGTGATCAGGAAGGTGTGGTTCGGGCAGGCGTAGATGATCGGTGGCGCGATGCCGGCCGCGGCCGCCGTGGAATGCAGCGCGATCTCGCGCTGGCGGTCGAGGCCCGGGTCGGCGTCGCCGTTCTCGTTGAGGCGCACGACGAAGCGCCCGCGGCGCGTACGCACCAGGAAACTGCGATTCACCTTGCCGCCGCCGAGCAGCTCCTGCGAATAAGGCGCGTCGCCGTTCTCGCAGCCGGGTACGTGTTGCAGCAGTTCCCCGCTGATCATGCCGCCACCGCCTGCGCGCCCTGCACGCGGAAACGGCGCCGCCAAGCGATGAATCCGCTGACTGCGACTCCCATGAGCAACACGCTGAGCACCGCCATTCCCCACACCTCCTGCGCGTAGAACAGGAACACCATCACTCCATTGATCACGATCCAGTACAACCAGTTCTCCAGCCGCGCGCGCGCGGCCAGCCAGGTGGCCAGCAGGCTGAACCAGAACGCGAGTGAATCGAGCAGTGGCCAGGCGGCCACGTTGCTGGGAAGCCAGCGGGCGCTGACGAGTGAAATCGCCGCGAGCGCCAACCCCGCCACCAGGTGCCAGCGCAGCGGCCAGACACCGACCTCGACCTCGCCGTCGTTGCGGCTGCGCGACCAGCTCCACCAGCCGTACACTGCCATGCCGACGTAGATGAGCTGCAACGCGGCCTGCATGGGCAGCTTGTTTGCGCCCGACAACACCGCGGCGCACACCGAGCTCACGGCGCCGGCGATCCAGCACAGCCGGTTCCGGAAGGCCGCGAGCACGGCGTAGGCGACGCCAGTGGCCGGTCCCAGGACGTCCAGAACTTCCAGTGTTCCGTCGCGCAGCGTCACGGTATCTGTAGCGCGATCAGCCCAGCGGCCCGAGGACCTTCATGACGAAAATGGCCTTGCCGTCACGCTCGAACGTCGGGCGCAACTCGCGGGTCAGCGCCTCCATGACGTCCTCGTAGCGGCCGAAGACCTGCGTGCTCATGTCGTTGGTCATCACCCTGAAGCGGCCGTCGGCGTTCAGCCGCTCGATGAAGCCGCGGATGGGCGGGATGTAGTCGTCCCGCAGTGGATAGAGGCTGATCTCGACGCCGATGTCCATCGCTGCTCCGTCAACGAAACGTGTACGTCACCGATACGCCCGCGTGGCGCGGATCACCCGCCTGCACGTAGCGCGTCGGCTCCCAGTCCGGCGGCTCGTTGGCAAAGAAGAAGCCGCGCTGCGAATAGTACCTGTCGAACAGGTTTCGTACCCAGACTTCCGCGCGCCAGTGCTCGCCCGCGAACCCGGTCTTGAGGTGGGTCAGCACCCGTGCCGGTGCACGCTCGTCGTGCGACACGTCGAAGTAGAAATCGTCGAGGCCGGCGAAATCCACGCGCGCGTACCAGCCGCGCGGGTGCGAGTACTCGACGCCGAGGTCGTACTGGTATCGCGGCGCATGGGCCTGCTCGCGCCCGTCGAGGTCGCGGTCGTTGAACTGGTAGCCGATATACCGGGTCTCGAGCACCGCGGCGCGCAGGTCGAGCAGTAGTGAGGCCGTGGGCCGCCACGCCAGGGTGGCCTCCAGGCCGTAGTTCTCGCCGCTCGCGGCATTGTCGGTATACAGCACGAAGCTCAGAGGATCACCGGGCACGAGCTGCTCGCCGGCCGGCACCTGCTGGTCGTAGCGGCGCATGTAGAAGAGCGCGACATCGCCCGCCAGCGTGCCGTCGTCGCGGGAGGCGCGCAGGCCGAGCTCGACGTTGTGCAGGCTCTCCGCCACGAAGCTGCGCTTGTCCTCGGGCACCTGCGAGCCGATGTTGAAACCGCCCGCCTTGTAGCCGCGCGCGAATTTCACGTAGCCCTGCGCACGACCGGAGAAATCGTGGCGCAGGCTCACCGAGCCGCCGTACATGTCCTCGTCGGGGGAAAACGCCGCGCCGTCGGTGTCCTGGTAGGCGGCGCTGCGGTTTTCGCCGCGCACGCCCACGGACAGCACCGTGGCTTGCGCGAGGCGCCACTCGAGCTCGCCGTAGATCGCGAGGTTGGTGGCGCGGTAGTCGCTGTCCATGCGGCTCGCGCCGTCGCCGAAGGTCTGGTCACGCCAGGTATTGCGCTCGGTGACTTCCTCGTCGGTGCGCAGCGCGTAGAGGCCGGCCAGCCATGCGAAGCCCGCGCCGGCGTCCACCGAGGCGCGCGACACCAGGCGCAGGTCTTCGCTCAGGGTGCGCCGGTCGCGGTCGAAGCGCTGGAAATAGTCATACGGAGCATACGGGCCCCAGCTCTCGTCGTTGCCCCAGTCACCGTCGAAGGAGTAGATGCTGCGCGAGTCGCCGAGGGCCGTGCGGCTCACGAGGTCGAACGTATCCGCGCCGGTGTAATCCATGCGCAGCGCGCCGGCGTAGACGCGTTGCGTGTCCTGGCCCGGCTTGTCGGACAGCGTGACGCGCGAGTTGTCGATCGCGAACGCGTCGTAGCCGTTGTCGAGGTCCACCCACAGGGCGGTGGCGTCGACGCGCAGGGTCTCGGACGGACGTGCGCTCACGCGCAGGCGCGCGCTGCTCTCGTCGTAACCATTGGTATCGTCGCGATCGAGATAGGAGTCACGGCGAAAGCCGTCGCTGCGATAATTGCCCGCGCTGAAGCGCCAGGCGGCCTCGCCGTCTCCGAGCGCGCCGCCGAGCACGCCGTTGACGCCGTAGGTGCCGTAATCGCCGAACGACACGCGCGCATTGGCCTCGGCGTCGCGGCGCGGCGCCCGCGTGTTCACCGCGATCAGGCCGGCCAGTGCATTCGCGCCGTACGCGGTGCCCTGCGGGCCGCGCAGCACTTCGATGCTGTCGACGTCCGCCAGCGCCGCCGGCATGCCGACGCCCGAGAAGTCGATGCCGTCGATGAGGAAACCCACCGACGGATTCGGCGCGCCCTGCCACTGCTCGAGTTCGCCGATGCCACGCAGCTGGAAATAACGCGGGCGCGACGTGCCCGCGGCCCAGTTGAGATTGGGCACGAGCCCGAGGACGTCCTGGAAATGCTGCACGCCGGCGACGTCCAGCGTGTGTGCGTCGAGCACCGTGGCGCTGGCCGGCAACTGTTGCAGGCTCTTCTCGCGCAGGTCGGCGGTGACCACGATCTCGTCGAGCGGATCGTTCCCCGCGGCGGCCGCAGCCGTGACGACAAACAAGATTGAAATTGCGCCCGCGGCGCGTAACAAGACGTGCATTCCTATCCCTCCGCCGGTACTAGCCGGATCAGGTTCTACGGGTTCGCGGCCCATCCGCATCTCAGGCCCCCGCACAAGCAGGGGCCACCCCGAGGCGAGGCGGATCTTAGCGGAAAAGCACCTTGAGTGCCGTCGGTTTGCGGGTAGAATTCGCGGCCCGCATGAGCCGCCGCATCCGCATATTCCAGGTCGACGCGTTCACCACCGAGCGCTTCACGGGCAATCCGGCGGGTGTCGTGCTCGACGCGGACTCACTCACCGATGCCGAGATGCTCGCCATCGCGCGCGAGCTCAACAACGCCGACACGGCGTTCGTGCTGAAGCCCGATGGCACCGACCACGAGTTGCGCGTGCGTTTCTTCACGCCGCGTACCGAGGCCGGTTTCGTCGGCCACGCCACGGTCGCGACCCACTTCGTGTTGTCGCGCGAGCGCGGCGCGCGGGGCGGCCGCGTGCGGCAGCGGCAGAAATCCGGCGTCGTCGACGTCGAGGTGCGCGGCGAAGGCGCGACGCGGCGCATCGCCGTGCGCCAGCCGGCGCCGCCACTCGGGCGGCAGCTCAACGACCGCGAGCGCCTCGCGGTGCTCGATGCGCTGGCGCTGTCGACCGGCGACATCGACACGCGCTGCCCGCTGCGCATCGTCGGCGGCGCGGGCACGCGCCTGCTGATCGGCGTGCGCAGCACCGAGCAGCTGAAGCAGCTCAAGCCCGATTTCTCGCGGCTCACGACGCTCTCCGCCCAGCTCGGCGCGGCCGGCTTCTTCGTGTTCACGCTGTCGCATGCCATGTCGGGCTGCCTCACCGAGTCGCGCATGTTCTGCCCGGCGCTCGGCATCCCGGAAGACCCGGTCAGCGGCAATGCGCATGGATTGTTAGGCGCGTACCTCGCCGAGCAGGGCCTGCTGCCGCATTCGGGCGCCACCGCGCAGTTCACCGGCGCGCAGGGCCACCACGTGCATCGCGCCGGCCGCGTCGACGTGGAACTGGAGTTCACCGACGGCAAACTCGACGGCGTCTGGATCGTCGGCCAGGCCATCGAAATCTTCGAAACCTCGATGGTCCTGTGACGGGCAAGACGGTGCCGGTACGACGGCGCCGTCTTACTCAGTGCGGGGCGAAGTTCTTGGGGTCGGGGGTGTCGTTGGCGCGACGGGGTTGCCAGCCGCTGGTGCCGCGGATGATGGTGTCGGGGATCATGGCCTCGTCCCAGCCTGCCGACTCCGGCGGGGCGTCACCGATCCTCAGGATGGTCAGCCGCAACGACGGCACGATCCACAGCCGCTGCTTGCCAAGCCCTTCCAGCCACGCGACGTCCTGCGCCGCGAATCCGCCGTCCACGCGCGTGAAATAGCCGCGCGGTGAGCCGCGGTGCGCGGGGCGCATCATGAGCTGGACGAAACGCGGCGGCGTGAACTGGTTGCCCTGGAACACGCCATCGTGGGCCAGCATTTCGCCGATGCGCATCCAGTCGCCGATCCTGGCGCGCACGCAGCAGCCCGCGCTCACGCCACCCGGCCGCAGCCCGTTGTCCGCGACACGAAACTCGAGCGGGCCGCCTTCCATGGGCTTCCACAACCGATCGACCACCAGGTTCGAATATTTCTGCTTGGTCATCCGCTCCAGCACGAAAGCCAGATGGTCGGTGTTCTCGCCGATGGGCATGCCCACCGGATCCTGCGCCAGCAGCTCGCGCAGCGTGATCGCGCCCCGGGTCGCATCGGCATCCGGCAGGTAGTCAGACAGCGGCGCGTCGAGACTCATGATGAGCCGGTCGTTCATGGCAGTGCCCACTGCGAGCGCTGTCAGCACTGGCGTGAAGCCGGGGTCGACCAGCGTATCGAACGTCGTGTCGCCCCAGTACTTCTCGAACACGATGTGCCCGCCGCGGCCCACGACCAGTGCACGCGTGTTGCGAGCCGCCGCATAGGACACCGCCGCCTCGACGGCCTGCGGGTCCACCCCCGCTTCGCCGAGCGACACGCGAGGCTGCGGGGGACCCGGTACCAGCTTCACGGCCAGCGTCTTCTCCCGGTTGCCGACGAAGTAATAAAGCGCCGCGCCCCCGAGCAGGAGGCCGGCGAAAACCAGGATGTAAGCGCGTCTTCTCATGCGTCCCCCAGAGCATGGCATGCCACGGCACGCCCCTGCTCGAGCTCCAGTACATGCGTGGTGTGTGCCGGCCATTCGTCGCGATGATGCGTGGCGATCACGCAGCTCCCGCCCGCGTCCAGCCAGTCGTTGAGCCGCCGCGCGAGGTCGGCACGCGTGGCGCGATCGAGCCCGGCGAACGGCTCATCCAGCAGCGCCAGCGCCGGCTCGCGCGCCCAGGCGCGCGCGAACAGCACGCGGCGCGCCTGCCCATACGACAGCTCCGCCAGCGTGCGCTGGCGCAGTCCGAAGATCCCGAAGCGTCGCAAGGCGCGTTCGGCGTGCTTGCGGTCGCCGGCCGTGATGGGATCGTTGAGCCCGATGCTCGCGTAGCGCCCCGACGCCACCGCTTCCATCGCCGGCATCTTCGGCTGATGCCAGGTCTGCAAGTGCGGCGCCACGTACGCGGTGCGCAGCTTGAAAGTCTCGAGCGACACGCCCGGCACGATGCCCTCGCGCCGGATGCTGCCCGTCGAAGCCACGGCGTGATCGCCATACAGCGTGCGCAGCAGCGTCGATTTGCCGGAGCCGTTGGGCCCGTGCACCACCCAGCACTCCCCCGCCGCCACCTCGAGATCGATGCCGCGCAGGATGTGCACGTCGTCGACGAACACATCCGCGCGGCGCAGCGCGACGATGATGCGGCGGCGCTCCGGCCGCGCGCGGCGGCGGCGCGCCGCCTGCGCGAGGAACGCCGGCGCTTCCTGCTTCAGCCGTTCCCGCGCGCGCGGCGCGCGCATGGCACCCGAACGGACCACGCGCCCGCGCTCGAGTTCGAGCAGGTGCGTCATCACGTCCGGCACGTCACCGAGCCGGTGCGTCGCGAAGACCCAAGGCATGGCGGAACTCGCCGTGCCGGCCAGCCACGCCAGGAACCGCTGGTGGTTGCGGGCGTCCAGCCCGTTGGCCACCTCGTCGAGCAGCAGCAGCCGGGGCCGGCTGGCGAGCGCGCGTGCGATCAGCACCAGGCGGCGCTCGCCATACGACAGCGTGAGGAAGCGCCGCTCGGCGAGATGCGCGACGCCCAGCCGCCCTAACAACCCCGCGACGCGGCGTTGTTCCGCGGCCGTCAGTGCGCGCATCGGGATGTCGGTGCGCTGCAGGCCGGTGCCCACCACTTCGAGCGCGCGGAAATTCCAGTCGTAGTGTTCGTAGCGGTCCTGGCGTTCCGCGCCGACGTAGGCGATCTCGTCGGCGACGCCGGCCGGCGTGTCGAAACTCTCGCCGTGCAGGCGATAGCGCCGCAGGCCGCGCGCGGTAGGCTTGGGCCACACGGCACCCGAGATCAGCTTGAGCAGCTGGGTCTTGCCGGCACCGTTGCCACCGATCAGCAGCCAGCGCTGGCCGGGCCGGATCTGCCAATCCACATCGCGCAGCACGGCGCGCCCGCCGCGATCGAGATCGATGCGGCGGAGCGTGACGGCGAGATTGGAATTGGAATCGCGGGCGCTCGGCATGCGGGCGCCGCAGCTTACCTCAACAGGGGCGGATCAAGAGGCCGCGGCCAGGCGCGTGATGGGCTGGTCGGAGGGCAGGCGCGCATCCGGCTCGTAGGCCGGCAGGTGCGCCTGCGCGAACAGCTCCTCGAAGTCCGCGGCCAGCACGCTGTCGAACAACTGTTCGATGTCCTCGAGCACGAAGTAGGTCTTCTGGTAGGCGTCGATGAGGTAGTTGGTACGCAGCACCCGCTGCAGGTCGAACGCGATCCGCGCCGGGCCATCGGCCTTGGTGGCGTAGATGGTTTCGCCGCTCGAGGAAAGGATGCCGGCGCCGTAGGCGCGCAGGCCGCGCGAGGTCGTGACCAGGCCGAATTCCACGGTGTACCAGTACAGCCGGGCCAGCATCTTCAGCGCCGCGGGTTCGCGCGCGTGCGCGCCGATCGCGCCATAGGCCTGGATGAAGTTCGCGAACACCGTGTGGGCCAACATGGGCAGGTGTCCGAAGAAGTCGTGGAACAGGTCGGGTTCGACGAGGTAATCCAGCTCATCGCGGCGGCGCATCCACACCGTGACCGGGAAGCGGCGCTCGGCCAGGTGCGCGAAGAAGTCGGCCTCGGGGATCAGGCCCGGCACGCCGATGACTTCGAAGCCCGTGAGGCGCTGCAGGCGCTCGCTGGCCTCTTCCAGCACCGGGATGCTGTGCGCGTCGGCGCCTAACAAGCGCAGGCCGGCCATGAATTCCGGCGCCGCGTGCTCGGCCATCAGTGCCGACTGCCGCTCGTAGAGCGTGCGCCAGATGGCCTGCTCTTCGTCGGTGTAGCTGTCGTAGTTCTGCTGGACCCGGAAGTCGGCCGCGGCGCTGGCGTAGTCGCCACGCAGTTTCACGGCCGCCTGGGTGGGGGCGACGGGTAATCGAGCCATGGCGCGCATCATCCCCTGCTCGCCTTGACGGAAAATGGCTATTACTGTCGGTGAAACTCGTATTTGGCGCGTCTTTTCCCTATCAATCCGGTGATATCTGGATAAAATCGCCAAATATGAAGCTGGACAAGACAGATCGACGAATCCTGGATGTGCTGCAACGCGACGGGCGTATCAGCGTCACCGACCTCGCGGAACAGGTGGGCCTGTCACCCACTCCCTGCGCGCGGCGGATCCGCCAGCTCGAAACCGCCGGGCTGATCCAGGGGTATGCGGCCATCGTCGACCCCAAGCGGGCCGGCCAGACCATCCAGGCCATCGTGCAGATCAAGCTGGAGCAGCACACCGACGAAATCGTCGAGCGCTTCCGGCGGACCCTGATCGACCGGCCGGAGGTGGTGGCCTGCTACACGGTCACCGGCGAGATGGACTTCCTGCTGCACGTCATCGTGCGCGATATCGAAGCCTTGTCGGACTTCACCATGCGCCGTCTCCTGCGCGTGCCGGGCGTGCGCGACGTGACCTCGTCCATCGTCCTCGAGACGGTCAAGCGTTCGCCGGTGATTCCGCTCGAGGAACTGGCGCCGGAATAACGGCGCCGCGGCCGGTCGCTCACCCACCCCGCCATCTGCGGCGGGTGCAAGGTGGCGCGCGGCAACTGCGTGCTGCGGCCGTTCAGGCTGCGCATGGCCATGGTGGTGAATTCAACCCGGCAGTCGCGCCAGCACGGTCTCCACCACGTGATCGCAGCGCTCGGCACCGAAGTCGAAGATCTCCGAGCTTTCACTCTGCAGGCGGCGCGACAGCTCGCCGCGCAATTGCCGCTGCGCGCGGAACAGCCGCGTACGCACCGTGTTGGCGTTGAGCTCCAGGCATTCGGCGGTCTCGCGCACGTCGAGACCCTCGACCACGCGCAGCACGAACACCATGCGGAAATTCTCGGGCAACGCGTCGATGGCGTGCTCCAGCAGCGCCCGCGCGTGCGCGGCCTCGACGAACTGGTCCGCGGTCGGCGACTCGGTCGCGGACGGGTCGGAAGGACTCACCAGTTCCTCGCCGATATCGTCGATGGAAACGGTATCGCTGCGGTCGCGGCGCCGGATCATCAGCGCCTCGTTGAGCGCCACGCGAGTCAGCCAGGCGCTGAACTTGCCGGTGGGCCGGTAGCTGTCCAGCTTGGTGAAGGCGCGTAGATAGGCCTCCTGCACCGCATCCTGCGCGGCATCCGCATCGCGCAGGATGGTGCGCGTCACGCGGAACAGCCGGCGATTGTGCCGGCGCATCAGCGCCTCGAAGGCGGCCCGGTCATGGGTGCGGGCGAGTTCGACCAGACGGTCGTCCGGCAGGTCGCTGAGGGTGCGCCAGGCGGCGGGCCGCGGGCTGCTGAGGGTGCGGATTTCGGGGTTCATGGCCAAAGAATGCCCCTTTATGGGGAAATGTTCCCGACCGCGTGCCCGCCCGGGGCTGTAGGCGCAAGCCGCATGCGCGCCGGGCGGTCAGCCAAATGGCCGACAGTGTGGCCCGCGTGTAGGTTCTGGCACGGTATGAGGTATACCCGATGAGCGACCAGGTCGTACCCTTCCTGATGTTCGACGGAAAGGCCGAGGAAGCCATGCGCTTCTACGTCTCGCTGTTTCCCGCCTCCGAGGTCATCGAGATTGCCCGGTATGGCAAGGGAGCCGAGGGCGCGGAAGGCACGGTGAGCCGCGCCAGGTTCTCGATCGCCGGCCAGACCATCATGTGCACGGACAGCACGGTCAAACATGCCTTCTCGTTCACGCCGGCGATTTCGCTGTTCGTGCAGTGCACGTCGAAGGAGCGCATGCGCGTTCTGGTGGAGAGGCTGTCCGCCGGCGGGCATGTCTTCATGCCGCTCGATGATTACGGGTTCAGCAAACTATTCGCGTGGGTGGCGGACAGGTTCGGGGTGTCGTGGCAGTTGAACATGGGGTGATCTGGCCGTCCTCAGCGGCTGCGCACTCTGGTTACCAGCACGGCGAGCCCGGCCACGGTGCCCAGGACCCACAGGACAGGCTGCCCCCAGGTCAGCACGGATTCCAGTGCATCGTTCAGGCTCGCGACGCCGGCGATCAGCCATGGCGACGCGATGACAGCCAGGACGAGCACCGCGGCAAACCATCCCACGCGCATGACTTCCCTGCGCCGGCGTCCCGCGCGCACCTTCCGCATCGTAATGGCGACGAAGACATCAGCCGGAACATGACGGTGCTCCCGCTCGAAGTGGGCTGCCAGCCGCGTGTCGAATCCATCCTGATGGCTCATGACACTTCTCCATATCCCGCGAGTATTTCCCGCAGACGCGCGGCGCCGCGCGCGATGTGTGATTTCACCGTGCCCAGGGGCAGGCCGGTGAGCGCAACGATTTCCGGGTGAGACTGGCCCTCGTCGTACGCCAGCACGACGCAGATGCGCATGTCCGGCGGCAGCGTCGACAACGCGGCGTCGAGGTCCATGCGCGCCGCCGTGCCGTCGTGATGGACCGCGAGATCCGCGAAGTCCAGGTCGCTGACGGTGGCGGGCTTGCCGCGCCTGATTTCCTGCAGCCAGACGTTCACCATGATCCGCTTCAGCCAGCCGTCGAATGCGGCGGCGCTGCGCAGCCGCGGCATCGAACGCCAGGCCGTCAGGAAGACCTGCTGCGCCAGGTCGTCACCCAGCGCCGTCTGCCGGCAAAGGTGATACATGAACTTGCGCACGCGCGCCTGCCGTCGGCGCATCAACTCGGCGAAGGCGCTGTCATCACCGGCACACGCCAGTGCGATCACCAGGGTGTCGGCCGCCCTTTGCAGGTCGGCGGCCGCGAGACGGCTCTCCACCTAGAGTGACTTGTGTTCGTTCTGGGAACCAGGAGGGAGTTCGGCGAACCGCGACGAAAAGAAGATGCCCAATCCCACCAGCGCGAGGGCCGCCGCAATCGCCAGGGCTGCGATTGCCTGGCGGTCACCGAACATCAGCCCGATCGTGGCGAAAATGATCGCAAGCCCCGCGGCCAGGAACATGACGATCACACCCGTGATGCGCAGACTGCGATACCCACTGCCGGGTTTACTCTCCTCGGCAGGCGCTGCAGTGAAGAGCTCCTTCAGCTTGGCTTCGTCGATCGTGCCCGTCTTCTCCACGATCCGTCGCAGGGTTTCGTGCCTTTCCGCCTCGCGGCGCGACTTCTCCCAGACGCCGGCGACGATGATCGCGGCGATGAATAGCCAGAAGCCCAAAGCGCCCAGTTCCATGATTGCCTCCCGATGAATGTATCCCGTGTACCTCAAGATGCGGGGGGAAGGCGAATGGATGCGGTATGGCGCGCCCGGAGAGATTCGAACTCCCGACCACCTGGTTCGAAGCCAGGTGCTCTATCCAACTGAGCTACGGGCGCGTGGGGCGGCATTCTAGCCGCAGGCGCCCGGAGTTATCCCAGCTTCCGGATCGCCAGCGACAGGGTGGGCGTGATTTCCCGGCCGCTGAGCCACTTGATGGTCTTCAGCGACATCCAGATGGAGCGCTTGAGGAGCGCATGGCGCTTAGACAGGGAGCCGAGCCACAGGTCGATGCGGTCTCCGACTTCCGGTGACGGCCGCAGCAATTCGGCGTGTTTCGGTCCGCCGAGCAGCCCGAGGATTTCCGGCACGGTGCCGCCGCGGATGCCACGCCGCAGCAGTGATTCCCAGGTTTCATCGGGCCGCACGCGTTTGCAGAAACGGCGCGCGGCCCACAGGGTCGCCGCATCCGGCAGGTAGTTGATGAACGGCATCCCGCCGGTGGTGTGCACTTCGACCAGCGAATACCGGTACGGCGTCTGGTTGAGGAACATCACGCCGCCTGGGCGCAGGCGTTCCCAGACCAGTGGCAGCAGCCGCGGGCGCTCCTCCGGCAGCAGGTGTTCGAACACCGCGTTGAACATGATGAAGTCGAATTCGCCGAGTTCCGGTGGCAGCGAGTCGCCGGAGGGTGATTGCAGGAAACGCAGCGAGGCGCGGCCGAAATGTTCGGCGCGAATGCGCGCGACCTGCAACAGCCGCGGATCCAGCTCGATGCCGACGATCTCGCAATCCGGCAGCAGCCGGCTGAGCACCAGCGTGGAGGCGCCCGAGCCGCAGCCGAAATCGAGTACGCGCTTTCCGGCAAACGTCGCGGGGCTGGCATAACTCAGCACCTGGTTGCGCAGCGCGCGTTCGACGTAGCGCGAGTCCTCCTCGCGCATGATCTCGTCGACGATGGTGACGTCCTTGGCGGCGTACAGCTTGAGGATGAGCGGCAGCGGGTATGACGTCACCCAACTGGTGCGCGGCACGCGGAAGCCGGCCTGCGGCGTCACGGTGATCTTGTGCCGCCCATCGGGCTGCGGCTCGATCCGCATCGAACCTCTGACACCCGGATATTCGAACGCATGCGCGGCCATTTCATTGAAGGTCGGCCAGCCCTCCCGCGTTCACCAGTCGGCGGTCATCCGGGATCGGCGTCGCCTTTGTCTGACGGCCGATGGCCGCCGGCATGCGGCGGCGCGATTGCTTTGTTCCCGGCCAGGTGCAGCAGCAGTCCGAGAAGCGCCATGGCCCACACGATGACGGGGCTCGAGGGCAGGTCGGTGAGCACCGATGCGCCGAGGCCCACGATGTAACTGCCCGCGGCCAGCGCATAGCCGAGCGCGAGCTGACGCCGTGGCGCATGCCGGTAGGTCGCCACGGCCGGCACGATGAGCGTGGTGAACACCAGGTACACACCGACGAGCTGCACCGAGGCGGTCACCACGATGGCGAACAGCACGTAGAAGCCGATGCGGCCGATGCGCCCGCGCATCGTGAACCAGACCAGTGCAAAGACGGCCGTGAGAATCGCGGTACGCACGAGTTGGGCATCGGACACCCACAGGATCTGGCCCACGAGCAGGTCCCTGAGGTTGTCACCGCCGTGCGGATTGTTCGCCAGCAGCAGGATCTGCGCGGTCGAGGCCAGCACGAACAGGATGCCGATGAGCGCTTCCTGCACCTCGGGCCGCTTGCGTTCCGTCCAGGTGAGCAGCAGCGCTCCCGCGAGCGCAGCCGTGCCGGCGGCAATTTGTGCACCCCAACCTTCTACGGGCAGCTCGAACGTGCTGGCGATGATCACGCCGAGTGCCGCGACCTGCGCGACGGCGAGGTCGATGAACACGATGCCGCGCGACAACACCTGCTGGCCGAGCGGTACGTGCGAGACGGCAACCAGCAGGCCCGCGACCAGCGCGGGTACCAGGATGCTGAAGTCGGCGAGCATGTCGTTCATTTGAGCGCCGCCAGCAGCTTGTCGAGCGTGTCGTCGAACAAACCGAACAGATCTTTGGCGCGGTCACTGCCGCCCACCGAGAACGGCAGCACTACTGCAGGCACGTGCATGCGTTCGGCGAGCCAGTTGGCGGCCTTGGGATCGTTGTAGGCATTGAGCAGGATCAGCTTCGGCGGCGTCGTGGTGAGCCTGCCCACCAGGGTGCCGAGATACGCCGCGGTCGGCGGCACGCCGGGTTTCGGCTCGATCGACGCCACTTCGACCAGGCCTAACCACTGGCACAGGTACACCTGGTCGCGATGCAGGATCACCACTTTCACGCCCTTGAGTGGCGCCGCCTTCCCCTCCCATGCCCTGATGGCTCCATCCCAGCGGGCATCGAATTCCTGCGCCCTGCTCGCGTAGTACGCCGCCTGGCCGGGATCGAGCTGCGACAGCCGCGCGGTCAGCGCATGCGCCACGGCGCGGATGTTGTGCGGATCGAGATGCACATGCGGGTTGCCATACGGATGGATGTCGCCCATCGCGCGATCCACCTGTGACGGCACTTCGAGCAGACTCAGCGCGGATGCCGCCTCGAAGTAACCACGCGCGCCGCGCTGGATCTTCGCGTTGCCGGATTCCTGGATGAGCACCGGCAGCCAGCCCACCTCGAGCTCGGCGCCGGTCGCCACCACCAGATCCGCGCTGCGCGCACGGGCCACGAGGCTCGGCCTGGCCTCCACGCGGTGCACGTCCTGCAGCGCCGTGGTGGCGACGTACACGTTGACCCGGTCGCCGCCGAGTTCCTGCGCCAGCGCGCCCCAGTCGGGCGTGGTGGCCAGCACCTTGAGCGCGGCGTTTGCCGGAAGGCTGGCCGCTGCGGCCAGCGACAATGCGAGAACACGAATGAGTTTCTTCATGAGGAACACCTAGTACTTGTGCGCGCCGTGCGCGCCGATGCCGTAGACGTATTGGATGCGCCAGATGCGATCCGACTCGGCTTCATCGCGTGCGTCGTCCCAGTCGTACTGCGCGCGCAGCCGCGAGAACTCGCTGGGATTCCAGTCGAGCATCACCGAGAATCGATCGGGGTTGGCGCCGATCAGGTCCGGTGGCGCGAGCAAGTAGCTGGGCGTACCCGAATCGAGAGCGTCGTAACGTGCGCCCACGCGCCAGCGTGGCGCGAATTGATAGACGCTCTGGAGGTACCAGCCGGACGACGTGTTGCGGTAGTCATCCGCGAGCACGAGGCCGGTCGAATCGGCGATCTCGCCGCTCTCGCGGCGGCGCATGTACTCAGCCTGCAGCTTGAGCTGCCGCCGCGGTGTCGGCGCCCACTTGAGCACACCATCGATCACCCAGGTGTCGGAGTCGCCCGAGAATTGCTCGAACAGCGGCACGCCCTCCGCGTCTTCAATGCCGCCTTCGCGCCCTTCGGCTTTCTGCGTCAGCCACGAAACGCCGGCACGCCAGCTGGCGAATTCGCCGATGTCGCCGCCGGCATGGGCAAACAAGGTGGCGCCGTTGAAGCCGTTCTTCTCGAGCCGGGTGGCCGGGTAGCTGGCGCCGTTGCCGGTCTCGGCGCCGAACTCGAGGAACAGGTCGGTGGGAGCGAGCCACTTCACCTGCAGGCCTTCCTGGCGGTACTGTCCGCCGAACATCGCCTGGTACACGAGCGGCTGGTCGACGAAGTCCCACGCATGTGCATGCACCTCGTTGAGGTAGCCGAAACCCGAGAAGAAGCGGCCGCCCTTGAGCGTGACACCGTCAGCGAGCGCAGTCGTGCGGAAGTACGCCTCTTCCACTTCGATCTCGTTGTCGGCGGTGATGGCGGCCGTGAGCACGCCGGAGAAATACGGATCGATGCTGGCGGTGAAGGTCAGCTCCGATTCGCCGAGATTGAAGCTGCGTTCGCCGGGACCGATTTCGTCGCCGGCCGGCGGAAAACCGGCGATGTGCCAATCGGCGGGATCACGCGACGAGCCGGTGACGCTGCCGCCCAGGATCAGCGAGATCGCCGGGTTGAACGCCGAGGCATTGCCCGCCGGTGTTCCGCCGGGCGCCGGCTCCGGGGTGGGCGGCGGCGCAGCCGCCACCGCCAGGGCTGCATCCGCTGCTGCCGCATTCGCGGCTTCGAGTTGCTTGATGCGCGCTTCGAGTGCATCGACGCGCGAGTCGTAGTCGCTCTTCAGTGCCTGCAATTCGGCGCGCAGGGCCGCGGCGTCATCGGCGGCCGGCGCCATGGCAGGCAACGTGGAAAGCGCTATCAACGCCACCACGGGCTTGAAATCCCTCATGGAATACTCCTTCGGAAAACCAACAAACACGCGGGCGCAGGAGCGCCGCGTGTGCGTCAACGGGCTTTCAGAAGGAAGCGGGAGGTCCGCGAGACTGGAAGGACGCGCCGGTGCCGCGCGGCGCGAACGAGGTCGCTTCGGCGACCAGGACGTGGTCGTGGGAAACCACTGCCGGCAGGAGGACTGTGGCACCGCCACCCACCACGTTCTGCAGCGGCGCGAACGAGAGGCAGTGGCCGCAGAGCTGGGTGGGCGCGCCGTGCGGTTCGGCCTTGAGATGCGTGCTCGCATGCACGGCCATGCCGAGCTGGGCGAACAGGAACGCCAGCGACAGCAGTTGGACGATCAGGCGACGATTACGTCGAATCAGGCAGGGCCTCCGCAGGCGAAGAGTATCGCCATGGCGGGGCTCGACGACAACTTACAGTTGCGTAAGTCTGGCGCATCAGGGTTTCCGCCTGCCGCCTCGCCGTGTTGCCATTCGCTTCGCAGCGCACGAACGGGTGGAAAGTGCGCATTCGCAGGCCGCCTCGGCGAGCTGACACCCGTCGTCTTCGTTGCGGCTGGCGGGCGCGGCCCCTGAAGACCACGCGTCGAGGCTAACTCGCCGCGGCCGACGCGGATGGCAGCAAAGACGGGACCCGTCGCCCCGCATCGAGGTCATTTTCTATCGGGCGAATCCGACAGG